>NZ_AJXN01000008.1 GCF_000286355.1 Kocuria atrinae C3-8 | reverse complement strand
AGAGCCCGGTACCTCGAGGTACCGGGCTCTCAGGCTGTCAGCTGAGGCTGAATCAGATCTTGGAGACCTTCTTGGCCAGGCCGGACTTCTTGTTGGCCGCGGTGTTCTTGTGCAGAACGCCCTTGGACACGGCCTTGTCCAGCTTGCGGGACACGATGCGCAGGTTCGACTCGGCGGCGTCCTTGTCGGAAGCGCCAATGGCGTCGTTGACCTTGCGGATCAGGGTCTTCAGCTCGGACTTGTAAGCGTTGTTGCGCAGGCGAGCCTTCTCGTTGGTGAGGATGCGCTTCTTCTGCGACTTGATGTTGGCCACGTATAACTCCTAAAACTGTTCACGGAATTTCGGTCAGTGAGGGCTCACGGATGATCATCGACTGAGTGTGAGAGTGGGGATTCTCGGTGGCAACCATCCGCTGTGCCCGACGACCAGCGCGGACACACAGCGATAAAGCTTATCAGATCATCGTGTTCAGCGCCGGTTCCCGAGTTCCCGGGCCACGTCGTCAAAGCGATTGCGGTCCAGCACGGCACCTTCGCGGCGGATGTCCGCGGCGAGCACGGGGATCACGCGATTCAGACGAGCTTCGGAGGGGCGGCCCTGGCGATCCCAGGTTCCGGTTCCGACATCCACGAAGTTCGGATCGTTGTAGGACGCGTTGTCGTAGTCCTTGGACGTGAGCATCAGGCACAGCAAGTAATCGCCGGCGCGATCCACGATCAATACGGGACGGTCCTTGCCCTGGGTGTAATCCTCCTGGAACGGCACCCAGGTCCACACGACCTCACCCGGATCCGGCGACCGTCCGGATGGGGGTCGTAGTGCGGGTTCACGGGCCCGGTCCAGTCACCGAGATACGGTTTGGACAACCGACCACCCGAGGAGGGCTGAGAGGTAGGCGCCTGGTATTGACCACGCGGCTCATACCGGCCCTGAGGCTCGTACTGGCCCTGCTGCGGCGTCGGACGCTGCTGCATGTCCGGGCGGGAGTCCTGGCCGCGGTTCTGCTGCATGGAACCGGACACTCGTTTGTACATGCGGTAGGCGCGGAGGCCCTGGCGCGCGAGGCGCATGAAATCTGCCATGCGCACGAGTCTAGTGGCGGCGCGCACCACGCTGCCTGTGAGTCAAGGATGCCCGGTTCGCCCATCCGAACGGAACGTGGGAAACTGGGGAGTCATCCTGAGAATGAAAGGACCGCCTGTGTCACCGTTGGCCGTCAATCCACCGGCACCCGCCTCGACCGACCCCTCGGTGCTCAGAAATTTCTGCATCATCGCTCACATCGACCACGGTAAGTCCACGCTGGCTGACCGCATGCTGCAGGCCACCGGTGTGGTGACCCCGCGGCAGATGAAGGCCCAATACCTGGACCGCATGGACATTGAGCGTGAGCGCGGTATCACCATCAAGTCTCAGGCAGTGCGCATGCCGTGGAACGTGGACGGCACCGATTACGCGCTGAACATGATCGACACCCCCGGGCACGTGGACTTCACCTACGAGGTGTCCCGTTCGCTGGCCGCGTGCGAAGCCACCCTTTTGTTGGTGGACGCCGCGCAGGGCATCGAAGCCCAGACGCTGGCGAACCTCTACCTTGCGCTGGAGAACGATCTCACGATCATTCCTGTGCTCAACAAGATCGACCTGCCCGCGGCTCAGCCGGACAAGTACGCGGAAGAACTGGCGAACCTGATCGGCGTGGAGCCGGAAGAAGTGCTGCGCGTATCGGGCAAGACAGGCATGGGCGTGGAAGCACTATTGGACAAGATCGTGCAGGATGTCCCTCCGCCCCAGGGCGTCAAGGACGCACCCTCGCGCGCGATGATCTTCGACTCCGTGTACGACACCTACCGCGGTGTGGTCACCTACGTGCGCGTGGTGGACGGCACCCTCAAGCCCCGCGAACGCATCCGCATGATGTCCACCGGCGCGGCCCACGAAATGCTGGAGATCGGTGTGATTTCCCCCGAGCCCATCCCCTCCAAGGGACTGAGCGTGGGCGAGGTCGGTTACCTGATCACCGGTGTGAAGGACGTCCGCCAGTCCCGCGTGGGCGATACGGTCACCTCCCACATCAAGCCCGCCGAGGAATCCCTGGGCGGTTACGAAGACCCCAAGCCCATGGTCTTCTCGGGCCTGTTCCCGGTCGAGGGCTCGGATTACCCCGTCCTTCGCGACGCGCTCGAAAAGCTCCAGCTCAACGACGCCGCTCTGGTCTACGAACCCGAGACCTCCACCGCGTTGGGCTTCGGCTTCCGTTGCGGCTTCCTGGGTCTGCTCCACCTGGAGATCACCCGTGACCGCCTGGAACGCGAGTTCAACCTGGACCTGATCTCCACCGCGCCGTCGGTGTCCTACAACGTGACGCTCGAGGACAACACGGAGACCGAGGTGACCAACCCGTCCGAGTTCCCGGAAGGTCGCATCAACGAGATCCGCGAGCCCATGGTCTCGGCCACGGTGCTCGTGCCGTCCGAGTTCATCGGCGCCGTCATGGAGCTGTGCCAGTCCAAGCGCGGCGAGATGAAGGGCATGGACTACCTGTCCGAGGACCGCGTGGAGCTGCGTTACCGTCTGCCGCTCGCGGAAATCGTGTTCGACTTCTTCGACCTGCTCAAGTCCAAGACCCGCGGTTACGCGTCCCTGGACTGGAAGGCGGACGGCGAACAGGCCGCCGACCTGGTCAAGGTGGACATCCTGCTGCAGGGCGAACAGGTGGACGCATTCAGCGCGATCACCCACAAGGACAAGGCTTATTCCTACGGTGTGGTCATGACGGGCAAGCTCAAGAACCTGATCCCGCGCCAGCAGTACGAGGTGCCCATTCAGGCGGCCATCGGCTCGCGGATCATCGCGCGCGAAAACATTCGTGCGATCCGCAAGGACGTGCTCTCCAAGTGCTACGGCGGCGATATCTCCCGTAAACGCAAGCTGCTCGAGAAGCAGAAGGAAGGCAAGAAGCGCATGAAGATGGTGGGCCGCGTGGAGGTTCCCCAGGAAGCCTTCGTGGCCGCGCTGTCCTCCGACGAAGAGTCGGGCAAGGACAAGAAGAAGTAATGCCCGCTCAGCCCGAAGGGGACCCGGCTCCCGCGGACGGGTCCCTACCTCGAGTGCCGTGGCCCGGGCGGGCGAACGCACGCTGAGCTTGTACGTGCACGTCCCGTTCTGCGCGGTGCGCTGCGGTTACTGCGACTTCAACACGTACACGATGTCCCAACTGGGCCCGGACGTGTCCCGTGACGATTACCATCACGACGCCGCCGCGGAAGTCCGCTTCGGCCGTTCCGTTCTCGACGCCGCTGGGGCACCCTCGCGCCCGCTGCACAGCGTGTTCTTCGGCGGCGGAACGCCCACGCTGCTGCCCGCCGAGAACCTCGCCGATGTGCTGACGCAAGCCAGAGAGAGCTTTGGGCTGGCCCCGGACGCCGAGGTCACGGTGAAGCCAACCCGGATTCGGTCACGGATCGTACGTTCGAGGTCCTCGCTGATGCGGGGGTTACCCGGGTGTCCTTCGGGATGCAGTCCGCCGTGCCGCACGTGTTGAAAGTCTTGGAACGTACCCACACCCCGGCCAATGTGCCGATGGCGGTGGCCGGGGCGCGCAAGGCGGGGCTGTCGGCCAGCGTGGACCTGATTTACGGCACACCGGGGGAGTCTGTGGCGGATTGGCAACGCTCCGTCGAGGCCGCCCTGGAGCTGGAACCCGACCACATCTCCGCGTATTCGCTGATCATCGAGGACGGCACCAAGCTCGCCGCACAGATCAGGCGCGGGGAGGTTCCCCAGGTGGATCCCGATGATCAGGCCGAGAAGTACATCCTGGCCGATCGTCTGCTGCGCGAGGCCGGATTCGAGTGGTACGAGGTCTCCAACTGGTCCCGCGCCGCCGAAGGCCGCAGCGCCGAGCAGAACCGCAGCGCTCACAACATCGCGTACTGGCGGAACCAGGACTGGTGGGGCATTGGCCCCGGTGCGCACTCGCACATGGACGGCGTGCGCTGGTGGAACATCAAGCATCCGCTGCCGTACACGAACAAGATCCGCGAGGGACTCTCACCGGCCGTGGGTCGCGAAACCCTGGACCCGGACACCCAGTACCTTGAGCACGTCATGCTGGGGATCCGGATCCACGAAGGCCTGGAGACCTCGAGCTTGCGTCCCGAGGGACGGAACGCGGTAGCTGGGCTCATCGCGGACGGTTGGGTGGACGGGCCCGCGGCGATCGCCGGGCGCGTGATTCTCACCGACCAGGGTCGTCTCATGGCCGACGCCGTGACCCGTCGCCTGCTCGACTGGTGATGCACAGGGATTGGTGACGAAGAGCTCGTCGGGCGCTGCCTCGAAGTGGAGCGCCACCCCCACGTAGATCACAGGGCACTAAAACGAACCGCGAATGAAAACCGCCGCGTCCGGAGCAATCCGGACGCGGCGGCGTCGTTAATTCTTGTTCGACTTGTGGGGCGATCAGGCCTGAGCGGAACGCTTGGTCTGCAGCTTGTCGTACAGGTTCGTGTTGCCTCGGTACTGGTAGGGCTCGCCCTGGTTGACCTTGATCCCGGCGATGACCGACTGCACGGCGAGCAGCACCCACGTGAGGGCCGCCAGCAGCGCGAAGATCCAGCCCACGGCGGGAATCAACGCCAGCGCGATGCACGCCAGGATGACCACGGTGGGCAGCAAGGAGAAGTTGAGTGCCTCTCGGGATTCCTGCCGTGTGAACGGCCCGCGATCGCCTACGCTCCGCAGAATCAGGTAACTGGGCAGGGCACCGGCCACACCGCCCAGGTGCGCGAGAGTGGCCCACTGCTTGTCCTGGGAGATATCCAGGGGTTCGGCCTGCGCGGGGATGCTCTCGAAGGCTGGGCCGTTCGAGGGTGCAGGTCGTGAACCGGAACGGGCGGGTGCTGCTTGATCAACCACTGGTGTCTCTTTCCGGGGCAACGAGCCCGTAGTGCAGCGTGAGGCTGCGCTTGAAGTATTCGGTCCATTCTAGGGGTCGCAGGCTGTGTCCGGGCTGAATCGGCGGTGTTATCCGCACCACCCCGCAACCGGACAGTCGGCACTGAACGGTGCGGTTGTGTGAGAGGCCCGGATGGTGTGTGACTAGAGGGATCTACTGCGGGGCCGTGAGGAAATCGATGAGTTCCTCGACCCGTCCCAGCAGCGATGGCTCGAGGTCCGAGTAGGAGTCCACGCGGGCCAGGATCCGCTGCCAGGCCTGACCGATGTCCGCAGGTGTCTTGTGGGGGAGGCCCAGCGCCTTGGCCATGCCGGTTTTCCAGTCGATTCCGCGCGGGATCACGGGCCATTCCTGCAAACCCAGAACCGAAGGCTTCACGGCCTGCCAAATATCCACGTAGGGGTGGCCGAGCACGAGCAGATTGCCCTGGGCTCCGGGAACGCGCAGGGCGTCCGCTGCGATCTTGGATTCCTTGGACCCCGTCACCAGGTGGTCCACCAGAACGCCGAGCCGCCGCTTGGGGCCGGGGTTGAAATCGCGTACCGCCGCCGGGAGGTCATCTATGCCGTGGAGCGGTTCCACCACGATGCCTTCGACCGCCAAATCGTGGCCCCAGACCTTGGCGACCAGTTCGGCGTCGTGATAGCCCTCCACCCAGATCCGGGATTCCTTGGCCACGCCGGCTCGTAAGCCCTCGACCGCCACCGAACCGGAACGGGTGCGGGCGGGTTTCTTGGGGCCCGTCTTCCGCGCGGGAGGACCGAGTTTGATGGGCTCACCGTCCAGAAGAAAACCCGGGCCCAGGGGGAAAGTCTTGATCTTGCCGTGCCGGTCTTCCAGTCCGACCACGCGCATCCCGCCGATGGTCTCCAGGCTGACGGCCGCGCCCACCCAACCGGTCTGGGCATCCTCGAGGACCATGCCGGGTTCGAGAGCGGTCTCGCGTGAAACGGGACCGGTACGAGCCACCGACGGGCTGCTGAAATCCTGCGGGCCCCAGTTCCAACCGGATGCTGTCACGATGCGCCGTCCTCACGTGCGGGGTGGATGATCAGCCGCGAGCGTACCAAATGGCGTCCCGGTCGGACGGCGCTAAACTGATGTGAATTAGCACTGTCAATCATTGAGTGCCAAAATTGTGACGATGACCGTGATTCACGGTCGATGGGCAAGGTCCGCGTCCGTACACGCCGGGGAGGTGACACGAATGAGTCAGCCGCGCAGAGCAGAAATTTTGCGAGCGATTGTCGAGGACTACGTGCATTCGCGGGAGCCCGTCGGTTCCAAGGCCCTGGTGGAACGGCACCAACTGGGGGTCTCCTCCGCCACGGTCCGCAACGACATGGCGGCGCTGGAGGAGGACGGCCTGATCGTGGCACCGCACACCAGCTCGGGTCGCATCCCCACGGACAAGGGCTACCGGACGTTCGTGGACCAGATTGCGTCGGTGCGCCCGCTGTCGTCGCCGCAGAAGCGAGCCATCCAGTCCTTCCTGGACGGCGCGGACGACCTGGACGACGCGATGGAACGTACCGTTCGGTTGCTCGCCCAGCTGACGCACCAGGTCGCCGTGATCCAGTACCCCGCGGCATCCGGCACCACGCTGCGCCATGTCGAGCTCGTGGACGTGGGCGGGACCTCCCTGCTGGTGGTGTTCATTCCCACGTCCGGCAGGGTGCTGCAGCGCATCGTGGAAGTCAGCCGAGCGCTGCCCGAGCACGAACTCATGGAACTGCGCGCCCGAGTTCTGGCCTCGGTGGTGGGGCGTCCGCTGCAGGATGTGCCCGCAGCCACCGCCAACCTGGTGCAGCAATTGCCGGCGGAACTCGCCGAGGCCGGCACCGTGGTGGCCGAGGCACTCGCGACCCTCGCGGCGTCGTCGGAAGACCACCGACTGGTCATGGCCGGCACGGCCAACCTGGCCCGGTTCAGCGGTGACTTTGCTCTCAGTATTAGTCCCGTGCTCGAAGCACTTGAGGAACAAGTGGTCATGCTGCGATTGTTGTCAGAGATGCAACAGGATGCTCGTGGTGTGGCCGTGCGCATCGGATCGGACAGTACCGACGATCCGCTCGCGGAAACTTCCGTGGTGGCCACCGGCTACGGCCCAGAATCTGTGTCCAAACTGGGCGTGGTGGGCCCCACCCGAATGGATTACCCCTCCACCATGGCCGCGGTCCGCGCGTGGCGCGCTATTTGTCCCACACGCTGGGGGAGTAGCGGCGCCCGCCGTGGCACCGTTCCCCATCCGCGTTGAGAAAAACACACTGACGAAAGAAGAATCGATTCCATCGTGAGCGATCACTACGAAACCCTGGGCGTGACCCGGGACGCCAGCCCGGAAGAGATCAAGCGCGCCTACCGCAAGAAGGCCCGCAAACTCCACCCGGACGTGAATCCCTCCCCGGAGGCGGCCGAAGAATTCAAGCGCGTCTCGCACGCGAATGACGTCCTGGCCGACCCCGAGAAGCGCCGCGTTTACGACGCCACGGGTAACGAGAACGGAACCGACACCGGATTCGGCGGGGGCTTCCCCGGCTCGGGCTTCGGCTTCGCGGACATCTTCGAAACGTTCTTCCAGGCGCCGGTGCAGCCGCCAGCGCGGCCCCCAGTCGCGCACCCGGCAGGTCAGGACGCACTCATCAACGTGCGCATCTCCCTCAAGGACGCCGTGTTCGGTGTCGAGAAGGACATCACCGTGGACACCGCGGTGGTCTGCCCCACGTGTGAGGGTTCGTGCTGCCAGCCCGGCACCAGCCCCACCACGTGCTCCATGTGCCGCGGCTCCGGGCACATGCAGTACCAGAAGCAGTCGATCCTGGGCGTGGTCACCACGCAGGCACCGTGTGCCTCGTGTAACGGCTTCGGCACCGTGATCGAGAACCCGTGCCACGAGTGCTACGGCGAGGGCCGCGTGCGCGATCGCCGCCCGCTCACCATCAAGATCCCCGCCGGCATCCAGTCCGCAACCGCATCCGACTCTCGGGCCAGGGCGAGGCCGGCACCGCCGGCGGACCCAACGGCGACCTCTACGTGGAACTCAAGGTCGATCCGGACCCCACCTTCCACCGCGAAGGCGACGACCTCCACGCGCGTATTCGCATTCCCATGACCTCGGCCGCCTTGGGTACCACGGTCCAGCTCGAGACGTTCGACGGCGCTCGGGACGTCGACGTCGCTGCGGGCACCCAGTCGGGTGCCACCGTGACCCTCGAGGACCTGGGTGTGACCCACTTGCGCGGCAAGGGCCGCGGTGACTTGCAGGTGCATATCGAGGTGGAGACTCCGCAGGACCTCAACTCCGAGCAGCGCGAGTTGCTCGAACAGTTGGCCACCCTGCGCAATGAGCGCCGCACGGATGCGACCACCGTGAACACGCCGTCCTCCGGTGGTTTCTTCTCCCGGCTCAAGGATCGGTTCAACGATCTGTGACGGATCCGGTCTTTTTCGCCGATCCCGGTGAGCTGAGCGCAGCCAGCGCCGGTGAGAAGTTCGTCCTCACCGCGCCGAGGCGCGTCACGCCGTGACCGTGCGTAGGATGCGGTCGGGTGAGACTGTCGATCTGGTGGATGGGGCGGGCACTCGGGCCTCGTGCGAATTCTTGAACGGCGAGAAAGACTCCATGACCGTGCGCGTCGCGTCCGTGACGCACGAGCCCGCACCCGCTACCGAATTCGTTCTGGTGCAGGCTTTGGCCAAGGGCGACCGCGATCTACAGGCGGCCGAAAGCGCGACCGAACTGGGCGTGGACCGCGTGATCCCATGGCAGGCGGACCGCAGCATTGTGCGGCTCAAGCCCGAACGCGCCGCCAAGACCCTGGCCAAGTGGCAGTCCACGATGACCGCCGCTGCCAAGCAATCACGGCGTGCTCGCTGGCCGGAGCTCGGCGAGCACGTGAACTCCAACGGCCTGGCCGCCTTGATTCAGGAGCAGGCCGAGACGCGGTGGTTCGTCCTGCACGAGTCCTCGGACTTCTCCTGGGGCGGTCTCTCATCCGATGAGTTCACCGGCGTCGAGTCGATTGGACTCATCGTGGGACCCGAGGGCGGGATCAGCGATCAGGAGCTCGAGCGGTTCGTTGCGGCAGGGGCGCGGCCCCTGAAACTCGGAAACGAGGTCATGCGCGCCTCCACGGCGGGACCGGCGGCTCTCGCTGCGTTATCTGCTGTGACCGGCCGCTGGGCCTGAACATCCAACATCTCGCGGCTCAGAACTCTCGGAGCAGTGTTCCGTTCTGCGTGACGCGGACTTGGGGGACTGTCAGTCCTCGACGACCGTGACCGCGTGATCGTCGGTGATCACGTCGCCGTCCTCATTTTCACCCGTGACCCGCACCGTGTAGTCGCCGGCCGGAACCTCCACGGGTACGCGGAACTCTGTACCGGCGGTCGAGGCGGGGGTGTTTCTCGGTTGCGAGATCTCGCCGGACTTGACAGCCTCATTGTCACCCTGCGGAATGACTTCCCAACGTGCCGAGGCGAAGTCCGGGAGTACCCTGCCGAAGATCGTCATGGGCTGTCCCGATTCCGTGTTGGTCTGGGGATCGATGAGCCACACCGGTGCCGCGATGGACGCGTCGCGGGTGATCGGTTCGTCGAGGTCCACGGAGCCGAAAGCCTTGTACCCGGATTCACCATCCACCAGCACGCGAACTTCCTTGGCGGTAGCGGCATCCAGAAGGCCTGCGGTCACGGCGGCAGCGGACACGGTGTAGACGAGTTGTTGGAGAGCGAGTTCTGCGTCCTCGGCGGAGAGCCGGCTCGCGAAGGCGTTGGAGGGCAAATCCACGGTGATGGTGCCATCCGGGGACACGGAGGTACCCACGTTTTCCACGGGAGTCCACATGGACCGGTAGTCCTCGTCCAACGGAGACAGGGTGGTCATCATGACCACCGACTCGGCCACGGGATCCACGGTGTCCGCATTGGCTGCGGTGCGGAACTCACGGAAAAGATACCGGGCTTCGTCCCCACTGCCGGCCCAGTAGACCGGTGTCTGCTCGGTGGCAACGCCTTCGTAGGCGTTGTCCGTGCTCATGGGCGCGGAGGCGATCCTGGGTGCGGTACTGGAAGCATTGGTCGCTCGATCGGCGGCGGAGCCACAGGCTGACAGACCCAGGGTCAGAGCGAGGCCTACGGATAGGACGGCCACCGGCCTGCGGGCAGAATAATGCCTGTGTTTCATGTGTTCACCACCCCGGTATGAGCTGTAGCTGTTGTCTCCACACACGTCGTGAGGCGCGCAGAACGTACAAGTTTGTCACCGGTGGACAAAGATACCCACAGTTACAGGTGGGGCTGAACCCAGAAGTGCGTCCTGAGGGAAACCGTTACCAACCTGCAACACAACAAGGGGTGGCAACGGGCGGTAGGCTTGACCCCAATGACTGATCAAGTTTCCGGGGTCGATCCGAACCCCCAAGACCAACCAGGCCACACTCGAGTTGTGGTTCACATGCCAGATCGGGACACCGCATTGCGAGCTCTCGGACAGGCAGATGCCACACTGCGCCTCTTGGAACAGAACTTCCCGAATGTCCGGATCACCGTGCGCGATGTTGACGTCGCGTTCGAAGGGCCCGTCGCCGACACCCGTTCCGCGGCCGCGCTGCTCGAAGAACTCGTGGTCCTTGCTCAACGCGGAACGGAAATCACCGAGCGCACCGTCATGCGCGTGACGCGCATGCTGCGCGAAGCCGAGGGCATGCGCCCCGCAAGTGCGCTCGCCACGAGCATCCTGTCGACCCGCGGTAAGACCATTCGGCCCAAGACCGTGAACCAGAAGCACTACGTGGACGCGATCGACGAGCACACCGTGGTCTTCGGTGTGGGCCCTGCCGGTACGGGTAAGACCTACCTGGCCATGGCCAAGGCCGTGCGCGCTTTGCAGTCCAAAGAGGTCAATCGGATCATCCTCACGCGCCCCGCTGTCGAGGCGGGCGAACGGCTGGGATTCCTGCCGGGGTCGCTCAACGACAAGATCGATCCCTATCTGCGCCCGCTCTACGATGCACTGCACGACATGATGGACCCCGAGTCCATTCCGCGTCTCATGGAAGCGGGAACCATTGAGGTGGCTCCGCTGGCCTACATGCGCGGCCGCACGCTCAATGACGCCTTCGTGATTCTTGACGAGGCCCAGAACACCACGCCGGAACAGATGAAGATGTTCCTCACGCGCCTGGGCTTCGGCTCGCGCATCGTGGTCACCGGCGACGTCACCCAGGTGGACCTCCCGGGTAGTACGTCCTCGGGGCTGCGACAGGTTCAGCACGTGCTGCAGCACATCGACGACATCGCGTTCTGTGAGCTGACCGCCCAGGACGTGGTGCGCCACGAACTGGTGGGTGAGATCGTGTCCGCCTACGACAGGTTCGACACCACCAACCGGCACCGCAACGAAAGGCGCCGCCGTAAGGACGAGCGCCGTTCAGCGGCGGCCGAATCGGCCCAGCAGCCGGACCAACAGGCATGAGCGTCTCCATCGACACCCCGTGGGAGACCCCGGAGGAACAGGCCACCTTCCCCGCCGCCTACCGCGCGGTGGACCCGGAGCAGTTGACGGCGCTGGCGGAACTCGCGTTCAAACGGTGGCACATCCACCCGGACACCGAGCTGTCCATTTCCGTGGTTGACGAGGACCAGATGGCCGAGCTGCACGTCCAGTGGCTGGACCTGCCCGGTGCCACGGACGTGATGTCCTTCCCCATGGACGAGCTGACGGCTGGCACCGAAACGGAATTGAGCCTGGGCGTCCTGGGGGACATCGTGTTGTGCCCACCCGTAGCCGAACGTCAGGCGGAAGCGGCCGGGCACAGCACACAGGACGAACTGTGCCTGTTGACCGTGCACGGCATGCTCCACCTCCTCGGGCACGACCACGTGGAAGAGGGTGAACGAGAAGCCATGTTCACCCTGCAGCGAGGTTTGCTCGAAGAGTTTTTGGGGCGCGATGCCCCCGTCGAAACGATGAAGTAGCCCCCGCCCAATGCTTTGCGAAAGGACACGTTGATGTCTGAGGATCATCAGGACACCCCCGAGCAACAGTTCCGCGCGGGCTTTGCCGTGTTCGTGGGCCGCCCCAACGTGGGCAAGTCCACGCTGACCAACGCCCTGGTGGGCCGGAAGGTTGCGATCACCTCCAACCGCCCCCAGACCACCCGTCACACGATTCGCGGCATCGTGCATCGCCAGGACGGCCAGCTGATCCTGGTGGACACCCCCGGACTGCACCGGCCCCGCACCCTATTGGGGCAGCGGCTCAACGACGTGGTCGCCGAGACCCTGGGCGAAGTGGACGTGATCGGATTCTGCATTCCGGCCGATCAGAAAGTCGGCCCGGGCGATCGGTACATCGCTCAACAGGTGGCCGCCGCGGCCGGTCGCAATCCAGTGGTCGCCATCGTGACCAAGGCGGATTCGGTGCCGCGCGACAAGCTCGCCGAGCAGTTGGTTGCGGTCACCGAACTGGGCCGCGAGGTCATGGCCGAGGAGCAGGCCCAGCGCGAGCAACGACGACGCCGCCGCGCGGCGTCGTCCTCGAACGTCGCCTCCGTGAACGAGTCGGGACGCGCCGGCCAACCCGAACCCGGCTGGACGGACGTGATCCCGGTGAGTGCCAAGGACGGCTTCCAGGTCGAGGAACTCGCGTCGCTGCTCGTGAGCCTCATGCCGGAATCCCCTCCGCTGTATCCGGACGGTGAGCTCACGGACGAACCCGAGATCACCATGATGGCCGAGTTGATTCGTGAAGCCGCGCTGGAGGGCGTGCGCGACGAACTGCCCCACTCGTTGGCCGTGGTCGTGGACGAGGCTTCCGAACGCGAGGGCCGCGCAGCGAACAACCCCATGCTGGACGTCCACGCGAGCTTGTTCGTCGAACGGCCTTCGCAAAAGGCCATCGTGATCGGCAAGGGAGGCTCCAGGCTGCGGGAGATCGGCACCAAGGCCCGCACCCAGATCGAGGCCCTGCTCGGCACCAAGGTGTACCTGGACCTGCACGTGAAGGTCGCCAAGGAATGGCAGCGGGATCCCAAACAATTATCGCGCTTGGGATTCTGATCCTCGCAACCGTTCTCAGGTGGGATTAGGGAAACCTCACTAATCTGTCTGGGGCCCAGCACGGCGCCACGTACCGATACAGGAGACTTACTCAGTGGATTCACGCAGCACACACGGCCGCGACAGGAACGCGTCCCGTGAAACTGCGCCCTGGGACACTCCCACCACGCGTCGTCAGTCACTGCACGAGGACCGCGAGTTCGAGCACATCAAGCTCAAGCAAACGGGTCGGCATCACCGCTCCCGGGATCACCGCCCGTCCGCACGCAAGATTGCGGCCATCCTGGTCGTGTTCGGTCTGATTGCCGTGTTCGGCATCGGGGGAGTCGCGGCACTGCGGCTCAGCAGCAACCTGGACAGCAGCCCGCTGAACCTCTCGGACGGCTCGTCCGAAGTGGGCGAGGGCCCGCTGGACATCCTGGTCATGGGATCGGATACGCGCACCGGTTCGGGGAACGCCGAATACGGCGATGAGGACGACGCCTCCGGACGCACGGACGTCATGATGCTCGTGCACGTCACGGAGAACCGTGACGCGGTGACCGTGGTGTCCTTCCCGCGTGACCTGATCGTGGACATTCCCAAGTGCACGGATCCTGAGTCCGGGGAAGTGTTCCCCGCGCACCGGGACATGATCAATTCCGCAGTGGAGAACGGCGGCCCGGGGTGCACCGTGGCCACGGTCAACGAGATGGCCGGTGTGGACATCGATCACTTCATGCTCGCGGATTTCAATGCCGTCAAGGAGCTTTCGTCCACCGTGGGCGGCGTGCAGGTGTGCGTGAACCGCCCGGTGGACGACCCCAAGTCCGGCCTGAAACTTCCGGCGGGTATCTCCTCGGTCGAGGGCGATCAGGCCTTGGCGTTCCTCCGTTCCCGCGCAGCCTTCGGCGACGGCGGCGATGAATCCCGCATCCGTTCGCAGCAGTCCTTCCTGGCCTCGCTCACCCGCAAGATTCAGGGCGACGGCACGCTGAACAACCTGCCGCAGCTCTACCGGATTGCAGAGGTCATGACCCAGAACCTGCACGTGGACGAGGGCCTCACCTCCCTGCCCACGCTCGTGGGGATCGGGGGAACCTTTGCGGGGATCGACCTGGGGCGGATCGCTTTCGTGACCGTTCCCAACGTTCCGAATCCCGAGGACCCCAACCGGCTCGTCCTGGACGAGGAACCGGCCGAGCGGCTCTTCGATACACTCCAGGAGGATCGTGCCGTGACCGATGCAGCGCCGTCGCCTGAAGCCTCCGGGGCGGCCACCGACGCCGGCCAGGAAACTGAAGCTGGTCAGGAGAACGACGCCGCCGCGGAGCCCACCGAGCTCAGGCCACCTCCGATGCCGCGCCGGGTACCGCACTCGAAGAAACCGTAGCGCCCGCTGGTCCCACCACCGCACCAGAACCGTCCGCAACCGAGGACGCCTCGGAAGAATGGACGCCGCAGGTGCAGCCCTCGTTGGTCCCGCTCACGATTGCCAATCGCTCGGGGGACCCGGATCGTGGCAGCGAGATCCGCGAACTGCTCGCCGAATCGGGCTACACCCAGGCGGAAACCAGCCGCACCGGAACCGCACTGGCCGGTACGCAGATCTTCTACAACCCCTCGTGGGCCACCGCGGCCGATGATCTAGCGGCGCTGCTGGGTGTCCCGGACAGCCAGCTCGTGGCCGACTACGAGCTGGAGGGGCTGCGCGTCTCCATCGGCCAGGACTTCACCTCCGGCGACAAGCTGGACCTCTCCGGTGCGCTGCCGGATGAGCTGCAGGGGCAGACGGCTGAGCAGTTCACCTGCCAGGACTGACGGGGCTCACCGCCTGGTCGGAACGCGCGGGCCGTGCCGTTTGGACGGAACTCGCGGTCCGTACTGCTTGGACAGAACCCACCGGACGGAGCCATGCCCGACGGTAGCCCCGTAGAGCGGTGACGCTCCGTCGTCAGTGCCCGAGCGCCGTCGACATGATTGCGCGCATTTTCCAGGCCCGGCCCACCCAAGTGGTACGTTGGATCACATGCGGCCAGGGAACGTGCGACTCCTGCTTATGTGCCGCAGCGGGGCCTCACCCATCTGACGGACGGCCGACCTACCCGCTGCGGAGTTTCGTGGTGCCGGCCCTATCTCGTATTTATTGAAAGGCCCGCTTTTCGTGAAGAATTTGCAGCGTCCCTCCGGTATGCCCGTGCACAAGTACACGCCGTACCAGCAGAATTTCCCGTTCGACATGTCGGACCGCACCTGGCCCGACAAGGTCATCACCAAGGCACCCCGGTGGTGCGCGGTGGACCTGCGTGACGGTAACCAGGCTCTGATCGAGCCCATGGATCCCACCCGAAAGCTCAAGATGTTCGAGCTGTTGGTCAGCATGGGATTCAAAGAGATCGAGGTGGGTTTCCCCTCGGCCTCGCAGATCGACTTCGATTTCGTCCGCAAGCTGGTCGAAGAAGATCGCATTCCCGAAGACGTCTCCATTCAGGTTCTGACGCAGTCCCGTGAGCACCTGATCGAGCGCACCTACCAGGCCATCGAGGGCGCACCCAACGCGATCGTGCACCTGTACAACTCCACGTCCCGGCTGCAGCGCCGCGTGGTGTTCAAGCAGGATATGGACGGCATTGTAGACATCGCCCTGACCGGTGCTCGCCTGTGCATGAAGTACGAGGAGCAGCTCAAGGACACCAACGTGACCTACGAGTATTCTCCCGAGTCCTACACCGGCACCGAGCTGGAGTTCGCGGCGCGCATCTGCAACGAAGTGGCCGAGACCTTCGAGATCGGTGACGGCCGGCAGATGATCATCAACCTGCCCGCCACCGTTGAGGAAGCCACCCCCAACGTCTACGCGGACTCCATCGAGTGGATGGGCCGCCACCTGTACCAGCGTGACGACATCATCATTTCGCTGCACCCGCACAACGACCGCGGCACCGGCGTGGCCGCCGCCGAACTCGGTTACCTGGCCGGCGCGGATCGCATCGAAGGCTGCTTGTTCGGCAACGGTGAGCGCACCGGCAACGTGGACCTGGTCACACTGGGCCTGAACATGTTGACCCAGGGCGTGGATCCGGAGATCGATTTCTCCGACATCGACGAGATCCGCCGCACCGTGGAGTTCTGCAATCAGCTGCCGGTGCCCGAGCGCAGCCCGTACGGCGGCGACCTGGTCTTCACCGCGTTCTCCGGTTCCCACCAGGACGCGATCAAGAAGGGCTTCGAATCCATGGAGAAGGACGCCGCCGAACAGGGCGTGGGCGTCAACGACCTGGAGTGGGCCGTTCCTTACCTGCCCATCGACCCCAAGGACGTCGGCCGCAGCTACGAGGCCGTGATCCGCGTGAACTCGCAGTCCGGTAAGGGCGGCGTGGCCTACCTGCTCAAGAGCGAGTATGGAGTGGACCTGCCCCGCCGTGCACAGATCGAGTTCTCCGGCGTGGTGCAGAAGTTCACGGAAACTCCGGCTCGGAGGTGTCCGGCGAGCAGCTGTGGAATATCTTCACGGACGAGTACCTGCCGGCCCGCGAGAGCGGCGATCACCGCTGGGGTCGCTACCGCATCTCGAGCATGTCCACCCACGCCGAGGACGAGGGCAACACCGTCCTGGAAATCGGTCTGGACGTGGACGGCCAGCGGCACGACCGTACCTCCCAGGGCAACGGCCCGATCGACGCGCTGATCTCGCTGTTCAACGCCGAGGGCGTGGACGTTCGCCTGCTCGACTACTCGGAGCACACGATGTCCGCCTCCGCCAATGCCCAGGCAGCGAGCTTCGTGGAGTTGGCCGTGGGCGACCGCGTCCTGTGGGGCGTGGGCATGGACAACAACACCACGCGCTCCTCGCTCAAGGCCGTGATCTCCGCGATCAACCGCGCCGTTCGCGACGCCCAGTTGGCAGAGCAGGCCTAGCCCTCATTGCCTCGAGCTAGCCGCCGACGCCGCTCGGTGACCTTCCGCACGGAGGGCCGCCGAGCGGCGTCGGCGCTTTCGTGTGGCCGCCCGAGCGGCCAGAAGAACGTGGGAGACTAGGGGAGTGGCCGGTTCAACTTTCGCTTCTCGCTCGTATCGCGATGAGGCCGTGGTGCTCCGCACCTATAAATTGGCCGAGGCCGATCGCATCGTGATTCTGCTGACCAAGGAGCACGGACAGGTGCGTGCGGTGGCTAAGGGGGTGCGCCGCACCACGTCGCGTTTCGGTGCGCGCCTGGAACCGTTCAACGTGGCCACGCTGCAACTCGTTCAGGGCCGCACCCTGGACATCGTCTCCCAAGCATTGGGCAAGCGGTCCTACGGCGAGCAGATCGGTTCCGATTACGCCAAGTACACGGCCGCCGCCGCCATGGTGGAGACCGCGGAGAAGCTGACCGCGGACGATTACGACACCGCGCAACAGCATTACCAGCTCCTCATCGGCGCCCTCTCCGCTGTGGCACGTGGGCTACACGAACCCGGCCGCACCCTGGATTCCTACCTGCTGCGGGCGGTGTCGATCGCCGGATGGGCTCCCAGTTTCGTCGATTGCGCCCGGTGTGGCGCCCCAGGACCCCACCGCTCCTTCTCCGCAGCGATCGGTGGTGCGGTGTGCCCGCAGTGCCGCCCGCCGGGGTCTGCGGCACCGAGCGAGGCCACTTTCGTGCTCCTCCAGGGACTGTTGGCGGGCGACTGGGAAACCATTGACGCCGCGGATTCCAAGACCGCCCGCGCCGCCGCGGGACTGGTGGCAAGCTACATTCAATGGCACATGGAACGGTCGGTACGTTCCCTGAGCTTGGTGGAACGCACCGAATGATTCAGTAAAGGACTCAGAGCGTGAGCAGATTTTCCCCGCCTCCGGCACACCCGAGTGGCGCCAAGCCCCCTGCCATCCCGGAGCAGTTCGTCCCCAAGCACGTAGCCCTGGTGATGGACGGCAACGGCCGGTGGGCCAATGAGCGCGGTTTGCCGCGCAACGAGGGGCACCGTGCAGGCGAGCGGGCTCTGCTGGACGTGGTGGCCGGAGCGATCGAGATGGGTATCCCCAACGTTTCGGCCTATGCCTTCTCCACGGAGAACTGGAAGCGATCGCCTTCAGAAGTCGCGTTCCTGATGAACTTCACCGGGGACGTCATGAAGCGCCAGTTGCCCACGTTCCAGGAATGGGGAATCCGGGTCCGCTGGGCCGGACGCCGACCCAAGCTGTGGAAGTCCGTGATCAACCGACTGGAGCACGCCGAGGAAGAAACCAAGAACAATGACGTGGTCACCCTGACCATGTGCGTGAACTACGGTGGCCGTGCCGAGATCGCCGACGCCGCAGCAGCCATGGGCCGGGACATCCAATCCGGTGTGCTGGACCCCCGCTCCATCTCCGAGTCGACCGTGCAGCAATACTTGGACGAACCCGACCTCCCGGACGTCGACCTGTTTCTGCGTTCCTCGGGAGAGCAGCGCATTTCCAACTTCATGCTGTGGCAATCCGCGTACGCGGAACTCGTGTTCCTGGATGTGCTGTGGCCGGACGTTGATCGCACGGTGCTGTGGCGCGCCGTCGAAGAATATGCGAGCCGGGACCGACGTTACGGGGGAGCAGTGGATAAAGTCGCAAGGGGTAGTTGAGAGTTATCTTGCAACCCTCAATCCAGACTTTAAGCGACTTTGACACGTAGAGCACCCGGGCTTCAGGGCTCGGAGCGTGTGCAAAACTGACACCATGCGCTTGTACCCCACGTTCTTCAAAGTCGCGTTCTCCTGGATGGATGCGGAACTCGCCCACACCCTCGGTTTCGCCGGCATCAAGGTCGTGCACCGGAGCGGCCTCGGATCCATTCTGAATAAATTCACCCGCCCCGATCCCGGAAGTGCGGTGGAGGTCATGGGCCTTCGCTTCCCATCCGCGTTCGGTCTGGCCGCGGGTTTCGACAAGGGAGCCACCGGCACCCACGCGCTCATGGATCTGGGTTTTGGCCACGTGGAGATCGGTACCGTCACGGGTCAGCCACAGCCCGGCAACCCCAAGCCCCGCCTCTTCCGTCTGATCAAGGACCGCGCGGTCATCAACCGCATGGGATTCAACAACGACGGCGCGCAGGCGGTCGCCCGCGCGTGGCCGCGACCTTACAGTCACTGAGTGAACAGTCCCTCAAGACGGGGCTTGAGCGTCCCATCGTGGGAGTGAACATCGGCAAGACCAAGGTGGTCGATCTCGAGGACGCCGTGGAGGATTACGTCACGAGCACGCGGGCATTGGCCCCGTACGCCGATTACCTGGTCGTCAACGTTTCCTCGCCCAATACTCCGGGGCTACGGCAATTGCAGGAACTCGATTCGCTGCGGCCGCTGCTCAGCGCGGTACGTGAAGAAGCCGACGCCG
This sequence comes from Kocuria atrinae C3-8, assembly GCF_000286355.1. Lineage (GTDB taxonomy): Bacteria > Actinomycetota > Actinomycetes > Actinomycetales > Micrococcaceae > Kocuria > Kocuria atrinae_A. The sequence goes on along the minus strand of NZ_AJXN01000008.1, from coordinate 22,529 downwards.
TCACCGGGCGCCACGTGCCCCTGCTGGTAAAGATCGCACCGGACCTCGCGGACGCCGATGTCCAAGCGGTTGCAGAGCTGGCCCTCGACCTCGGGCTGGACGGCATCGTGGCCACCAATACGACCATCGCCCGCGAAAGTTTGGGCCTGCGCAGCAGCGAGGACGAGATTACCGCGTGTGGTGCGGGTGGGCTCTCCGGGCGACCCGTGCGGCGTCGTTCGCTGGAAGTTCTGAAGATGCTGCGCCAGCACGCGGGGGACCGGCTGACCCTGATCTCCGTGGGTGGGGTGACCACCCCGGAGGACGTGATCGAGCGTCTCGATGCCGGTGCAGATCTGGTGCAGGGCTACACGGCGTTCCTGTACGAGGGTCCGTTCTGGGCGGCCCGCATCAATCGTGGCCTCAAGAAGGCGGCGCGGCGCGTTCGCGGCTGAGACTTAAGTCCCTTCCCTTGAGCCAACGAAGGACGAGACACAATGAACACGGGACCCGCACCGAATCGGTGCGGGTCCCGTGTGCTGTCGCAGATGAGAAATTCCGGGCCTAGGCGGGGCGTTCCCCGCGGCGAACCTGCGGCTTGGGCAGGCGAAGGCGGCGAATGGTGAACGTGCGCATCGCGGCGTACCAGCGGGTGCCCCGTTGCACCTCACCGAACTTGCGGCGCATGGCCGATTGCATGCGTGCTGTGGTGATGAAGGCATCGATCACGCACAGTGCGATGTAGCCGTACATGATCCAGATGAAGGTCAATCCGATCGCCTGGTTGGGCAGGAACAGGATGAACAACATGAGGATCAAGAAGATCAGGACGAACTCGCCGATGTTGAAGCGGGAGTCGATCCAGTCTCGGGCGAAGCGGCGCTGCGGACCGCGGTCGCGCGGACCGAGGTAGCGCTCATCGCCGGCGGCCATGCCAGCCTGGCCACGGCGCGACGCTCGCGCTCGGCCTGGCGCGATTCGGCCTTGGCGATCTTGCGATCGGCCGGGACCAGGGGGCGCTTACGCGCGGCTTCCTGTTCCTTGCGGCTGGGAGTGGGCGACCCTTGCGGCCATCGGCGGGGGTGGTTTCCACCGGCTCGCTCGAGGCGCCTACGGCCGTGGATCCCGTGGATTCATCTGCTTTCTTGCGTCCAAACACCGATCCAGGATAGCGGAGTCCGCGCGAGACGCGGCATCGCGGTGCCATCGGCGCGTAACCGGACGGCGGCGATAGTGTTGAGGACATGAGTACCGAGTTCACTCCACCGGCCCAGGACACCATCGATGCGCTGCGGGAAACCGTCAACGGATCCCGCGAGCAACTTCTGGGGGAGCTCTCCGAGCTCGTGGCCATCCCCGGTGTGGCGTGGGAATCCTTTGATCCCGCTGACCTGGAGCGCAGCGCGGAAGCGGTCAAGGACCTGCTGTCCGAGTTGCCGTTCGACAGCGTGGACATTTTGCGCGTAAATCAGGGTGATGAACCCGGCCACCCGGCCGTGGTGGCCCGCAAGGCACCGGCTCCGGGGTACCCCACCATTCTTCTGTACGCCCACCACGACGTGCAGCCTCCGGGCAAGCGGGAACTGTGGAACACCGAACCTTTTCAGGCCATCGAGAAGGACGGCCGACTGTGGGGCCGCGGTGCGGCCGACGACAAGGCCGGCGTCATGGCCCACATCGGTGCCTTGCGTGCCTTCTTCAAGCACACGGGGGAGGAACCCTCCTTGGGCGTCGCCGTCTTCATCGAGGGCGAGGAAGAGGCCGGATCACCCGGTTTCGAGGATTTCCTGCGCGAGTACCGTGATCGCCTCGCCGCGGATGTCATCGTGATTGCCGATTCCGCCAACTGGGAGGTGGGCGTGCCCGCCCTGACCACGAGCCTGCGCGGTGTGGTCGGAGGCATCGTGGAGCTCTCTGCCCTGGATCACTCGGTGCACTCCGGGATTTACGGCGGTCCCGTGCTCGACGCCCCCACGCTGCTCGCGCGCTTGATTGCCACGCTCCACGACGACGACGGCGCCGTTGCGGTAGCCGGGTTGCTCTCCGAGGACGACGTGGATGTCGATTATGAGGAAGAGCGTTTCCGCGCGGACGCCGGGGTGCTCGAGGGCGTGCAATTGGCCGGGACCGCTCGATCGCCTCTCGGCTCTGGACCAAGCCGGCCCTGTCAGTGACCGGAATCGACGTGACGGACGTGGCCACGGCGTCGAACTCGATCGCTGCGACGGCCCGTGCCAAGCTCAGCCTGCGCATCGCGCCGGGCCAGAACCCCAAGGAGGCGGGGGAGGCACTGCGCAAGCACGTCGAGGACAATGCGCCGTTCGCCGCGCACGTGACCTTCTCCTTGGAAGAGACCGGACCTTCCTTCCGTGCGGACACCCGGGCCGTCAGTTCACAGATCGCTCTGTGGGCCTTTGAGCAGGCCTGGGGTCGACCCGCGGTGAAAGCCGGCATGGGAGGCTCCATCCCGTTTACGGCAACCCTCACGGAGGCGTACCCTGATGCCCAGATCCTGATCACGGGAATCGAGGATCCGGACACGCGGGCACACAGTGCCAACGAGTCGCTGCACATCGGAGATTTCCTGCACGCGGTGACCGCCGAGGCCCTGGTGTTGACCGCGCTGGCTGAACAAGGCCGCCGTGACTCGGAATGATTCCCGGACCCGAGACGTTTGAAGATTAAAGAACGGTTCGTCTCCACGAACGGCCCCGGTTGGACAGAAAGCGAGCACCATGAGCGTCACCACCGATAACGAGACCACCCAAGAAATGCCGACCCACGAGGTCCTGTTGACCGATGTGGCCGCACAGAAGGTTCGTGATCTCCTCAATCAGGAGGGTCGCACCGACCTGCGGTTGCGCGTGGCCGTGCAGCCCGGCGGCTGCTCCGGTCTGATTTACCAGCTCTACTTCGACGAGCGCGTCCTGGACGGAGATAGCACCCGCGATTTCGACGGCGTGGAGGTCATCGTGGACAAGATGAGCGTCCCGTACCTCAACGGCTCCACCGTGGACTTCGAGGACAGCATCTCCAAGCAGGGCTTCTCGATCGACAACCCCAACGCGGGCGGGTCCTGCGCCTGCGGTGATTCCTTCCACTAAGGAGTCCCAACCACTCCTGAACGGGGTGAATCCAACGTCTCCGGGCGTTGGATTCACCCCGTTCTTGCGTGAGATCCCCGGCCCGTCCCGCGGGGTAGAAATCCGGACGAAAAATGGCGACACGGCACGGTGACACAGTGTCACCAGAAGCGCTGCTCGAGAGGTAAGCTCTCAAGGGAGAATTATTAACGGGCCACGTATGCCCTGCGCCCAGTGCCAGCGCATACGCAGCTCACACAAAGAAGAGGAAGGGCCGTCTGTGAGTTCGCAAACTCGATCCGGCAGCCGCCGAAGCCGGATGCTCAAGGCCTCGGCAGTGGCAGTCCTGGCTGCGACCACGCTCACCGCTTGCTCCGAACAAGCGAAGATGGGCTGGTTGCCCACCGAGCGTGGCACCACTGACAACGCGGACCACATCATTGATCTGTGGATCGGTTCGTGGGTAGCAGCACTGGCAGTGGGCCTGGTCACCTGGGGCCTCATGCTCTGGTGCATGATCGCTTACCGTCGTCGCAAGAACGAGACCGGTTACCCCCGTCAGCTGGCCTACCACGCACCGCTCGAGGTGTTCTACACCATTGTCCCGATCGCCATGATCGTGTCCCTGTTCTTCTTCTCGGAGCGGGCACAGACAGCCATCACGGCGCGCCACGACAACCCGGATGTCACCGTTCAGGTGTACGGCAAGCAGTGGGCCTGGGACTTCAACTACCTCGACGACGACGTCTACTACCAGGCGTTCAGGCGCACCTGACCGGCGAGGAAGGCGTGGAGGAAACTCTCCCCACCCTGTACCTGCCCGTGGACAGCAAGGTTGAGCTCGAGATCAAGTCTCGCGACGTGATCCACTCCTTCTGGGTTCCCGCCTTCCTCGAGAAGATTGACATGTTCCCCGAGCGCACCAACTACATGAGCTTCACCACCGGCCGCGAAGGTGTCTTCGCCGGCAAGTGCGCCGAGCTCTGCGGTGAGTACCACTCCGAAATGCTCTTCAACGTTGCCGTTGTGAGCCAGGAAGAGTACGACGCTCAGATGGAACAGCTGCGCAGCGAGGGCAACGTTGGCTCCGTCGGCGACGAGTACAACCGCAACCCGAACCAAAACGACACGTCCAACAACTAGGGGATAGGCAATGTCTACGCTCGAATATTCGCGGGACGAAGCGACCACGGTCGCTCCCCGTGTTGTGCCTAGGTCAAAGGGCAAGGTGATCGTCAACTGGCTCACCTCCACTGACCACAAGACCATCGGGTACATGTACCTGATCGCGTCCTTCATCTTCTTCTGTGTCGGTGGCGTCATGGCGCTACTGATCCGCGCGGAGCTCTTTGATCCGGGCATGCAGATCCTGGAGACCAAGGAACAGTACAACCAGCTTTTCACCATGCACGGCACCATCATGTTGCTGATGTTCGGTACTCCGCTGTTCGTCGGTTTCGCGAACGTCATCGTCCCGCTTCAGCTGGGCGCCCCGGACGTCGCGTTCCCGCGTCTGAACGCTCTGGCGTTCTGGTTCTTCCTGTTCGGCTCCCTGATCGCCGTTGCCGGCTTCGTGACCCCTCAAGGCGCCGCGTCCTTTGGCTGGTTCGCTTACGCGCCACTGAACAGCACAACGTTCAGTCCAGGAGTTGGTGGTGACCTATGGGTCTTCGGCCTGGGCCTGCAGGCTTCGGCACCATCATGGGTGGCGTCAACTTCATTACCACCATCCTGTGCATGCGTGCCCCGGGTATGACCATGTGGCGTATGCCCGTGTTCACTTGGACCACGCTGATCACCTCCTTGCTGATCATCATGATCTTCCCGCCGCTGGCAGCCGCGCTGTTCGCACTGGGTATGGATCGACGTCTGGGTGGTCACATCTTCGATCCGGAGAATGGCGGTGCCATCCTCTGGCAGCACTTGTTCTGGTTCTTCGGTCACCCCGAGGTGTACGTGCTGGCCTTGCCGTTCTTCGGCATCGTCTCCGAGATCATCCCGGTCTTCTCCCGTAAGCCGATCTTCGGTTACAAGGGTCTGGTCTTCGCGACCATCGCCATTGCCGCCCTGTCCGTGACCGTGTGGGCTCACCACATGTACGTGACCGGTGCCGTGGCTCTCGGGTTCTTCTCGTTCATGACCATGATGATCGCGGTGCCCACCGGCGTGAAGTTCTTCAACTGGATCGGCACCATGTGGCAAGGGTCATTGACGTTCGAGACACCTATCCTCTGGGTTCTCGGCTTCCTCTTCACCTTCCTGTTCGGTGGTCTGACCGGCATCATCCTGGCCACCCCGCCGCTGGACTTCCACGTGTCCGATACGTACTTCGTGGTGGCTCACTTCCACTACGTGATCTTCGGAACCATCGTGTTCGGTATGTTCGCCGGCTTCTACTTCTGGTGGCCCAAGTTCACCGGCAAGATGCTCAACGAGCGCATCGGCAAGATTCACTTCTGGCTGCTGTTCGTCGGCTTCCACATGACCTTCCTCATCCAGCACTGGCTGGGCGTTGACGGTATGCCCCGTCGTTACGCGGACTATATGCCGGAGGACGGCTTCACCTGGATGAACCAGTTCTCCACGTGGGGTGCCATCCTGCTGGGTATCTCGATGATTCCGTTCTTCTGGAACGTGTACACCACTGCACGTAACGCCAAGAAGGTTGAAGTTGACGATCCCTGGGGCTTCGGCGGCTCGCTCGAATGGGCAACCTCTTGCCCGCCCCGCGGCACAACTTCACCTCCCTGCCCCGTATCCGCTCCGAGCGCCCTGCTCTGGACCTGCACCACCCGGAACTGGCGGCGTTCTCCAGCCAGCAGTTCGAAGCAGAACAGCCGCTGGTCGGCGGATCTGGAAGGAACGGTCGATGAAAACCACTATCAAAACCTTCATTCTTCTGGGTGTCTTCTGCGCAGTCGTGGGAATGGTCTACGGCTACCTCACCGGTTTCCAGGAACTGGCGGGCTTCCCCGCGTTGCTGGCCGTGGCAGCCATGAGCTTCATGCTCGCGGTGTACCTCTGGCTCGTGGATCGTTCCACCGGTGCCATGCTCCCGGAGGACCGTGAGGACGGCGAGATCGTGGAGATGTCCGGTGACTACGGGGCCTTCTCTCCGTGGAGCTGGTGGCCGCTGCTGCTGGGCATGGGTTGCGCGATCTTCGTGCTGGCCCTGGCCGTTGGCTGGTGGATCATCGGACTCTCGGTCCCGGTTGTGATCCTCGGCTTGTTCGGACTCATCTTCGAGCACTCGCGCGGAGATCACGCCCACTGATGTAGGCGTTCTATCACTGAAGAAGCCCTCCCCGGCAACGGGGAGGCTTCTTTGTGCCCCCTGGGGATCACGCGATGCCCCATTCGACGTAATGTCCGGCCATTACCCGCCGCAGTGCCGCTGACCTGTCTGTGAGTGCACGGTCTGGATAGAGTTGGTCTCGTGGACAGGACAAGTGCAGCCCAGTTGACCAGACGTTCCCTGATGACCGCGGCCGTGGGTATAGGGGCGGTCACCGTCACCGGGTGCGCCACACGTTCTGAAACCCCACAGGAATCTACTGCGGTTCCCACTGGTACAAGTACGGAAGCTGAGGCTTCTTCACCTTCATCGACTTCTTCTCCTCTGTCGCGGGAGCAAGTCGTGACCGAGTTCGGTTCTCGGCAACCGAGTGCCTGGGGGATCGACGTGCCCGGGGTGGCCATGTCTTTACCGGCGGGGACGAATCCCATTGCATTGACGTTCGATTGCTGCGGCGGTCCCGGAGGCGACTCCTTGGATGAGGCCCTGGTAAGCGCACTACGCGACACTGGAACTGCGGCCACGTTCTTTTTGGCCGGCAGATGGGTGCAGGCTAACCCGGCCTTCACAGAGCAACTGGCGGCCGATCCGCTCTTCGAGATTGCGAATCACGGGACCGTCCATCAGCCGCTATCTGTGTCTGGTGCATCGGCCTACGGGATTGCGGGTACCTCAGACGCGGGAGCCGTGTACGACGAGATCATGGGCGCACAAGAGCTGATTGAGGAGTTCACGGGTACCAGACCCGCATACTTCCGATCGGGGACCGCACACCTGGATGATGTCGCGGCCGAGATCACTCGGTCCCTGGGGCTGCTGGTCGTGAATTTCAATCGTAATGGTGATGACGGTGGCACCCTTGACGCGGCTGCGGTCACGGATCGCCTGGTGGGCATGGAAGCAGGGGACATTCTTCTCGCGCACTCCAACCGTCCTTCGAGTGGCACCGCTGCGGGCGTCGCAGCTGCGCTTCCCATCCTTCGAGAGCGCGGGATGAGCTTTGCTCGGCTTTCGGAGGTCCTTCCGGCTGAATCGGAACAGGACTAGCATCGGCGCCAAGGCGAACACGCGTCACTGGCTCAGCCCTTAAGCAGCCTGGCGGCCAACACGGCCGAACTCACTTCGGCTACGACCACACTCCATCGATCGTGGCCCAACGACCAGGAGGTCGTATGTCACGCGTCAGAGTTCATAATTTCTCCATCTCACTCGATGGATTCGGAGTAGGTGAAGGTCAGTCTCTGGAGGCTCCCTTCGGTCATGCAGGGGAGCGTCTGCTGCGTTGGGCTCTGCCCACTCGTACGTTTCAACGTATGGGATTCCACGGCAGCCAGGAGCTGTCTGTGGGTGTGGACGACGCCTTTGCCAGCAACTGGGCCGACGACATCGGCGTGGAGATTATGGGGCGGAACAAGTTCGCCCCATCCAGAGGTCCATGGGAGAACGAGGAATGGCGCGGGTGGTGGGGAGACAATCCGCCATTTCACACACCCGTAGTGGTTCTGACTCACTATCAGCGGCTCCCACTCGAGATGGACGGTGGTACCACGTTCTATTTCGTCCATGCGGATCCGCAGGAAGCGTTGCGACGGGCTCGGCAACTGGCGGAAGGTAAAGATGTCCGGATCGGTGGAGGCACCACGACAGTCCGAGAGTTTCTCCAAGCCGATCTGATCGACCAAATGCACATCGTGGTGGTTCCGATACTGCTGGGACGCGGGGAACGGCTCTGGGACGGTCTGGAAGGACTTGAGGACCGGTTCCACGTGGAGTCTGTCGTCTCCGGATCGGGAGTCATTCATATGACATTCACACGCCGGGTAGGGGAGTAAAGATACGAAGATGCCCCCGAGGAGAACCTCGGGGGCATCTTCTGGACGATCTAGCAGGTCAACCGATTACTTATCGAGCTGAGCCTTGCTGGATCCGGCTCCGACGGACTCGTGGTCGTCGTGGTGACCGTGTGCGGCCTCGAGCTCCTGAGGAGTCACGGGGGCGACGCGGTCTTCGAAGTACCAGCGGCTCAAGCGACCACGGAGCTTCTCCATGCCGGTGACCTTGCCCTTCGCGTTAGCGCGGGCCGGCTGCACCTGGTAGTCCTCGAAGTCGACCAGACGGTAGCGCTTGTACTCGTCCAGGGGCTCGTGAACTTCCACGAACTCGCCGTGCGGCAGGGCCTGGATGCGGCCGGACTCGCGACCGTGCAGGACGATCTCGCGGTCCTTTCGCTGCAGCGCCAGGCACATGCGGCGGGTGATGATGAACGCGAGGATCGGGCCGAGGAAGTACGAGGCACGCAGCCAGTACGTGACGTCGTTCAGGCCAACGTGGAAGTGCGTGGCGATGAGGTCGGAGGATGCCGCCATCATCTGCACTGCGTAGAACGTCACGGCGGCTGCACCGATAGCGGTACGGAACGGGGCGTTACGCGGGCGGTCCAACACGTTGTGCACGCGGTTGTCCTTGGTGACCCAACGCTCGATCCACGGGTAAGCGAACATCGCCACGAACATCAGACCGATGGGGAGCAACGGCAGCAGGATGGCCATGGGGAATTCGAGTCCGAAGATCGTCCACTCCCAGGAGAAGGGCCAAGCACCGGGCATGAGGCGCAGGGCGCGTCCGGGAAGCCCATGTAGAAGTCGGGCTGAGAACCTGCCTGAACCGGGGAGGGGTCGTACGGACCGTAGTTCCAGACCGCGTTGATGGTGGTGGTCGCCGCCAACGTGGACAGGATGCCGAACACGATGAAGAAGAAGCCACCGGCCTTTGCCGCGTACACGGGGCCGACCGGGAAGCCGACAACGTTGTTCTCGGTACGACCCGGGCCCGGGTACTGGGTGTGCTTGTGCACGACAACCATGAACAAGTGGACCACGATCATCATGAGGATCAGCGCGGGGATGATCAGCACGTGAGCAATGTACATACGGCCGATAATTGCCAGACCGGGGAACTCGCCACCGAACATGAACATCGACATGTAGGTACCGACCACGGGGATCGCCTTCAGCATGGCGTCCGCAATGCGCAGACCGTTACCGGACAGAACGTCATCCGGGAGGGAGTAGCCGGAGAAGCCGGCCACGATCGCCAGGAGGAAGAGCACGCAACCGACAACCCAGTTGAGCTCGCGGGGGCGGCGGAACGCACCGGTGAAGAACACGCGGAGCATGTGCACCGACAGCGCCATCACGAACATCAGCGCCGACCAGTGGTGGAGCTGACGCAGGAACAGGCCGCCGCGAATGTCGAACGAGATGTTCAACGTGGATGCGTAAGCACCGGACATTTCCACGCCCTGCATGGGCACGTAGCTGCCGTGGTACTCGAGGGAGGTCATGGTGGGGTCGAACCAGAAGGCGAGGAACGTACCCGACAGCAGCAGAATCACGAAGCTGTAGAGGGCGACCTCACCGAACATGAAGGTCCAGTGATCAGGGAAGATCTTGCGACCGAATTCCTTGACCATGGGGGAGACACCCGCACGGGTGTCTACGAAGTTAGCGATCCGCCCGGTGCGTGTGCGGGGCTGGTACTCGTAATCAGTAGTAGAAGACATCAGTTTGCCTCACCCTGCATCTCTCGGACTGCGAATCCGCGCTGCGAGTAGGTGGGTCCCACGGGTTCGTGGAAGTCACTACGCGCAACGAGGTATCCCTCGGAATCAACGGTAATGGGCAGCTGGGGCAGCGGACGCGATGCCGGGCCGAAGATCACTTCGCACTCGTTGGTGAGGTCGAAGGTCGACTGGTGGCAGGGGCACAGCAGGTGGTGAGTGTGCTGCTCGTACAGTGCGATGGGGCAACCGACGTGGGTGCAGACCTTGGAGTAGGCGAAGATGCCATCCACGTTCCAGTCCTCGCGACCGGCGGAGACGTTCACGGTGTCCGGGTCGAGACGCATGAGGAGCACAACGGCCTTGCCCTTCTGGTCCAGGTAGCCATCGTGGTGACCCAGCTCGGAGAGATTCTCGGGGACCACGTGGAACGCGGAGCCCAAGGTGACATCCGATGCCTTGATCGGGGTGCCGGAGGGGTCACGAACCAGGCGGACTCCCTCATCCCAGATGGTGTGACGCAGCACCTTGAGGTCGGTGGGGCCCAGGTCCTTCAGCAGACCGACGAAGGGGAGCGGAGCCAACACTGCGGCACCGATCAGGGTGTTACGCAGCAGAGGGCGGCGCTTGATGCCGGACTCGTCGTAGATGGTGGTCAGGATTTCCTGAGCCTCAGCACGTTGGTCCTCGGTGCGCACGTCGTGACGCTCCTCGACCAGTTCGTGGTCAGGCATGAGGGTACGAGCCCACTGCACGACACCGATACCGATACCGAACATGCCCAGTGCGATACCAAGACCCAGAAGCAGGTTCTGGAGTCGCAGCTGGCTGGTCGGCTCGGTATTGACTACGTCATAGATCGGACCGTCAACGCGAATACCGAAGTACGCGACGAAGAACAGAATTGATCCGAGGATCGAGATGATGAACAGCAGTACTACCTGCCGCTCGGCACGCTTAGCAGCTTTGGGGTCAACGTCTGTCACACGAGGACGGTGCGGCGGAAGTCCCGGGTCGGGGAACTGATTCTTAGCCGCTCCGTCCGAGGTGACAACCGCCCCGCTGTGCTGGGGAGTGCCGTCACGATGGTCGCCCATGTGTCCCTCATTCTTCTCTTGATGCTTTGAATAATGCTGTGTCAGGTTTGCCGGCCGTGACCGGCAGTTGCTCTCAGGCGGAGCGGGAAGTGAGCCAGACGGTGAAGCCGATAACAACGGCCAGACCGATGCTCCAGATCAGAAGACCTTCGGAAACCGGGCCAAGCGAGCCGAGGTTGAATCCACCCGGGTCGGTGTTGTTGTCCAGGGCCTTGAGGTAGGTGATCACGTCACGCTTTTCCTCAGGGGTGATGTTGGCATCGTTGAACACGGGCATGTTCTGCGGGCCGGTCTGCATGGCCTCGTAGATGTGAGCCTCGTCGACACCCATCACGGAGGGAGCGAACTTACCGCGGGTCAGTGCACCACCGGCGCCTGCCGCGTTGTGGCACATGGCGCAGTTGGCCAGGAAGACCTTGGCACCGTTGGCGGAGTCGCCCTTGGTGACGTCCAGGTACTCATCTTCGGGGATGGCCGGGCCAGCACCGAGCGAGGCAACGTAGCCGGCAAGCTGCTTGGTCTGTTCTTCATTGAACTGTTCCGGCTTGACCTGTGCCTGGGGGCCCTGCATCTGCATGGGCATACGGCCGGTGCCGACCTGGAAGTCAACCGACGCTGCACCAACACCGATGAGGCTGGGACCGGCCTCGGTGCCCTCGGCGTTCAGGCCGTGGCAGGTGGAGCAGTTGGCCAGGAACAATTTCTGGCCTTCCTCAATGTCCTGTGCCGAGTAGGTCGTGGTCTCGGCCTTGGCTTCGTTGGTGGTTGTGGCAACTGCATAGAGTCCACCGGTGAGAAGCAAAGCCATGACGAGCAGTGCGAGAACTGCCAGGGGATGGCGGCGCTTTTGTGAGAGTGCCTTCACGTCAAACGTTCCTTTTACTCGGTACTTGGAGACTGGGATGGGGTGAATCGTTCCTGCTGGCTACTGAATGAAGTAGACCAGGATGAACAGGACGATCCAGACGACGTCCACGAAGTGCCAGTAGTAGGAGACCACGATGGCCGAGGTGGCCTCGTAGTGTCCGAACCGCTTGGCAACGTAGGCGCGGCCCATGATGAACAGGAATGCGATGAGACCGCCGGTCACGTGGATCGCGTGGAAGCCGGTGGTGATGTAGAAGGCGGAGCCGTATGCGTCGGCCGCAATGGTCACACCTTCAGAAACCAGCACCGCGTACTCGTACACCTGAACGGAGACGAAGATGGCACCCATCAAGAAAGTGAGGGCAAACCATTCGGTCATTCCCCACTTGGTGAACTGGAAGATGCTGCCGGTACGGCGGGGCTGGAGACGCTCCGCGGCGAACACACCGAACTGACAGGTCACAGAGCTGAGCACCAAGATGATGGTGTTGATCAACGCCAACGGGACGTTGAGCATCGCAGTCCGTTCTTCCCACAGCTCCGGAGATGTTGCACGGAGGGTGAAGTACATGGCGAATAGACCGGCGAAGAACATCACTTCGGAGGAGAGCCACACGATGGTGCCCACCGAAGTGAGGTTGGGGCGATTGATGTTAACGCCTGCCGGTTTGGCTGGGGTATGGGTTGCAGTTGTCACAGAGACATTATGTCGCCAAAACTCTTCCCGAACCAACCACCGAGGCCTTCCGACGGTGCCGTGTCGCGAACCAAGTGGTTCTCTTGCAGGTTATTTCAGTGCTCCTCTTATAAGGGAGCCGAAATCGGAGCGGTTGGGCGGCTTCGTGCACGGCCGGAATCTGGCGGTAGAGTCAGATTGTGACTACCTCAACTGGCTCCCAATCAAGCATGCACTGGCCGAATCTTCTGACCTCGCTCTCGCGTGGCGAGGATCTCACCTGGGACGAGTCCTATTGGGCGATGGACACCATCATGAACGGCGAGGTTTCCGATGCCGTGATCGCGGGTTTCCTCATGGCACTGCGCACCAAGGGTGAAACGGTGGCCGAGCTCAACGGTCTCGCGGATGCGATGGTCGAGCACGCCCGTACCGTGAACGTTCCCGCGCCGGCCCTGGACATCGTGGGTACCGGAGGAGACCGGCTTTCCAGCGTGAATATTTCAACCATGTCCGCCTCGTGTGCGCGGCGCCGGGGTGCGAGTGGTGAAGCACGGCAACAGGGCGTCCTCGTCCAAGTCCGGCTCCGCCGATGTCCTGGAGGCACTCGGAGTGCAACTGGACCTGCCTGTCGACAAGGTGGAGCAGGCGGCGTCGGACGTGGGGATCACGTTCCTGTTCGCTCAGACCTTCCACCCGTCCATGCGCTTCGCGGCTGTGGCCCGTAAGGCACTGGGCGTGGCCACCGCGTTCAATTTCCTGGGTCCCATCACCAATCCGGCCAAGGTGAAGGCCTCCGCGATCGGCGTTGCGGACGCCGCACTGGCGCCTTTGATGGCCGGCGTCTTCCAGAATCGCGGTGATCGCGCGTTGGTTTTCCGCGGCGGGGACGGGCTGGACGAGCTCACGGTGACGGCGCCGTCGGACGTGTGGGAGGTCCGTGACGGTCAGATCACGGAACACTCGCTCGAGCCGCTCGATTTCGACATGCCCCGCGCCACCATCGAGGACCTGCGCGGTCAGGATGCCCAGTACAACGCGGGCGTGGTTCGTGACGTTCTGGGCGGCACCCAGGGGCACATCCGCAACGCGGTGCTGCTCAATTCGGCCGCCGGCTTGATGGCCGTGGCCGAGTCCGCGGACGGCGAGTTCCACGACCGGTTCGCCAAGGCTATTGCCCGCGCGGCCGAGTCGATCGATTCCGGTGCGGCTCAAGGCGTCCTGGATCGGTGGGTCCAGTTCGCGAAGTCCGCCTAGTTCGCAAGGCTTCTTTAACCAACGACGACGCCGCTCGGCCGGGTTGATCCCGGGGGAGCGGCGTCCGTCGTGTACTGGGGAAAATATCGCTTAGTCGATGCCCAAAGAGAACGCTGCGTCCAGGTCGTGCTCACTGTAGGCACGGAAAGCGATGTTGGTGTTCGTGGACACCACGCCCTTGATCTTGGAGAGCTGATCGGCGATCACGTCCGCAAGTCGTTCGTGCTCGCGTACGCGCACCATGGCGATGAGGTCCCAATCGCCGGTGACCGAATACACCTCGGTGATGCCCTTGATGTTGGATATCTCCTGAGCCACCTCGGGGATGCGGTCGGCAGTGGTTTTGATCAGCACGATTGCGGTGAGCATGTGAATCCTTTCTCGACGTCTACCTTCAGCCTAGCGAGTGCGTCGGACCCGGCTGCTCAGGAGCACGATCAATCGGTATCCCAGGAGGAACAACCCCAGCACGCCCAAGCTGACCAGGACGAAGGCGAGCGCCGTCCCTTGCCCGGTGACCATGCGCAGCAACATACCGATGACTTCCGCGGACAACCACACGACCACACCCGTGGGAAACAGTGCTGCCGGTCGCCGATGCGCACGAATAATGGCCCAGCCAACAAGCGCACCGACCAAGAACGGCCACGCGGTCTCAAGTGCGCCCCAAGGACTCTGCTCATGGGCATTGCGGCCCAGTGCGGCGAAGATCGTCACGAGGACCACATCCGCGAGCAGGAACCACGGCCATTTCGTGGAACCGGGGTGCGGGGGAGAGGTTCTCACGGAGGACGTGGGAGAAGGTGACGTGGAAGGCGATGCAGATCGGGACATGACCCCATTCTAGGCCCGCGTATTCCTTAAACATTGACGTGAAAGTTATTGTAAAACCCTGAACAATCTCTTGAAAGAACACCCCGGAATCAAGGCGTCACAGCATCACAAGCCCATTAAGATATCCGGATTCGCTTGTGCAAACCCGACGACCGCCCCCAGCCTGGAATGACCGGATAAGCACTGAAGTCCGGAGGGCTGACAACCCGGTGAACGTCACCGGGGCCCACGACCTCAGGAGGTCGTCATGCAACGCATCAGCAAGTTGACCGGAACCGCAGCAATCGTCGGACTGGGTCTGTCGTTCTCAGTGATGGCACCCGCGCAAGCTGCTCCCGCCGTGGGTGCTTGCGACAACGTGAGCGTCACGGTGAATCCCGTGGAGGGTGGCGCAGGCACCGGCGCATACACGGAGGCTTTGACGGTCACCAATATGAGTGATCAGGAGTGCCAAGTGAGCGGCCACCCGGACGTTCAGCGTGCAACCATTCACGATGGGGGAGTCTCCCTGGCCGGGGCACCCGTTGAAAAAACGGCCGAGCTGGGGGAGACCGTTTACCTGGAGCCCGGCCAGAGTGCGACCGCTGAACTCCGCGTCACCCGCCCCGAGCTCTTCGACTCTGCTGATTGCGGAGTCGTGGTGGACACCCATCTGATCAACATGAAGTTGCCGGGTGCGGCTCACGAGCGCCAGGTGTACGACGAGAGCACTGCTTGCACATCGCCGGCTTTGGCGACCTCAACCGTGGGTGTGTTCAAGTGACGCGTGCGCGATAAACTGCCGTGCGCCGTCGTAATCTGGACGGCATTTCTTCAACCACTGGAGACACGGTGAGCACAACCGATGCGGCCCGCGAACACGCGGCCGACACCCACGATCTGATTCGAGTGCGGGCGCCCGCGAAAACAACCTTCGGGACGTGAGTCTGGATATTCCCAAGCGCCGACTCACCGTTTTCACGGGCGTCTCCGGCTCGGGCAAGAGCTCCTTGGTATTCGGCACCGTGGCCGCGGAGTCGCAGCGGTTGATCAACGAAACCTACAGCGCCTTCTTGCAAGGCATGATGCCCACCGTTGGCCGGCCAGAGGTCGACATGCTGGAGGGCATCACCACCGCCATCATGGTTGACCAAGAACCGATGGGCGCCAACCCGCGATCCACGGTGGGGACCGCAACGGATGTGAACGCGATGCTCCGCATCGTCTTCTCCCGTCTGGCCGAACCACACATTGGCGGGCCCAAGCTTTCGCCTTCAATATCCCGTCGGTCAGCGGCGCCGGAGCGATCACGGTGGAGCGTGGCAACCAGAAGAAGGAGAAGAAGACCTTCTCCATCACCGGCGGCATGTGCCCGCGCTGCGAAGGTATGGGCAAGGTCTCGGACCTGGATCTCACAGAGCTCTATGACGAGAACTTGTCCATCAAGGACGGCGCCATCACTGTTCCCGGCTACAACAAGGGTGGCTGGAACGTCCGTTTGTACGGCGGGCTCGAGTTCTTCCCCGGGGACAAACCCATCAAAGACTTCACGGACAAACAGCTCCAGGATTTCCTTTACATGGAGCCGGTGAAGGTCAAGGTCGAGGGCATCAACATGACCTTCGAGGGTTTGATCCCGCGGATCCAGAAGTCCATGTTGAACAAGGACCGCGAGGCCATGCAGTCCCACGTCCGTGAGTTCGTGGATCGCGCCGTCACCTTCAAAGCCTGCCCGGAATGCGACGGGACGCGCCTGGCGGCGGGTGCGCGCAACGCAAAGATCGACGGCGTGAGCATTGCCGATGCGTGCGCCATGCAGATCACCGATCTGGCTCAGTGGGTTCGAAGCCTGGATTACCCGTCCATGAAGCCCCTGTTGGACGGCTTGACCGCAACACTTGATTCCTTTGTGCGGATCGGCCTGGGCTACTTGTCCCTGGATCGTCCCACCAGCACGCTGTCGGGCGGTGAGTCACAGCGCGCCAAGATGATCCGTCACTTAGGGTCGCCGCTGACCGATGTCACCTATGTGTTCGATGAGCCGACTATCGGCCTGCACCCGCATGACATCCGCCAGATGAACGAGCTGTTGTTGGAGCTGCGAGACAAGGGCAACACGGTTCTGGTTGTAGAGCACAAGCCGGAAACCATCGCGATTGCGGATCACGTGGTGGACCTCGGCCCGGGCGCAGGCACCGATGGCGGCACCATTTGTTTCGAAGGCACCGTGGACGAGCTGCGGGGGAGTGACACCAATACCGGCCGTCACTTGGACGACCAGATCGCGCTGAAGGACTCCTTCCGTAAACCCACGGGTCAGCTCGAGATCCGCGGGGCGACCTCGCACAACTTGGACAACGTGGACGTGGACATCCCTCTGGGCGTGTTGACCGTGATCACGGGCGTGGCCGGTTCGGGCAAGAGTTCACTGGTACACGGGTCCTTGCCGGACAACCAGGACATTGTCTCGATCGACCAAAGCGCGATCCGCGGCTCGCGACGCAGCAACCCTGCCACCTACACGGGTTTGCTCGACTCCATTCGCAAGACGTTTGCCAAGGTCAACGGGGAAAAGCCCGCACTGTTCAGCCCCAACTCCGAGGGCGCGTGCCCCACGTGTAAGGGCGCCGGCGTGATCTACACGGACCTGGGCATGATGGAGGGTGTCACCTCCACGTGTGACGACTGTGAAGGCAAACGCTTCCAGCCGGCTGTTCTCGAATTCGAGGTGGACGGTAAGAACATCAGCGACGTGTTTTCGATGTCCGTGTCCGAAGCGCTCGAATACTTCGCCGACGGTGACGCGCGCACCCCAGCCGCCCTCAAGATTCTTGAGCGCCTCGCTGATGTCGGCCTGGGCTACGTCAAGGTCGGCCAACCGCTGACCACACTGTCCGGAGGTGAACGCCAACGACTCAAGTTGGCTACGCGCATGGGGGAGAAGGGCGGCATCTACATCCTGGACGAGCCCACCACGGGCCTCCACTTGGCCGATGTTGAACGCCTCCTCGGCATGCTGGATCGCCTGGTCGACTCTGGCAAGTCCGTGATCGTGGTCGAGCATCACCAGGCCGTGATGGCACATGCGGATTGGATCATCGATTTGGGTCCCGGTGCAGGTCACGACGGCGGGCGGATAGTTTTCGAGGGCACGCCCGCAGATCTCGTTGCTCAGAAATCCACACTCACGGGCCAGCACCTTGCGGAGTACGTGGGCGCCTGAACAGGCGCACGAGAACGACGACGTTTGCCCTAGTCAGCGCGTCAAATGCCGCGTGACTTGGGCAAACGTTATGTCTGATGAGTTAACGGGGGATTAGCCCGCCTGCAACGGCCGAACTTCTACCTTCTGACCGCAAGCGGCAGATGCGCGGGTGGCGAGATCAAGCGCCACGGTCTCATCCAGTGCCTCGACGATCCAGAATCCACCGATGGATGCTGCCGACACGGAAAACGGTCCGGGTTCAACAGACGGCGTGGTACCCGTCGCGTTCACAGTGTGAGCCGTCTCGGGGGGCATGAGTCCACAGGCATAAACGAATTGTCCTGCTGCCTGAAGTCCTGCGTTGAACTCGGCGACGGCCGCGAAGGCGGCCTGCAGAGCGGCGTCGTCCTGATAGGCGGCGCCGGCGTCCTGAACGCCAGGTTCGTGGAAAACGGAAATCATGTACTGGGCCACGGGTGAACCTTTCGCGGGTGTGATGCTCGCGCGCTGTGTGCAACGAGTGCTTCCATCAGTGATTCAACCACCGCGGGAGACGCACGTATATAGAGGTGTCGGAAGCGGTTTCGGCGCACCGTTGCGTTTGGCCGATAATGTACATTATGTAAAGTACATTCTGAGAAGGGCTCCCTCAGCGGAGCCCCGGTGGGATTGCGTACCGATAGCTTGCGATGACCGGGTGAACTCGCGAACGCAGGGTGATGCTCTCCAGAATCGGTGTACCAGTGCACAGGTTTCCTCTGTGTGGCCCGCTGCGGTCGTTCTTTTCCTCCACTGGTACACGAAATTCCGAGAGGTACTGTCCCCCGCATCCTGTGCGCTCATGCACGGCTGGCCTTTTGCCCCTACCCAACGTTTCTCAGCACGCTTAGAGTAAGGTCACGGCCGATTTAGTGACCCCAGGCACCGCGCCTTCCGGCGACTCGGCCCTGCGGTGCAGAGTAGAGACTGCCCAGGAGGCACCCGGTGAACAAGGCATTTCAGCAGGTCACAACTCGGATCGAAGAAGCCCACTCATTGGACTCCGTGATCGATTTCCTGAAGACGAACGTTGGACCGGTCACGGAACAACCACTCGTCAAGAAGGCACTGAGCGGGGACTTCCTGGGTCATCCGCTGCATCCGATGCTCACCGACATTCCTATCGGCGCGTGGAGCATGTCCGCACTCCTCGATGTTCTGGGTGGCGAAGAACTGGCGGGCGCTTCGACCATCCTGGTGGGTGCCGGGGTGCTCAGTGCGATTCCCACGGCAGCAACCGGTCTACATGACTGGCAGAGCACCAAGGGCGCCGCGTCTCGCGTCGGATTCATCCACGCGGCGGCCATGGACGTGACCGTGCTGACCTACTCGGGATCCCTCATTGCTCGAATGACCGGACACCACACCGTTGGCAAAGTGCTCGGGTTGGCCGGCTTGGGCGTGATGACGGTGGGCGGGTTCCTGGGAGGGCACCTCACGTACTCCCAGGGGGTCAACGTTGAGGAAGAGACTCCGAACCTGCGGGCCGTGAAATAACCGCATTTCGAACAACATTCGAGGCAATCCATCGCCTCCACTCATTCACTCCATGACCGGTCATATTTCGGGCAATTTGGCGCGCGCGACACTCCCGCGTTAGTTTTGAGCGACCATCCCGAGCGGCCGAGAGACCTGGATCTGTGACGCCGCAGCAACCGGCTTTATGCAAGGTGCTACCGCCAGGACCGATGGAGTGATTACACCATGTCTCTTGATGCCAGCACGTCCGTTCGCGCGGAAGAAGCGGATGAAGCCGCCTCTGATTCGATCACGGAGCCGCGGAACCACCGCACACAGAACAACACCTCACAAGCGCTGTCCGTGCGCTTCGACAACGTCTGCCGGGCTTTCCCGGGTAAGAACAGCAACGAGCCCCATGTTGTGTTGAAAGACATCACCCTGGACGTCGTTCCCGGTGAAGTTCTGGCCATCCTCGGCCCCAGTGGCTCCGGCAAGTCCACGTTGCTGCGAGCGGCGTCGGGACTGGATGCCCCCCACCCAGGGAACCGTTCTGATCGACGGAACGCCCGTGAACGGAATCGACGATCGCTGCGCCGTCGCCTTCCAAGAACCGCGCCTCCTCCCCTGGCAGAACATCCACAAGAACGTGGAGCTCGGCTTGCCGCAGGGCACTCCCAAAGCAGAGGCCCAGGAGCGCGTCGAGAGACTGCTGGAATTGGTGGAGCTCGCTGACTTCGCTCATTTGCGCCCGCGTGAGGTTTCCGGCGGCATGGCGCAGCGCACCTCCCTTGCTCGGGCGTTGGCCCGGCGCCCAGGTGTGTTGCTCCTCGATGAGCCCTTCGGCGCACTCGATGCCTTGACCCGCTTGAAGATGCAGGATCTCCTCCTGCAGGTCCACGAAGCCCACCCCACCACAGTCCTGCTCGTGACCCACGATGTGGACGAGGCACTTCCGCTGGCCGACCGTATCGTCGTGCTGGGCCGCAAGCCGCGCGAGACGGCGGCGTCGATCGCGCATGTCTTCACGGTGCCCGGCGACCGCCCGCGTAACCGCAGCGACGAACAACTGGGCCGAATGCGCCTGACGCTGCTCGCTGGCCTGGGCGTCGACACCCACCGCCACTAACGGCATCACCCAGCCCATTCCGGGCTATAGAACACCCACATTTCGGGCCACGAGTCTCTCATCCGGCCTACTCGCACTGCTCACGATCCCCTGGAGGTCCCACCATGAATCCGTCCAAAAACACGCCGTCTCGCCGCTCTGTCCTGAGAGCTGGTGCCCTGGGCCTGGGGGCCGTATCGCTTTCCGGCTTCCTGAGCGCCTGCGCCGGTGAAGGCTCTGGCGGCGAAAACGTCCCGAGCCAGGGCGGCGGCGACGGTGAGGCATTCACCCTCAACATCGACTTTGCGACGTACAACCCGTTGAGCCTGGTCATCAAGGAGAAGGGCTGGCTCGAGGAGACGTTGAAGGACCAGAACGTCACCGTGAACTGGATCCAGTCGGCCGGTTCCAACAAGGCCAACGAGAACCTGCGTGCGGAAGCGATCCATGTGGGCTCGACCGCCGGTTCCGCGGCCCTGCTGGCGCGCGCCAATAACTCCCCGATCAAGGTGGTCTCGCTCTACAGCCGCCCGGAGTGGGCCGCGCTGGTGGTTCCCGCGGATTCAGAAATCACCGAGGTGGCAGACCTCAAGGGCAAGTCCGTGGCCGCAACCAAGGGCACCGACCCGTACTTCTTCCTACTTCAGGCCTTGCAGGACGCGGGCGTGGACCCCAGCGAAGTCACCGTCCAGAACTTGCAGCACGCAGATGGCCGCTCCGCTATGGAGAACGGTTCCGTGGATGCGTGGAGCGGTTTGGATCCGATCATGGCCGGCGCCGAAGAGAAGGGCGCCAAGCTCTTCTTCCGCAACCTCGAGTTCAACACCTACGGCTTCCTCAATGCCACGGAATCGTTCCTTCAAGAGCAGCCGGAGATCGCTCAGACCGTGGTCGATGCCTACGAGCACGCTCGCGAATGGGCTGCGGACAACGTTGACGAAACCGTCAAGATCCTGGCCGAGGTCGCCGGCCTGGACGAGTCGGTGGCCCGCAAGGTCATCGCGGAGCGTTCCAACCTTGACGTCGATCCCGTGCCGGGTGATGCCCAGCTCGAGGTTCTGCGCCGCGTGGGTCCGTACCTGGTTGAATCAGGCGATGTCTCCGACCAGTCCCAGGTGGACGACGCCCTGGACACCATCATCGACGCCTCCTTCATCGAGAAGGCCGATCCCTCGACCATCAAGGCTGACGCATGAGCACCTCAGTAGACACTCCCGCACCCAAGAATTCGGCCGATACAGATTCCACGAACGACGACGCCGCTCTCCAGCCTCGCGTCGCCGGTCCCCTGCGTCGCGGCGTCGGGGCTATACGCACCGCACTCGGGGCCGTTGTCCCTCTGGTACTGCTGCTGCTGTGGTGGTTGTCCACCAGCGTGTTGGGAATCTTCTCCCCCGTTCAGCTCCCGTCGCCGGGTTCGGTGGTCGAGGCCGGAATCGATCTCGCCCAACGCGGTGAGCTCTGGACCCACGTGGGTATCTCCGTGCAGCGCGTGCTGTTGGGCTTCGCGATCGGTGCCGTTCTGGGTCTGACTTTCGGCTCGCTCGTGGGCTTGTCCAAGTGGGCCGATGCGCTGCTCACTCCCACCATCGGTGCATTCCGCGCGGTCCCCAGCCTGGCCTGGGTTCCGCTGTTGATCCTCTGGATGAAGATCGGTGAGGACTCCAAGGTCACCCTGATCGCCATCGGAGCGTTCTTCCCCATCTTCACCACCGTGTACATGGCGCTGCGTCACGTGGACAAGAACCTGGTGGAGGCCGGCCGTGCTTTCGGTCTCTCCGGGCTGAAGTTGCTGACAACCATTCAGCTGCCCGCGGTGGTCCCGTCCGTGTTCTCGGGTCTCCGATTGGCACTCGCGCAGGCATGGCTGTTCCTGGTTGCCGCGGAGCTCATCGCCAGCTCCATGGGCTTGGGCTTCCTGCTGACCGATTCGCAGAACAATGGTCGAACGGATCGGCTGCTTCTGGCGATCATCCTGTTGGCCGTGATCGGCAAGATTACGGACGCCATCCTCGGGGTGGTTGAACGCAAAGCCGTGAACCGCTGGGCCTAGTCTTCCCCGCAAGTTAAACGACGACGCCGGGTGGTCACCT
>NZ_AJXN01000007.1 GCF_000286355.1 Kocuria atrinae C3-8 | reverse complement strand
TGGCCCGGTGGCTCGCGCTGCTCGGCCAGCCCGACCTCGCCGGGCGCTCGAGCGACGAGCTGGTGGACCTGCTGGTGAAACCGGCCCAGGGTTGGCCACTCGTGCGGCGACCGCCGCCGGTGGCACCCTGCACGCGTGGTTGCTGCGCGCCCAGCCGCCCGCGCTGCTCGAAGTAGTGCATGCAAGCGACGCGGATTGGGAGCAGGTGCAGACCAGCGCCGGAGAACGTCGTGTCACGGACGTCCTGGTGCTGGGTGAGGAGCACGCGCCCTACGGTGTACCCGAAGCATCAAGCGATGAGTTCGCTGTCTGGCTGTGTCGCAACGGTCAGTGCGAACTGCCGGTGCGCTCGCCGGAGAAGGTGGGTGAGCTCCTGGACCGGGCGTAGCGGCGGCGTCGTCGGGCGTGATGATGGGAAGCGCGCGTTAGCCCATGAACATGGCCAGCATGATCGCGATGTAGTGGCAGACAAAGCCCAGGATCGTGCAGGCGTGGAACACCTCGTGGAAGCTGAAGACCGTGGGCAGCAGGTGCGGGCGTTTGAGCGCGTAGCAGACGGCCCCGCCAATGTAGAAGACGCCGCCGGCGATCACCAGGAGGGTGGCCGGGACGTTCGCGGCAAAATACGCCGGGAGATACACTAGCGACAGGCAACCCATGATGATGTAGAGCGGGGTGTAGAGCCAGCGCGGGGCGTGCATCCAGAAGACGCGGAAGATCACCAGGGCCGCACCCAGGGACCAGATGATGATCAGCAACACCTGGGCCGCGCTCGGGGACAATAACGCCACGGCCAAGGGCGTGTAGGTGCCCGCGATGACCAGGGCGATGTTGGAGTGGTCCAACCGGCGCAGCACCGCGTTCATGCGAGGGCCCCAGTAGAAGCGGTGGTACACGGCCGAGGTGCCGAAGAGCATCACCGCCGTGATCGAGTACACCACGCACGCAATGCGCAAATCCGTGGTGGGCGCCAGGAACACCGAGATCAGGCCGAGGGACAGCGCTACCGGCGCGAATCCGGCGTGGATCCAACCGCGCCACGCGGGCTTCTTCTCGATCATTCGCTCCGCCGCCGCACTCAGGCTCTCGGTGGCCCGGTGCACCGTGGAACCGGTGCGGGTACTGTTGCCGCGCGTCATATCATCAGTCACTTTCTCCGCTGCCAGCCGGGGCGAACACGGGTGTGTTTGGGGATTCGCTTGACCACCGGCGGCTGCCCATACGGGTAGTTTAGAGGGCATGGTTGTGTGTTGGCCCAGTCGAAACAGGGGAGGATCTCTACGGTGAAACTGCCTCGTCCGCTGTACTCGCTGTACGAGTCGCGCCTGGCCAGCAGCCTGAAAGAGGACACCCTGCCGCATCACGTGGGTGTCCTGGTGGATGGCAACCGCCGGTGGGCTCGCCAGTTCGGTGCCTCAACCGCTGACGGTCACAAGGCCGGTGCCCAGAAGATCGTGGAGTTCTTGCGCTGGTGCGCGGATCTCAACATCGACGTGGTTACCTTGTACATCCTCTCGACCGAGAACCTGAAGAGGCCGCAAGAGGAACTCACGGCCCTGATCGAAATCATTTCGGGGCTCGTGACTCAGTTGCAGGACGAGGCGTTGTGCCGGATCCAACCGGTCGGTGCCCTGGATTCGCTGCCGCCCCGGTTACGGGAGCAAGTCGAGTGCATTGCGGAATCGACCGCGAACAACCCCGGCCCGCACCTGAACATCGCGGTGGGCTACGGCGGGCGGCAAGAAATTGTCGACGCCGTTCGCGAAGTCATTCGCGACACCCGAGACCGCGGGGATTCGGTAGAGGCGCTCGCCGAGACCCTGTCCGTGGACGACATTTCCGCGCGCCTCTACACCCGCGGCCAACCGGACCCGGACCTGCTGATCCGTACTTCCGGGGAGCAACGGCTCTCCGGGTTCCTCATGTGGCAGTCGGCCTACAGCGAGTTCTACTTCTGCGAGGCCCTGTGGCCGGATTTCCGCCGCGTGGACTTCCTGCGTGCCCTGCGGAATTACGCCACACGTCAGCGGCGCTTCGGCAACTGAGTCCCCAGCCCGAATTCACGCCCCGTTCACCGCGAGTGTGACTTGCGCATCTTTACGGTCCCTACGTTGAAAGCAACCGGTAACCCCTCAGCAACCGGTTGAGCCCAACGTCGGAAGGTTTCCATGACCGTCAGCACCGAATCCGTAGTCGCACCGTCCACCCCGGCCACGGCCGAAACGGTACGTTCCTACGTGATTGATACGTCTGTCCTGTTGTCCGATCCACGCGCCATCCTCCGTTTCGCCGAGCACCGTGTCGTGCTGCCCGTGGTGGTCATCTCTGAACTCGAGGCCAAGCGCCACGATCCCGAACTGGGGTTCTTCGCTCGCAAGGCTCTGCGACTGTTGGACGATCTGCGCGTGGAGCACGGGGGACTGGACCACCCCATTCCGTTGGGTACCAGTGGTGGTTGCCTGGTCGTGGAGCTCAACCACGTAGCGGACACCGTCCTGCCGCAGAGCTTCCGGCTCAAGGACAACGATTCACGGATTCTGTCCGTGGCCAAGAACCTGGCACAAGAGGGCCACGACGTGTGCGTGGTGTCCAAGGACCTGCCGATGCGCGTGAAGGCCTCCGCACTGGGGCTCGAGGCGGATGAGTACCGTGCCGAGTGGGTGGGCACCGATGACGAGTACAGCGGCACAGCAACCCTCAACGTCTCGGATGAAGAGCTTGAGCAGCTCTACGCCGAATCCCAGGTGCATCTGGAACAGACTGCCAGGATGCCTACGAACACGGGGTTGGTCCTGCACTCGTCCAAGGGCCACGCGCTGGGCCGGCTGCACGAGGACGGCAGCACCCGCCTGGTGCGCGCCGACCGCGATGTGTTCGGCCTGCACGGGCGTTCCGCCGAGCAGCGCTTGGCGGTCGACCTGCTTCTGGACCCCGAGGTGGGCATCGTATCCTTGGGTGGTCGCGCCGGCACCGGCAAGTCTGCACTGGCCTTGTGCGCCGGTCTGGAGACGGTGTTGGAGCGCCGGGAGCACCGCAAGATCATGGTGTTCCGCCCGCTCTACGCCGTGGGCGGCCAGGACCTGGGGTACCTGCCGGGCACCGAGGAAGAGAAGATGAACCCCTGGGGCCAGGCGGTATTCGACACACTCTCATCGGTCGTCTCGACACTGTGGTCGAGGAGGTCGTGGCCCGCGGCATGCTCGAGGTGCTGCCGTTGACCCATATCCGTGGCCGGTCTCTGCACGATGCGTTCGTGATCGTGGACGAGGCGCAGTCCCTGGAACGCAATGTGCTCCTCACCGCGCTCTCGCGGATCGGGCAGAACTCCAAGGTGGTCCTCACCCATGACGTAGCCCAGCGCGACAACCTACGCGTGGGTCGCCACGACGGCATCATCGCCGTGGTCGAAGCTCTCAAGGGCCAGCCACTGTTCGGTCACATGACCCTTAACCGTTCCGAGCGCTCACCGATCGCCGCGCTCGTCACCGACGTTCTGGAGCGTTCGGACGTGTAGTTCGCTCGCTACTTTCGACGCCGACGCCGCTCGGTGGCCTGATTTGCCCAGGTCACCGGGCGGCGTCGTTCGTGAATTACGTTAGCCCAGCGGAATCGGCCACGGCACGTGGTCCGAGACATCCGTGAGGTTGAAGTCCATGTCCGTGAAGAGGTCGTCGAGTAGATAGTCGTCCACGGCCTCGATGCCCAGCTTGTGCCCCTGGCCAGCAAAGGGGCCGTCGAGCACCTTGGAATAGACACACACGCCGGTTGCCGTATCCACGGCAATGCGTGTGGGGCCGGGTGCCAGGGGATGCTCCGGGGTGAAGGGGCGGTAGCGCGTTCGCGGGGTGACGGTCGCGAGCCACACCTTCCGGTTCGCGAAGCGACCTTCCACCACATCCGTGAGATTGGACGGTCGCTGTTCGGGCAGGTTGTTGGGAATGGGCGCGGGGCCCACGCATTCAACCGGATCGAGGACCGCTTGCCAACGGCCACCTCCGAACATGGGATCACCGTAGGCGGCCTCGGGGCGGCGCCAAACCAGGCCTTCGTCGGTGTAAACCGGGGTCACGAGCGCGGGCGGTAGCAGCCAGGATTTGGGGGTGGCGGCAACGTAGAAGTCGTCGCGGGACTTCTCGAGCGACGTCGCCGTATAGAGCGGCTTGCCCTGCAACGTCTCGACGCGCAGATCCGAGGGGCGCCTGAGCCACGCGCGAACCGGAAGCGCTGCTGGCTGATCGTCGCGTTCCATCCAGTACAACGAGAACTGCAGCGTGTCCCACCGCCACGGGGACGATCGGCACAGCGCAGCGAACTGATTGGCCGGTACGGTCACTCGGGCGGGGCGGGAATCCCACGGTGCGCTCATGTTCCCAGTCTAGGAACTCGTACTGCACATCTGCTGAGTTGCCTGGTGCTCGGCGCGGGCGTGCCTAGGATGGAGATCATGATGCAGCCAATGACGGCGAGTGTCGGGGTATTCGTGGGGGAACAGCTTCAAGCGGCCAACGCTTCCGGGTGGCTGGCCGCGGCGACTTGTGCCCTGGGGGTCCTGGTTCTTGCATGCACCGGAGTGTGGTTAGCCGCGACCGACATCCGGTACCACCGACTGCCACGCAAAGTGGTCTGGCCGCTCTACCCCGCCGTCACCGCACTACTGGGGATCTCTGCGATTCTCGGTGGTGAACCCGTGCGCTGGTGGTGGATGCTGTGGGGCCTCATGATCATGGGTGGCCTCTTCGTGTTGCTGCGCCTCGTCTACCCGGCGGGCATGGGACTGGGGGATGTTCGGCTTGCTGGAGTGTTGGGAATCGCCACGGGATTCGCCTCCGTGGGCCACACATTCATGGCCATAGCCGTGACCTTCGTGCTGGCGGGGCTGTTCTCAGCGGTGCTTCTGGCCATGCAGAAGATCGACATGACCTCGCGCGTCGCTTTCGGCCCCTTCATGCTGGTCGGCAGCCTGGGAGTTTTGGCCTTCGTGTAGGCAGCTCCGGTAGACAAGAACCTGAGCATGCCGACCCAACCAGCAGGAGGACTGTCCCGTGGCCACACCCGAATTCATCGTGGAATTGCGCAAGAAGATCGGTCACGACCTGTTGTGGCTGCCCGGTTGCACCGCCGTGGTCATCCACGAGGGCAAGGTGCTGCTCGGTCAGCGATCGGACAACGGTAACTGGGGTCTGATCACGGGCATCGTCGAACCGGGGGAGGATCCAGGCGTTGCCGCCCGGCGCGAATGCCTCGAAGAAACCGGGGTGAAGGTCGACGTTGAAGCGCTCGTGAGCGTCAAGGCCTACGACGTCGTGCGGTTCCCCAACGGGACATGTGCCAGTTCCTGGACCATACCTTCCTTTGCCGTTACGTGAGTGGCGAAGCGCGGGTCGCGGACGACGAATCCTTGATCGTTGGTTGGTACGACCTGGACGATCTGCCACCCATTCCCGAACATCAGTTGGAACGGCTGCGGGCGGCACAGGACTTCTCGGGGACCACCGACTTCGTGCGCTGAAAATCCCTTTACATTCCTCGATCTCATATGAGACGCAGACAATGCTCATCTGATATTCTCCGAGTGTGACCCAGCTCTCCCTGCTGCGGTTGGTTGCACCCCTCTGGAGGACCTCGTGAGTTCTGACCATGCCGCGGGACAGGCCCGCCCTCTCAAGCGTTCGAATCTGGATGCGCTGGACATTCCGGTGCCCGGTTATGACCGTTCCAACGTCACGGTGGGGATCGTGCACTTTGGTGTGGGTGGCTTCCACCGAGCGCATCAGGCCATGTACCTGGATCAATTGATGAACCAGGGAGAGGCCCTGGACTGGGGCATCGCCGGCATGGGTGTGCTGCCCGGGGACGCTCGAATGCAGAAGGTCATGGAGGAACAGGATCACCTCTACACGCTGGTCCTCAAACACCCGGACGGCACCCTTGAACCCCGAGTGATCGGCTCCATTGTCGATTATGTTCTGGCCCCGGCCCAGCCCGAACGGGCCATGGACCTGCTGACCGCGCCCAGCACCCGCATTGTCTCGCTGACCATCACCGAGGGCGGCTACAACTTCAATCAGGCCACGGGTCGATTCGATGAGACTAATCCCGCCGTGGTGCACGATCTTGAGCAAGCCCAAGCGAACGAGAAAGGTTTGTCGGCGGAACCACCCGCCACCGTCTTCGGGCTGGTCGTGGAGGCACTCGCACAGCGAAAAGCTGCGGGGATCGAACCTTTCACCGTGATGTCCTGCGACAACATTCAGGGCAACGGGGACATGGCGCGCGAGCAGTTCACCGCTTACGCGCGATTGCGTGACCCTGAGCTGGCGCAGTGGATCCAGGACACCGTGCCGTTCCCCAACTCCATGGTCGACCGCATCACCCCGGTCACTACGGACGCGGACCGCGAACTCGTCACGCAGGAGTTCGGCGTCGAGGACGCCTGGCCGGTCGTGTGCGAACCCTTCACTCAGTGGGCGCTTGAAGATTCCTTCGTGTCCGGAAGGCCGCCGTTCGAGGACGTCGGTGTGCAGGTCGTGCCGGACGTGGTGCCCTACGAACTCATGAAGCTTCGACTGCTCAACGCGAGTCACCAGGCCCTGTGCTACCCCGGCTACCTTGCCGGTTATCGCTACGCGCACGAGGTGTGTCAGGATCCGCTGTTCATCGACTACTTGCTGGCCTACATGGACCGAGAGGCCACACCCACCCTGCAGCCGGTCGAAGGCGTAGATCTGCACGCCTACAAGCGACAGTTGATCGAACGGTTCGCGAACCCCACGTCCGGGACACCCTGGCGCGATTGTGCGCCGAGTCCTCGGACCGGATTCCCAAGTGGCTGGTCCCGGTCATCAAGGAGAACCTGGCAACCGGGGGAGATGTCACGCTCTCCGCCACCATCGTGGCCTCGTGGGCGCGTTACGCGGAAGGAACTGACGAGGACGGCCAGCCGATCGACGTGGTCGATCAACGCAAGGACCGTGTCATGATTGCTGCCGCCCAACACGATGATGACGAACTTGCGTTCATCCGCGATCCAGAACTCTTCGGCGACCTGGTGGAACACCCTGAGTTCACCGAACCGTATCTTGCGGCGCTGCGTAGTTTCCGCGGCCAAGGAGCCCGGGCCACGATTCAGGCCGCGGTCAACGGAACCCTCGTCTGACCCGCAGAGTCTCCGAGCGGCGTCGTTACCTCAATTGCTCCTCGTAGCGGCGCCGCAAGGCACCATAGCGCTCGCGGAACTCGCCGATACCGGCGTCGCCGGTGGGCTCCAACTCGCTGTCGATCACGCGGGGCCATTCGGGTTGCTTCCCTGTCGCAGCCCACGCGGCTTGGCGTGCGGCGCCCAGCGCCACGTACTCTCCGGAGCGCGGAACGCTCACTGCCAGGCCCAGGTGTCCGGAAGGACACTGCGCAGCGCGTCCGACTTGGCGCCGCCACCGATCAGAAGCACGCGCTCCACATCCACGTGGATGTCGCGCAGGATATCCAGGCAGTCCGCCAGGGAATTCGCCACGGCCAGGACAGCGGAACGCGCCAAGTTCTCGCGCGTGAACGACGCTCGGGTGAGTCCGTCCAGGCGGCCGGTGGCCTCGGGCAGGTTGGGCGTGCGCTCGCCGTCGAAATAGGGGAGCATCGTGAGCCCGCCGGCGTCACTGGGGCCGCTGGAAGCCAGCCGCGTGAACTCGTCCAAATCCGCGCCCAAGGTCTCGGCCGTGGTGGTCATGACGCGCGCGGCATTGATGGTGCAGAGCAGCGGAAGGTGCTGGCCCGTGGCATCCGCGAATCCCGCGGTGACGCCGGATCGATCGATCGTGGGCTCGGCGCTGCAGGCGAAGACCGTGCCCGAGGTGCCCACGGAAATGGTGACCTCACCCGGCTCGAGGTTCAGGCCAAGGGCTGCGGCAGCATTATCACCGGCGCCTGCACCAACCACGGCGGGAGCTCGCCGGATCCGCCCCACTCGGAACTCAATGACCCTGCGGTCTCATGAGCCTCGAGCACCCGCGGCAGTTCCGGAACCGCGCCGAAATACTCCTGGAGTAGCTCGGGGCGGTACTGGTTGTCCGTGGCGTTGAAATAGCCGGTGCCGGAAGCGTCCGAGCGGTCCGTGACGAATTCCCCGCACAGATGCAGCGTGAGCCAGTCGTGGGGCAGCATGACCCGGTGCACGCGGGCTGCGGCCTCGGGTTCGTTCTCCCGCAGCACGCGAGCTTGGCCAGGGTCATGGAACTGATCGGCGCCATGTTCACGGCTTCCATCCACCAATCCAACCCGTGATCGGTCACCATGCGGGCAGCCTGCGGGGCATTGCGCACGTCGTTCCACAGCAGCGCGTCATGCACGGGCTCACCCTGGGTGTCCACGGCCACCATGCCGTGTTGTTGACCGGCCACGGACACGCCCACGACGTCGCTGCGCTCGGGCACGCCCGCCGCTCGCCACGCGTTCCTCAGGCTTCCAGCCACACCCGTGGATCGACACTCGTGCCGTCCGGATGGGGCGCCGTGGCGGTCGAGAGAACGTCTCCGCTCTCCAGATCGACGACCACGACTTTGCAGGACTGTGTTGAGGAGTCGATCCCCACCACCGTTGCGGACATACGCGTTTACCTCTCGTGAATCGAAGGGTCAGCCGGCGCTGGCCGGTGTGGGTTCTGGGTGGTCAACGAGCGCGGCCAGTGCGTGGCGCAACGGCTCGTCGCACACAAGGACATCGATGAGTCCTGCCCTCGCGGCGGCCTGGACCGCCGGGGCCCGGCCGGCATCGAAGGCAGCAGCCACCGTGATGCGGGCGTTCTTGATCTGCTCCAGGGACGCTGCGACCACCATGGACTCGACGGGTGACTTGACCGAGGTACCGTCTGCGGTCAGCAGGTGCCCCGAAATCTCGGCGACGGCACCCGCTGTGCGGGCCTGATCGGCGACCTGCGGGGACACCCTGTTCCAGACGGTCGACAGCTCGGGGGACCAGCCACCAATGGCGATCAACGCCACGTCCAGGCCGTTGGCGCGGTTGAGGGTCTGTGCGATTTCCGGGCTTTTCATGAGCGCGGAGGCGTTGTCCACGATGAGCGGTGCCCACAGGGGCCATGCGGACTGGCAGGTCAGATCGGCCAGAAGTCGGGGAGCTGCCTGACTGTCTTCATTGCTGAGGGCTCCGGCCAACTGTATGACCTGATTGTGGGGGAGCGGAGGGAGCTCACGAGTGACGAGTTGGAGCGTGCGGGACCACGAAATCCCCAACACATCTCCGGGTTCCACCTGCTCCATGAATACTCTGGCGGTATCTCGCGCCAGGGCATGACGGTCCGCGGGCCATGGTCCCGCCCCCACGGTGACTACCCGATCGATACCGAGTGCGTGCGCGAGCTGGGCGTCCTGATCGTTGTCCGGAATGACGATCTCAATGCGGACGATCCCGGTGTCCTGCGCCTCTTGAATGAGCGAGGCCACTTGGAATCGGGACAGATTGGTCTGCTTGCCGATGGCCACCTTGGAGGCACCATCCACGAAGTACAGCTGCGCAAGTTGGGCTAAGAGTTTTTGGCGCTCCGGTTGATCACTGGGAGGCCATGGATCGGGTATGGACATTACTCACCGCATCTGAGGGGTCGGCTCTTGATCATCTGAGTCTATATGACTAGCATCACATCTCAGATGTGAATCCAAAGATTCTCACTTGAGAGTAGCTGACGCTAGCTGCGCTCTTCCGACATCAGAACACCGATGACAAGGAACATCATGCGTAACAGCACAGCTGCTCCAGATCGTGTCAGGGGCCGTCATCGCACCTCCGTGCGGCAGGGAGCGTGGTGGCAGGCACTGCTACTGGCTCTGGTCACGGGCTTCGTCATGACCGGTTGCGCGCGTCCGCGGACGAAACCAAGGACGAGATCGTCGTGGCCATCGTGTCCAACCCGCAGATGCAGGACGCGATGGAACTGCAGGACGAGTTCGCCAAGGCCCACCCGGACGTCAACGTGAAATTCGTGTCCCTGCCCGAGAACGAGGCCCGCGCCAAGATCACCGCTTCGGTGGCCACCGGCGGTGGCGAGTTCGACGTGGTCATGATCTCCAACTACGAGACCCCGATCTGGGCCGAGAACGGCTGGATCGAGAACCTCCAGCCCTACATCGACAAGACCGAGGGCTATGACGATCAGGACTTCATCGGCTCGATCCGTAATGCGTTGAGCTACGAGGACGACATGTACTCGGTGCCCTTCTACGGCGAGTCCTCGTTCCTCGTCTACAACGAAGAATTGTTCAAGAAGGCCGGCGTGGCCATGCCGGAGAACCCCACCTGGCCGGAGATCAATGAGCTGGCGGCCAAACTGGACGACCCGGACAACGGCGTTTCCGGCATCTGCCTGCGTGGCCTGGCCGGTTGGGGCGAGGTCATGGCCCCGCTGAGCACCGTGATGAACACCTACGGTGGCGGCTGGTTCGATGAGGACTGGAACCCGACCCTCACCTCGCCCGAGACCAAGCAGGCGGTCAACGAATACGTGAACCTGGTGCGCGAGCACGGTCAGCCCGGAGCTGCAACCTCCGGCTACGGCGACTGCATCACCCGCTACAGCCAGGGCAATGCGGCCATGTGGTACGACGCCACGGCCATGGTCTCCTCGATCGAGATCCCGCATCCTCCACCGTGGCGGGCAAGAACGGCTACGCACCGGCCCCCGTCATGGACACCGAGGACGCAGGCTGGCTCTACAGCTGGTCGCTGGCCATCCCCAGCACCTCCGATCACAAGGATGCCGCGTGGGACTTCGTGTCCTGGATGACCAACAAGGAGTACATCAAGCTCGTGGGCGAGCGCTTCGGCTGGGAGCGCGTGCCACCGGGATCGCGCTACTCGACCTACGAAGTGCCCGAGTACCGCGAAATCTCGCAGGCCTACGCGCAACCGACCTTGGACGCCATGGATGGCGCGTCGCAGGAATCCTCCATGACTCACCCGGTCCCGTACGAGGGCCTGCAGTTCGTGGCCATTCCCGAGTTCCAGGATTTGGGTACCCGTGTGGGCCAGCAGATCTCGGCGGCCGTGGCCGGTCAGATCACCGTCGATGAGGCCCTGGAACAGTCCCAGGCCTATGCAGAACAGGTGGCTCGCACCTATCAGCGTGAGGAAGGCCAGTAAACGCCATGTCTACTTCAACCGGGGCCGCCCGTACTGGTCGCCCACGTAAATCTCGCGCTCAAGCCCCTCGTCGCAGTGACGCGTGGCAGCGGCGCCTCCCGCTCCTGCCGGCCTGATCTTCACGATCATTGCCACGCAGATCCCGTTCCTGATCACCATTTGGTACTCGCTGCGTTCCTGGAACCTGTTGAACCCGGCTTCGGACGTGTTCGTGGGGCTGAGCAACTACATCGAGATCTTCGCCGACCGCACGTTCCGGCAAGTGGCCATGAACTCGGTGATCTACACGCTCGGGTGCGTGTTGATCGCATGGTGCTCGGCATCCTGTTCGCGCTGCTCTTGGACCGCAAATTCCTGGGCCGCGGCGTGGTGCGCACGCTACTGATCACGCCGTTCCTGATCATGCCGGTGGCGGCCTCCACGCTGTGGTCGGTGTCCATGTTCAACCCGACCTTCGGCTTGGTGAACTGGTTCTTGGGAATTTTTGGCATCCCGGCGGTGGACTGGACGTCCTCCCACCCCGTGGTCTCCATCCTGATCGCCCTGGTCTGGCAGTGGACGCCGTTCATGATGCTGCTGATCCTGGCCGGTCTGCAGTCTCAACCCAAGGACGTTCTGGAGGCTGCGCAGATGGACGGTGCGTCATCCCTGCAGACGTTCTTCTTCATCACGCTGCCGCACCTGCGCCGCTACATCGAACTGTCGGTGCTGTTGGGCGCCATCTACGTGGTCAACACCTTCGACCAGATCTACCTGATGACCGCAGGCGGCCCCGGTACCAGTAGCGCCAACTTGCCCTACTACATCTACCAGCGTGCCTTCCTGGGCTTCGACATCGGTCAGGCCGCAGCCATGGGCGTGGTGGTTGTCATCGCCACGATCATCATTGCCAACTTCGCCCTGCGATTGATTTTCAAGGGCTTCATGAGCACGGAGCAGAACTGATGAGCACCACCGTTCAAACACAGACGCCCTCCGCCGAAACCTCGGAGCCGCCCGTCCGTCGCAAGCGCAAGGGAGGCGGCGCGGGCTCCGCGGCCCTCACCTTGTTCACGTGGCTGCTGGCCCTCGGGTTCTTCATGCCCGTCCTGTGGATGGTGCTCACCTCGTTCAAACAAGAGGCCGACGCCGCCTCCAACCCTCCCAAATTCTTCTTCACTCCCACACTGGACCAGTACAAGGCCGTGTTCGAGGCCGGAGCGGGCGGGTACCTGTGGAACTCGGTGATCGCCACGGTGGTGTCCACGATCCTCGTGATCCTGCTGGCGATTCCCGCGGCCTACGCGGTGAGTATTCGGCCCGTGGAGAAGACCAAGGACGTGCTGTTCTTCTTCATTTCCACCAAGATGCTGCCCGTGGTCGCCGTGATCATGCCGATCTACGTGGTGGCCGGCAAGCTCAAGGTGTTGGACAACATCTGGACCTTGGTTTTCCTCTACACGGCCATGAACTTGCCGCTCGCGGTGTGGATGATGCGCTCGTTCTTCCAAGAAGTTCCGCGCGAGGTGCTCGAGGCCGCCCAGATGGACGGTGCGTCGTTGATGACCACCATGCGCGTGGTGCTGATTCCCATGGTGGCACCGGGCATCGCGTCCACGGCCCTGATCTGCGTGATCTTCGCGTGGAACGAGTTCTTCTTCGCACTCAACCTCACGGCCGCTGATGCAGCCACGGTGCCCATCATGCTGGTGTCCACCATGACCAGTGAGGGTCTCTACTTGGCACGTCTCTCGGCCGCCAGCGTGCTGGCTTCACTGCCCGTGGTGCTCGCCGGTTGGATCGCGCAGAAGCAGCTGGTGCGCGGCCTGTCGATGGGCGCCATCAAGTAGACAACGCCCATCGACATTCAGGGGTTCACGACAGCCTTCAACGCGCCTGGGCGCGTCCCCGCGGTGAGTGCCGCGGCGACGTCGTCCAGGCCGTGTCGTGTGGTGACCAAGGAATCCAAGTCCACGAGGCCCTGCTCGACCATGCGAATGGCCGTGTCCCACGTGTTGGCGTAGCGGAAGATCCCGGTCAGGTGCAGCTGTCGCTCCTGGATCAGGGGCACCGGAAGCCGCAGGGTATCCGCACCCATGCCAACCAGGACCACGCGGCCCTCGGGTGCCAGGCGCTGCATCCCGGAGAGAATCGCGGGCTCGGCCCCGCTGGCGTCGAGCAGCACGGTGTAGCCGCTTCCGGGGAAGGGCTCGTCCGGCGAGGGAGCGTTGTCCGCACGGAAGGTTTCGGTGGCGCCGTAACTCATGGCCGTTTCCAGGCGGTCGTCCCGGGTGTCCGTGACCACCACGTCCAATGCGCCGGCCAGACGAGCGCACTGGGCGGCCAACAGGCCGACCGGGCCGGCTCCGGTGACCAGGACACGGTCACCCAGGGTCACGCCGGCGGCGCGTACCGCGCTGATGCCCACGGAGAGCGGCTCGAGGAGGGCGGCGGCGTCGTCGGAGAGTGCGTCGGGGACGGGATGTGAGAAGGCAGCGGGGTGGGTCACGTACTCGCAGAACACGCCGTCGACGGGCGGGGTCGCGAAGAAGCGCACGGCCGGATCCAAGTTGTACTGCCCGTGCAGTGTCTGAGGCGAGAACGGCTGGGGGATCCCAGGCTCCAGCGAAACGCGCTGACCCACGTGACGGTCGGTGACCTCGGAACCAACGGCCACAATGACGCCGGAGGGTTCGTGGCCCAAAATCATGGGCTCTTCGACCACGAAATCACCGATCCGACCGTGCTCGTAGTAGTGCGTATCGGAGCCGCAGACCCCCACCGAGGTGATGCGGATGAGCACCTCGTGCGGGCCGGGTTGCGGGGTATCTCGCTGTTGGACCTCCAGCTGATGCGGTGCCAGCAAGACGCTGGCCTTCATGGTGTCGGGAACTGTTGGGGCTGCGGAATTCACGATGCTGGCCTTTCAGGTGTGGGTGTTCAAGTGATGGATCCAAGGTGTGAAACAAAGAAACGTCACGCGCTCCCCCAAGAGAGCGCGTGACGTTCAGAAACATGAAAACTCGGGATCAGTCCGGGAGACGTTCGCCCGTGCTGGCATCGAACAAGTGGACCCGGTCACCATTGGTGCTGACCCACACGGTCGTCTCAGCAGCAGGTGGTTGGCGGCCGTCCACGCGGATCACGATGGGGCTTTCGTCCGCGTCCTCGCTGGTCCCGGTGTTGGGAACGGTGTCCTCATCGTGACCGGCGACCCCGGCGATGGGGGTGACGTGCTGATCAGCCTGGTGGTCCAGGTGACCGTAGACGTAGGCGTCCGCACCGAGTTCCTCCACGATGTCCGCGATGACCGCCAGGCCCTGGCCGTTCTCGGACGGCACCAAGTCTTCCGGTCGAATGCCCACGGTGACCTCGGAGCCGGTGAGGGCTTCGCGGGCGGCCGTGCTGAGGGGCAGCTTGAGGCTACCGAGCTCCACAGCGCCGTCCTCGGTCACGGTGGTGCGGAACAGGTTCATGGCTGGGGAGCCGATGAAGCCGGCCACGAACTCGTTGGCCGGGCGGTCGTAGAGCTCACGGGGAGTGTCCACCTGCATGAGCTTGCCGTCCTTGAGGACCGCCACACGGTCACCCATGGTCATGGCCTCGGT
The DNA here is from genome assembly GCF_000286355.1 of Kocuria atrinae C3-8. GTDB lineage: Bacteria > Actinomycetota > Actinomycetes > Actinomycetales > Micrococcaceae > Kocuria > Kocuria atrinae_A. The sequence goes on along the minus strand of NZ_AJXN01000007.1, from coordinate 6,703 downwards.
CTGGTCGTGCGTCACGTAGACCGTGGTCACTCCCAGACGGCGCGTCAGGGAAGCGATCTGGGTGCGCGTCTGCACCCGCAGCTTCGCATCCAGGTTGGACAGCGGTTCGTCCATGAGGAACACCTGGGGCGAACGGACAATGGCACGGCCCATGGCCACGCGCTGGCGCTGACCGCCGGACAGGGCCTTGGGCTTACGGTCCAGGTACTCGGTGAGGTCCAAGATCTTGGCGGCCTCTTCGATGCGCTTATTGCGCTCGGCCTCGCCCACCTTGGCGATCTTCAACGCGAAACCCATGTTGTCGCGCACGGTCATGTGCGGGTACAGGGCGTAGTTCTGGAAGACCATAGCGATGTCACGATCGCGCGAGGCGGTATCGGTCACCTCGTTGTCGCCGATGTGAATGGCGCCGCCGGTGACCTCTTCCAGGCCCGCGAGCATGCGCAGCGTGGTGGATTTACCGCAACCGGAGGGGCCCACGAGAACCAGGAACTCGCCGTCGGCGATGTCGAGGCTGAGTTCTGAAACTGAGGGCGCTCGGCCCCGGGGTACTGACAGGTGACCCTGTCGTAGCGCACGCTGGACATAAGTTTCCTCTTTCCCGGCAGGCACGTGCCGGACGATCCGTAGGAGAGAAGGATGGCGGGAGTGACCTGCGCCACTCTCATTTGAGATCATAGCGAAACTCATGTGATAACCGCCACCCCTTTCTCCTGCGGGTCGCAGGCAGTCGCAAGAAACTGCGCGAATCAGCCCCGCGGGATATTGCGCAGGTTGGAACGCGCCATGGACACGGCCTCACCTGCGCCGCCGTTGAAGACCATCTTGGACATGGCCGTGGCGAACCCGAAGATCTGGGCGCTCTCGATCTGCGGCGGGATCGACAGGGCATTGGGATCCGTGATGATCTCCACGAGCGACGGCCCCTGGTGTGAGAGCGCGGTGCTGAACGCGCCTTCCAGATCCTTGGGCTGCTCCACACGAATTCCCTGCAGGCCTGCGGCCTGCGCAATGGCGGCGTAATTGGTCTGCGGTACGTCCACGCCGAAGTCAGGCATGCCGTCCACGAGCATCTCCAGCTTGACCATGCCCAGGGATGAGTTGTTGAACACGACCACGGTCACGGGCAGGTTGTAGGCCGCGAGGGTCAAGATCTCGCCCATCAGCATGGACAGGCCACCATCACCGGAGACCGAAATGACCTGGCGATCCGGGTAAGCCATCTGCGCACCAATGGACTGGGGGAGTGCATTGGCCATGGACCCGTGCAGGTAGGAGCCGATGATGCGCCGGGTACCCAACGGTTGATGTATCGGGCTGTCCATACGTTGCACATGCCGGTGTCCGCGGTGAAGACCGCGTTGTCGGAGGCCACCTGATCCAGGATGAACGCCGCGTATTCCGGGTGAATCGGCGTCATCTTCTCGACCTTGCGCGTGTACGCCCCCACGGCCTTGTTCATGAGCTTGTCGTGCTTGGCCAGGGTCTTCTTGAGGAACGAGCGGTTCTTCTTCCGCTTCAACTCCGGCAGCAGCTTGAGGATGGTCGACTTCACGTCACCGTGCACGGGGATGTCCACACCGGTGCGGCGCCCGATCACGGACGCGTCCGTGTCCACCTGGATGGTGGTGACATCAGGCAGGAACTGGTCGTACGGGAAGTCCGTGCCCAGCATGATCATCACGTCCGCGCCTTGAGCCCCTCTGCAGCCGCGCCGTAGCCGAGCAATCCGGTCATGCCCACATCGAACGGGTTGTCGTACTGGATCTGGTCCTTACCGCGCAGGGAATGTCCGATGGGGGCGCCCAGGGTGTCGGCCAGTGCAATCACCTCGTCGTGAGCGCCGGCCACGCCGATGCCCGCGAAGATCGCAACATCATTGGCGTTGTTCAGGGCGGTCGCCATGCGCTCGATGGTCGCGTCCGAGGGGACGACGGCGCCCGGTTCCGGTACGCAGAACGGTCGCGCGTCCGCCTGGGTCTCGGATTCGGCGAGGTCACCCGGCAGGGTCACCACGGCCACACCGGGAACGGTCATGGCGTGCTGAATGGCCGAGCTGACCACCGCGGGAGACTGCTTGGGCGTGCTGATCAACTCCGAGTATACCGAGCACTCGTTGAACAGTCGGTCCGGGTGGGTCTCCTGGAAGTAGGACGAGCCGATGTACTGCGACGGAATGTGGGAGGCAATCGCCAGTACCGGGCGCCGGAACGGTTGGCGTCGTACAGGCCGTTGATCAGGTGCAGGTTTCCGGGACCGCACGAACCGGCGCACACGGCCAGTTGGCCCGTGAGTTGACCCTCGGCGCTCGCGGCGAACGCAGCGGCTTCTTCGTGGCGCACATGAACCCAGTCGATGCCACCCTTGGCTGAACCCCCGGTGCGCCGCACTGCGTCCACGATGGGGTTGAGGCTGTCGCCCACCACGCCGTAAATCCGGTGGACGCCCGCGTCCATGAGCTGCTGGATGATCTGTTCTGCGAGTTTCACGTGTCGCTCCTGCCGGGTAGTGGTGGCCGCAAAGGATGCGGTCACAAGGTTGCTTCCGATCCAGCCTAGGCACTCGGCTGCGCCCGAGGGAGGCAATTGTGAGGAGCGGGACCGAGGGGTGTGGTGTGAATCACTGAAAAACTGCGTCAAGAAAAACTTGACAGACCCCCTCGTGTCAATGTTTCCTTGACACATGACTTGCGAACAGAAAACCAACGCACCCCGCACCCAAGCACACTGGACCGACATCGACTGGGCAGCCATCGACTGGACTGCTGTCAACTGGGCGGAGACCGCTTCACCCCGGATCAACTGGGTTGATTTCTACCGCACCGCACCCACCATCAACTTCGCCGGTGGAACCACTCGCCCCACTCGTGGCACCGCCACCGCGACCGAAACCCAGGCTCCAGAAACCGAGACCGGCGGCGAAAGCTACGGCGCAGCGGCGTCGTCGTGGACCGCGCAGCGCGAATTCCCCGTGACCGTGTTCGGTATCCGCGAGCCCCAGCCGGGCCCGCGCTGGAAGGCGCTGTTCGACGCGACCTGGCCCGCCTACCGCGCCTTCTACCAGTCCGGTCCGGACGCGCGCCCCGAGCTCGACGAGGCCCGCGGCATGCTCGAGAAGCACATGCCCGAGTTGATGCCCACGTGGCGCAAGCTCGTGGAGCTGACCGGTAACGACGACGTCGCGGCGCGTTTCCTGACCATGTGGAACTTCCCCGCATTCGCGCCGGCCTGCTCGCAGGCCGCGCTCACGGGCGATGAGACCTCGCTGACCCGCAACTACGACTACGTCCCGAGCCTGTGGGAGGCCACGGTGTACTCGAGCGAGTTCACCGGCCGCAAGGTCATCGGCACCGGTGACTGCCTGTGGGGCCTGCTGGACGGCATGAACGACGCCGGCCTGGCCGTGTCCCTGACGTTCGGCGGCCGCCCCGGATCGGGCCCGGGCTTCGCGATCCCGATCGTGATCCGCTACCTGTTGGAAGTGGCCGAAACCGCCGAACAGGCACGCGAGCTGCTGCGTGATCTGCCGGTGTCCATGTCCTACAACATCACCGTGGTGGACACCTCCGGTGACAAGTTCACCGCGTTCGTGGCTCCGGGCCAGCAGGCCGAGTTCTTCGACGCCTGCACCGCGACCAACCACCGCGGCAAGGAACCCGAGTACCCGGCCAAGGCCGCGCAGTTCTTCTCCAAGGAACGTCTCGAGCACTTGGACCGCACCGTGGAAACCGAGATCACCGCGGATGAGATGCGCGATCAGTTCCTGACCGATCCGCTCTACCAGGACAACTTCTCGGGCGGTTTCGGCACGCTGTTCACCGCTCACTACCGCCCGGACGAGGGGCACGTTGAGTACCGCTGGCCGGGTGTGTCCTGGAAGCGTGGTTTCGAGGACGCGGACGACACCTTGGACGTCGTACTGGTGGGCCGCTGAGCCTCGGTGGGATGATGGTCACGTGAGTACCGAAATTCCTGAACCCAGTGACGGACCGACTCCCGTGACCCAGTTGGAAAGCGCGGCCATGGAGGTCGTGCGCCAGCTCGCCGCCAGCGGTGACCCGGAAGCGTTCCAAGCTCTGTTGCGACTGAGCGGAACCGTGGGCGAATCCCTCGGGATCAGCGCACGCAACGTTGCGGCGGCGTCGTCGTGGACGGCCGTGGCCGGTGCGGCCGGGACCTCCCGGCAAGCGGCCTGGTCCCGCTGGAAAGCCTGACCCATCCCTTAAAAGCTTTGGCCCCGCACGGATCGTGCGGGGCCAAAGCTTTTAACCGAGAGCCGGTGACCGATCGCTAGGACCGATCAGTGGCTGGCTCAGTAGTTGCCGGTCATGGTGGTGACGTCCAGAGCCTTGTCCAGCTGCTCTTCGGTGAGCTTGTCGCCGTCCACGTAGCCGAGCTCGATGGTGGCCTCGCGGACCGTGACCTTGTTGGCCACGGCGTGCTTGGCGATCTTGGCGGCGGCCTCGTAGCCGATGGCCTTGTTGAGCGGGGTGACGATCGACGGGGAAGCTTCTGCCAGGAAGGTGCAGCGTTCCTCGTTGGCAACCAGACCGTCAATCATCTTCTCTGCGGCAACGCGGGAGATGTTGGCGAGCAAGCGGATGGACTCGAGCAGGTTGGCGGCCATCACGGGGATGCCCACGTTGAGCTCGAACGCACCGTTGGTGGAGGACAGTGCCACGGTGGTGTCGTTGCCGATGACCTGCGCGGAGACCTGGATGGCGGCCTCGCAGATCACGGGGTTGACCTTGCCCGGCATGATGGACGAACCCGGCTGCAGGTCGGGGATGTGCAGCTCGCCCAGACCGGTGTTGGGGCCGGAGCCCATCCAGCGGATGTCGTTCATGAACTTCATGTAGGAGTACGCGATGTTGCGCAGCTGCCCGGAAGCCTCGACCAGACCGTCACGGTTGGCCTGCGCCTCGAAGTGGTTGCGAGCCTCGGTGATGGGCAGGCCGGTTTCCTCGGCCAGCAGCTCGATCACGCGGGCGGAGAAACCGTCCGGGGTGTTGATTCCGGTGCCCACGGCGGTGCCGCCCAGGGGAACCTCGGCCACGCGGGGCAGTGAGGCGTCAATGCGCTCGATGCCGTAGCGGACCTGTGCTGCGTATCCACCGAACTCCTGGCCCAGGGTCACCGGGGTGGCGTCCATCAAGTGGGTACGGCCGGACTTCACGATGTTCTTGAACTCTTGGGCCTTGTTCTCCAAGGACGTGGCGAGCACATCCATGGCGGGCTTGAGGTCGTTGATCAGAGCGTTGGTCACAGCCACGTGCACGGAAGTGGGGAACACGTCGTTGGAGGACTGCGAGGCGTTGACGTGGTCGTTGGGGTGAACCTCCACGCCCTCGGACTCGAGCGAACGGGAGGCCAGCGTTGCCAGGACCTCGTTGGTGTTCATGTTGGAGGAGGTTCCGGAGCCGGTCTGGAACACGTCGATGGGGAAGTTCTCGTCGTAGTCACCGGAGGCGACGGCGTCGGCGGCGTCGCGAATGGCCTGGGCGCGCTGGGCGTCCAGGACACCCAGTTCCTCGTTGGCGGTGGCTGCGGCCTTCTTCACCTGGGCGAGCGCTTTGATGTGCTGACGCTCCAGAGTGGAGCCGGAGATGGGGAAGTTTTCCACGGCACGCTGGGTCTGGGCGCGGTACAGGGCGTTCTTGGGAACGCGGACCTCACCCATGGTGTCGTGCTCGATGCGGTACTCAGTATTTTCTGCCATGACCCCTAGCTTATGCGCTCGGATCGGGGCCGGGCCGACGGTGGCGTGCCGTGACACGCCACCGACCTCTTTACAGTTCTAGCCGTGCCGTCAGCCGCGCTCCGGGAACCACGGGCCGTGGCCGTAGACGAGTTCGGCCTTGCCCGCATCCAGGTGGTAGAACACGCCGATCACTGCGGCGTCGCCCTTGGACACTGCTGCCGCAATCGAGCGGGACTGGTCCAGCATTCGAGCAGCGGTCTGCTTGGTGTGCTCCACGACCATGTCGGAGAGGGTGTTCAGGCCCTTGCGCTTGGATTCCAGCACCGACGGCGTGATGCGCTCCACCAGGTCGCGCTGGAAGCCACGCGGAAGTTCGCCGGAGTCGACGGCGTTCTTGGTCGCCGTCACGGCGCCGCACGAGTCGTGGCCGAGCACCATGATCAGGGGAGTGCCCAGCACGTCGATGGCGTACTCGAGCGTCCCCAGCACCGCATTGTCGATGACCTGCCCGGCGGTGCGGATCACGAAAGCGTCGCCCAGGCCCAGGTCGAAAATGATTTCCGCAGCCAGGCGGGAGTCCGAGCAACCGAAGATCACAGCGAACGGCTTCTGCTTGTGCTCCAGCTCCTTACGGCGCTGCGCATCCTGATGCGGATGCAGGGTCTCACCGGCGATGAACCGCTCGTTGCCGTCCTTCAATCGCTGCCAAGCATCTTGCGGTGTCTTGGGCATGCTGGTCGGCTTGTCGGCGTCGCTGATCTTCGGTTGGATCTTTTCGCTCACGGTGGCTCCCGGTTCGACTCATGGTTGGTGCGCTGAGAGATTGTGGCCTCGTGGCGCGTTCCTAGCGTAAACCTCTGGCTGTTCTGCGACGTGCCTGACCGCGGGTCGAGGTCGCGGGACGGGATGAGAACTTGGCATTGCCGCGATTGAGCCCGACTCAATTTCTCTGTGATGTATGGCACATTTGTTGGATCGCGTTTACGGGCCCTTCACAGATGAG
>NZ_AJXN01000006.1 GCF_000286355.1 Kocuria atrinae C3-8 | reverse complement strand
TAACCGTGCAGCAGTCCCTATGCGTGGCGGACATGGCTCGCATCACAGTGCTTCCATTGAATGGAATGGCGCATGCGAAAGCCGCTGGCGACACAGGCCCGTCAATCGTTCATGCGAGGCGCAAGTTGGTGATGCAAGTGGGATCGTCCTCGTTTTTAGTCGAGATGCTTGCGGTTCCGATCTGACCTGCGTGACTAATTCTGAGCGTGGCGTCTATATCACGCGGTACCCAAAGTCCAAGGAAGCCATTGTCGTACGTCTTGCGCACTTCATCGACAAGAACCTCACCGCTGCCGCTCGTGAGTCTGACCTGCACGTCCGTGTTACCCAGCTCGCCGACACAAGTAGTCAGGCTATGAAAATAACAATCGTGTGTCTGGCTCTTGTAAGGAGCGATTGAGACATACATCCCATCCTCAGGCAGGGGGAGCCGAGCCTCGCGCTGCTGCGTGTCAGAAAGCACGACCGCATCAGGCTGCACTGACGCCTGCAGGCCAGCGGGCCGATTGGAAACAGGCATAGTGTCCAAGCGCTCAATGACTTCCGCCGCACCAAGTCCTTCCAAGCCATGGTTAGCCAAGAGGTCACTCTTTACTGCAAGGTCGCCCGACGATGTAGGCACTGCCTCAGGGGCAGATATTGTGCAGCCCGAGAGTGCAAGAGCGGATGCGAAACAGACTGCCGAAGATGCAAGAATCAGCTTCTGTCGACGGCCTGACTGAAGCTTAGTCATGCGGTGCTCCTCCAATGAACTGGCACGTACACACATCATCTTATTCCGACCGGAGCAGTTTCCATCGACCCTGAACCCGCGCCAACCCCTTTGACTCCATGCACTCGCCCGCTTGACCGTGGACCCCCCTTGGCAGACCCGTGTGCGCACCCGAGACAACACCACAGACCCAGTGCTGACATGTGCTGGACTCTGAAGAACGAGGCAAACAGCCTTGCCCCATACCCCCCATGGGTATATCCTGAAACCAAGCTCTTCAGAAGAGCCACACGGGTGGCCATCAACTTCGATATCCGTCGATGGGTACTCAATAGTCTGCAAGAATCCCACGCCTCTCCAGTTCACCCCGTCAGACAAGGAGCTTCAGATGAACAAGCGCACGCGCACCCTCATAGCCACTGTGACGCTCACCGGAGCAATCGCGTTCACCGGTTGTTCGAATTCAGCCAACGAAGAGCCAGCATCGCCGGCTTCCCAGAGTGACAACGCGCACGCGGGGCATGGCGGCATGGATCACCCAATGGACGGCGGCCCCGTGCCCGAGGGCATGACAGCAGCCACCGACCCGGAATATCCCGTGGATACCGAGGTAACCCTCACAGCCGATCACATGGAAGGTATGAACGGTGCCAGCGCGACCGTGGTCGGCGCATACAACACGTACACGTACGCGATCGACTACACGCCCACCGAGGGTGGAGACCCCGTCACCGATCACAAATGGGTCGTTCAGGAAGAGCTTGAAGACGCGGGTAACGAGCGCCTGGCCGATGGCACCGACGTCAAGGTAGCTGCCGATCATATGGAAGGTATGAACGGAGCAATAGCAACGATCGCGTTTTCAACCGACGAGACCGTCTACGTCGTTGACTACGAAGCCGACGGGATGGAAATGACGAACCACAAGTGGGTTGTCGAAAGCGAGATGCAGCCCGACTCCTAGCCAACAGGAACCGGGCATCGAGGAATGGACAGACCATGAACAATCAGCACACCCACCACGGGGCAACCGAGGCTACCCCCCACGAATATGCGGGCCACCACGACCACTCTGTACACGGGGAGCGGGGTGCACCCATGGAGCACGGTGGTCATGGCCACGCAGGTCAAGGCGGGCACGGTGATCATATCGGACAGTTTCGGCGGTTGTTCTGGATCATGCTCGTCCTCGCGATTCCCGTCGTGGGATTCAATGACATGTTTGCCCAGCTCATCGGCTACACACTCCCAGATGCCGATTGGGTGCGGTGGGTTTCCCCGGTCCTGGGCACGGTCATGTACTTCTGGGGTGGATGGCCGTTCCTCACTGGCGGGTTCAGCGAGATCCGATCTCGCAAACCCGGCATGATGCTGCTCATCGCTTTGGCCATCACCGTAGCCTTCCTCGCCTCTTGGGGCGCAAGTCTGCAGTGGCTTAGTCATGAACTCAATTTCTGGTGGGAACTCGCACTACTAGTGGTCATCATGCTTCTGGGCCACTGGATAGAAATGCGCTCCCTAGCCCAGACCACCTCGGCCCTTGACTCTCTCGCGGCGCTCATCCCCGATGAAGCCGAGAAGATTGAGGGCGACGGAGTCGTGAAAGTCGCGCCCACAGCCCTTGCTGTCGGAGATATCGTGATTGTCCGTCCGGGTGCCTCTGTGCCAGCTGACGGAAAGATCATCGACGGGTCCGCGTCCATGGACGAATCGATGGTCACCGGCGAGTCCAGGACCGTCAGCCGAGGGGTCGGTGGTCACGTGGTCGCCGGCACTATCTCCACAGACTCGGGGCTGCGGATCGAGGTAACCGCCACCGGCGAAGATACTGCCTTGGCAGGCATCCAGAGGCTTGTGACCGACGCTCAGGCGTCCTCCTCCCGTGCCCAGCGGATCGCCGATACCGCCGCCGGATGGTTGTTCTGGTTCGCCCTCAGCGCTGCCGTAATTACGGCGCTCGTGTGGTCCCTAATAGGTCTCCCTGACGAAGCCGTCGTGCGCACCATTACGGTCCTGGTCATCGCCTGCCCCCATGCCCTTGGCCTCGCAATACCGCTGGTAGTATCCATCGCTACCGAACGCGCGCCCGCGGCGGAGTGCTCATCAAAGACAGGCTCGCATTGGAGTCTACGCGCACCGTTGATGCAGTCCTCTTCGACAAAACCGGCACACTGACCAAGGGCGAACCTACGGTCACCGCCGTCGATACTGTCGGCGTACATACCGAGGACACGGTGCTTGCCTTAGCGGCAGCGGCCGAGTCCGACAGTGAACACCCCCTCGCTCGTGCCATTACCCATGCAGCCCAGCAACGCGGTCTGGAACCACCTCGAGCCAGGAACTTCACGTCCTCCCCCGCCATCGGGGTTAGGGCCACCGTCGACAACATGGTCATCGAAGTTGGGGGCCCGTACCTTCTTGAGCAGCGCTCCTTCAAGGAGTTACCCATCTCAGCGCAATGGCGAAATGAGGGTGCGATCATCCTCCACGTCATTTCCGACGGTCAGGTGATCGGTGCTTTGCGTCTCGCCGACGCAATCCGCACCGAGTCACGCGACGCCGTTGACGCTCTCCACGCTCAGGCGTTCAGGTCGTCATGATCACCGGCGATGCAGAGGCCGTGGCTCAAGCGGTTGCCGACGAGCTTGGTATCAACCGTGTCTTCGCCGGCGTGCACCCCGAGGACAAAGCCATGAAGGTCGCGGAGCTCCAAGGCGAGGGCCGCAAGGTTGCGATGGTCGGCGACGGAGTCAACGATGCTCCTGCGCTGGCCCAGGCCGACGTCGGCATCGCCATCGGCGCGGGCACGGATGTCGCCATCGGATCGGCCGGAGTCATCCTGGCTAGCTCCGACCCCCGTTCGGTGCTCTCGGTGTTAGAACTTTCGCGTGCGAGCTTTCGGAAGATGAAGCAAAACCTCTGGTGGGCTGCCGGGTACAACTTGATCTCCGTACCTCTCGCCGCGGGCATCCTGGCTCCGATCGGGTTCGTTCTGCCCATGAGCATCGGCGCAATCCTCATGTCCGCATCGACAGTCGTCGTGGCACTCAATGCTCAATTACTGCGCCGTCTCAACCTGGCCCCGGAAGTTAGCACTGATCACATGCTCCACAGCCGGTAGACATGAGGTCGGGCTTCGGGCCCTTCCCTCACGTCCGCTCAATATGCGGCGGCTGTGGACGCACAGACATTCATCCAGGACGCGGCAAAGGTTTCTGCTACAAAGGACAACCTTTGACAGTTGTTACAGTGCGCCCATGGCACGGGAGATTCCGTGCGAGGCAACCCTTAACGTTTGCACGACGCCGGGCACTTCTGCCGGGCCCATATCCTCGAGCGCCATGACCACGCCCAGCGCCACCGGGCGGTGCCACTGTGCACCCGTACCGGCACCGAGATACCACCGGTTTCCTGGTCAATTCGACCGCGTTGCAGGGCATAACCGCGTTGCGCGAAACGGCGCAGGTCAGTCATCAGACGATCCGTAGGAATCCCCTCGGGAAAACTGTCGTCGCGCACCCGCTGGCAATATTCCGTGACGAAAGACTCCGAGTATTGGGACATCAGCACCAGCCCCGCCGCCGATTGGTGCAGGGGTAACCTGCCCGCCACGTTCGAGCGCAGCGGCACATCCGACTTCTTGCCGAGGATCCGCTCGGCGAACAGAACGTCGTCGCCTTCCACGACTCCCACGTGAACGTGCTGTCGAAGCACCGCGTGGACGTCCGACATGAACGGGATGGCAACCGACGCCAGGTCCTCTGCCAATGCGGCCCGGGAGGCCAGCTCCCACAACCGGGTCCCCACCCGATAGCCCTGCCCGCGGGCGGACTCGATCCAGCCGATCTGCTTCATATCTGTCAATAAACGGAGTGCAGTGGACGTGGGGAGCTGAGCAGAACTGGCGATGTCCTTGAGCTGCAACACCGGGGTCTCTGAACCGAACGCCGCAAGGATCCGTTCCACGCGAGCGAGAACAGAATCGCCCGATGTCGAATTCGCCATCTCCCGCTCCTCGCCGCTCGTGCCACAGATCCCATGCTGCACCGTCACAGGCACACGAATGATCTGTACTCCAGCGTAGTCTCCCGGGCAATGCCGAAGGCCGGCCCCCACATGAGTGGGGACCGGCCTTCGGTCGTACGGACTACGGCAGCTCAGCTACCGCCCCGTGTGATCAGTTGGTGCCGAAGTCGTAGTCATCCAACGGGATGGCCTGGAACTCCGAACCCAACGCACCCGAGTTCTCCTCGGCGTAGCTGAAGTCAGCGAACGCGGAAGGATCGGTGAACATGGAAGCCTTGGCTTCCTCGGTGGGCTCAACATCCACGTTGTTGTAGCGTGCCAGGCCGGTGCCGGCCGGGATGAGCTTACCGATGATCACGTTCTCCTTCAGACCCAGCAGCGGATCCGACTTACCTTCCATGGCCGCCTGCGTCAGAACGCGGGTGGTTTCCTGGAAGGATGCGGCAGACAGCCACGAGTCGGTTGCCAGCGAAGCCTTGGTGATACCCATGAGCTCCGGACGGCCCGCTGCGGGACGCTTGCCCTCGGCCACCGCACCGCGGTTTGCCTCGAGGAAGCGCACGCTGTCCACCAGCTCACCCGGCAGCAACGGAGTGTCGCCGGATTCGATGATGGTCACGCGGCGCAGCATCTGACGGACGATGACTTCCACGTGCTTGTCGTGAATGCCCACACCCTGGGAGCGGTACACACCCTGGACCTCGTCCACCAGGTGCTTCTGAGCCTCACGGGGACCGCGGATACGCAGCACCTCCTTGGGGTCAACCGCACCGGTCACGAGCTGCTGGCCCACGACCACGGAATCGCCGTCGTGCACGAGCAGCTTGGCGCGACGCAGCACCGGGTAGGCAAATTCCTCGTCGCCGTTGTCCGGAACAATGACGATCTTGAGGGACTTGTCCGTGTCCTCGATGCGTACGCGGCCGGCCACCTCGGAGATCGGGGCGACACCCTTGGGGGTACGGGCCTCGAAGAGCTCCTGAATACGGGGCAGACCCTGGGTGATGTCACCGTCCGAGGAGGCGACACCACCGGTGTGGAAGGTACGCATGGTCAGCTGGGTACCGGGCTCACCAATCGACTGCGCGGCCACGATGCCCACGGCCTCGCCGATGTCCACCAACTGGTTGGTGGCCAGGGAGCGACCGTAGCAAGATGCGCACACACCCACGGCGGACTCACAGGTGAGCACGGAGCGCACGCGAACCTCGTCGATACCGGCGGTGAACAGCTTGTTGATCAACGCATCGGACATGTCCTGCCCGGCCTCGGCCACGATCTCGCCGTTGGCATCCACCACGTCGGTGGACAGCACACGACCGTGCACGGTGTTCTCGACGTCCTCGTGCAGGGAACGCACGCCGGACTCATCGATCTCCGACACGGGCAGCACCAGGCCACGGCTCGTCTGGCAATCCGCTTCGCGAACAATGACGTCCTGGGAGACGTCCACCAGACGACGGGTCAGGTAACCCGAGTTGGCGGTACGCAGTGCGGTATCGGCCAGGCCCTTACGAGCACCGTGGGTCGCGATGAAGTACTCCAGAACCGACAGGCCCTCACGGTAGGAGGACTTGATCGGACGGGGCATGATCTCGCCCTTGGGGTTGGCCACCAGACCACGGATACCCGCGATCTGACGAACCTGCATCCAGTTACACGTGCGCCCGAGGACACCATGCGGTTGATGGTGTTACTCGCGGTCAGGTTGTTGCGCATGGCCTCGGCGACCTCGTCGGTTGCCTTGGACCAGATGTCGATCAGCTCGGAACGACGCTCGTCGTCATCGATCAGACCCTTGTCGTACTGGCCCTGGATCTTCGCGGCCTGCGCTTCGTAGCCCTCCATAATGGCGGGCTTCTCCGGCGGGGTCGCGATGTCCGAGATCGCCACGGTCACACCCGAACGGGATGCCCAGTGGAAACCGGCGTCCTTGAGCAGATCCAAGGTGTGAGCCACCTGGGTCATGGGGTAACGCTCGGCAAGGTCGTTGACCAGAGAAGACAGGTGCTTCTTGTCGGCAACGTTCTCGTCCCACGGGTAGTCCTCAGGCAGCGTCTCGTTGAAGAGCACGCGACCCAGGGTGGTCTCGACGACGGCGGGCTGGCCGGGTTCCCAACCTTCGGGGGCCTCCCAGCCGGCGTACGGCACGAAGTTCTCCAGCTCGATCTTGCACTTGGAGTTCAAGTGCAGATCACCGGAGTCGTAGGCCATGATGCTTCGGCGATGGACGAGTAGCTGTTGCCCTCACCGGCCCAGCCGTCACGAACGGTGGTCAGGTGGTACAGACCGATGATCATGTCCTGCGAAGGCAGGGCGATCGGCTTACCGTCCGAGGGCTTGAGGATGTTGTTCGAGGACAACATCAGCACGCGAGCCTCGGCCTGTGCCTCCGGGGACAGCGGCAGGTGCACCGCCATCTGGTCACCGTCGAAGTCGGCGTTGAACGCACCACACACGAGCGGGTGCAGCTGAATGGCCTTACCTTCGACCAGCTGCGGCTCGAACGCCTGAATACCCAGGCGGTGCAGGGTGGGAGCACGGTTCAACAGAACCGGGTGCTCGGTGATGACCTCTTCGAGGACGTCCCACACCTGCGGGCGGTAACGCTCAACCATGCGCTTGGCAGACTTGATGTTCTGGGCGTGGTTGAGGTCGACCAGACGCTTCATAACGAAGGGCTTGAACAGCTCCAACGCCATCTGCTTGGGCAGACCACACTGGTGCAGCTTGAGCTGCGGACCCACCACGATGACCGAACGGCCCGAGTAGTCCACACGCTTACCCAACAGGTTCTGACGGAAACGACCCTGCTTGCCCTTGAGCATGTCAGACAGCGACTTGAGCGCGCGGTTGCCCGGTCCGGTGACGGGGCGGCCACGGCGGCCGTTGTCGAACAGCGAGTCAACAGCTTCCTGGAGCATGCGCTTCTCGTTGTTCACGATGATCTCGGGCGCACCCAGATCCAGCAGACGCTTCAAGCGGTTGTTGCGGTTGATCACGCGACGGTACAGGTCGTTCAGGTCCGAGGTGGCGAAACGGCCACCGTCGAGCTGGACCATGGGACGCAGCTCCGGCGGGATCACCGGAACGGCATCCAGGACCATACCCAGCGGGGAGTTATCCGTGGTGAGGAACGCGTTGACAACCTTGAGTCGCTTCAGGGCGCGAGTCTTACGCTGGCCCTTACCCGTGGCGATGGTTTCCCGGAGGGATTCCGCCTCGGCGTTCAGGTCGAAGGATTCGAGGCGCTTCTTGATCGCCTCGGCACCCATGGAACCTTCGAAGTACATGCCGTAGCGGTCGACCATCTGGCGGTACAGGGCCTCGTCACCCTCGAGGTCGTTGACCTTGAGGTTCTTGAAGCGGTCCCAGACCTTTTCGATGTGATCGATCTCGCGGTCAGCGCGCTTACGCACGTTGGCCATCTGGCGATCAGCGGAGTCACGCAGCTTGCGCTTCTCGGCCGCCTTGCCGCCCTCTTCCTCGACGCGGGCGAGTTCAGTCTCGAGGTCACGAGCGATTGCGGCGATGTCCGAATCGCGGGTGTCCTCCATCTGCTTCTTCTCACGGTCGATGGCAGCCTGCAGGTTGGGCAGGTCGTCGTGACGAGCCTGCTCATCCACGGAGGTGATCATGTAGCGGCGAAGTAGATGACCTTTTCGAGGTCCTTCGGAGCCAGATCCAGCAGGTAGCCCAAGCGCGACGGAACGCCCTTGAAGTACCAGATGTGAGTGACCGGTGCGGCCAACTCGATGTGGCCCATCCGCTCACGACGCACCTTGCGCGAGTCACCTCGACGCCACAACGCTCACAGATGATGCCCTTGTAACGGACACGCTTGTACTTACCGCAGTAGCACTCCCAGTCCCGGGTGGGGCCGAAGATCTTTTCACAGAACAAGCCGTCTTTCTCGGGCTTGAGCGTGCGGTAGTTGATGGTTTCGGGCTTCTTGACCTCGCCGTAGGACCAGCTACGAATCTGGTCCGCGGTGGCCAGGCCAATACGCATGAGGCCTAGTGAAGAATCGTTGGACATAAGGTCCTGTCCCTCTTTCTAAAAATCCTGAAGTTGTTCGTGCTTACCGATGACGAGTGGGGAATCAGACCTCTTCGACCGAGCTGGGCTCGGAGTGCGAAAGGTCAATGCCGAGCTCGTCGGCTGCACGGAAGCTGTCATCTTCGGAATCGCGCATTTCCACTGCGTTGCCGTCTGCCGAGAGGACCTCGACGTTCAGGCACAACGACTGCATTTCCTTGATGAGCACCTTGAAGGATTCGGGCACACCCGGTTCCGGAATGTTCTCGCCCTTGACGATGGCTTCGTACACCTTGACGCGACCGTGAACGTCGTCCGACTTGACCGTGAGCAGTTCCTGAAGGGTGTACGCGGCGCCGTACGCTTCCAGCGCCCACACCTCCATCTCACCGAAGCGCTGACCACCGAACTGAGCCTTACCGCCCAGCGGCTGCTGGGTGATCATGGAGTACGGACCGGTGGAACGAGCGTGGATCTTGTCATCCACCAAGTGGTGGAGCTTCAAGATGTACTGGTATCCGACGGACACGGGGTCCGGGAACGGCTGACCGGAACGGCCGTCGAACAACCGAGCCTTGCCGCTGCGGTCGATCAGACGATCGCCGTCGCGGGTCGGGTTGGTGTGATCCAACAGGTCGAAGATCTCGTCCTCGCTGGCGCCGTCGAACACCGGGGTGGCCACGTTGGTGGGGCCGGAGCTCTTCGGGAAGTTGGACAGGCGGTCCAACACTCGGGGTTGCCTTCGATGTTCCAGCCCTGCTTGGCCAGCCAGCCGGTGTGAACCTCGAGCACCTGGCCCAGGTTCATACGGCCGGGCACACCCAGCGGGTTCAGGATCACGTCAACGGGGGTACCGTCCGCCAGGAATGGCATGTCCTCGACGGGCAGGATCTTGGAGATCACGCCCTTGTTACCGTGACGACCCGCGAGCTTGTCACCGTCGGTGATCTTGCGCTTCTGGGCCACGTACACGCGAACCACCTGGTTCACGCCGGCGGGCAGGTCGTCGTCTTCGTCGTCACGGTCGAACACGCGGACGCCGATCACGGTGCCGGACTCGCCGTGGGGCACCTTCAGGGAGGTGTCACGCACTTCGCGGGACTTCTCACCGAAGATGGCGCGCAGCAAGCGCTCTTCCGGGGTCAGCTCGGTCTCACCCTTGGGGGTCACCTTGCCCACAAGGATGTCACCGGCCTGAACCTCGGCACCGATGTGGATGATGCCGCGCTCGTCCAGAGCGGAGAGCACTTCCTCGGACACGTTGGGGATGTCACGGGTGATTTCCTCGGCACCGAGCTTGGTGTCGCGGGCATCGATCTCGTGCTCCTCGATGTGGATCGAGGTCAGGACGTCCTCGGAGACCATGCGCTGGGAGAGGATGATCGCGTCCTCGTAGTTGAGGCCTTCCCAGGACATGTAGGCAACCAGCAAGTTCTTACCCAGTGCCAGTTCACCCTGATCGGTCGAGGGGCCGTCGGCGATGACCGTACGGTCCTCGATCCGCTCGCCCTCGGAGACGATCACGCGCTGGTTATAGGTGTTACCCGGGTTCGAACGAACGAACTTGTTGATCGGGTAGAGCTTGGTGGTTCCGTCGTCGTTGAGAACCTTCACCTGATCGGCGGAGACCTCTTCGACCACACCCGGCTTGATGGCCAGAACGGAGTCGCCGGCGTCCATAGCGGCGTAGCGCTCCATGCCGGTACCGACCAGCGGTGCTTCCGAGACCAACAGCGGCACAGCCTGACGCTGCATGTTGGCGCCCATCAACGCGCGGTTGGCGTCGTCGTGCTCGAGGTACGGAATCAGGGCGGTGGCCACCGACACCATCTGGCGCGGGGACACGTCCATGAACTCGACGTCCGAAGGCTCGACCAGCACGGCTTCACCGGAACCGTCAGCGGCACGTGCCAGAACGGCGTCCTCGGCGAAGTGACCGTCCTCGGTCAACGGTGCGTTGGCCTGCGCGATGGTCACGCCACGCTCGTCGTCCGCGGTCAAATAGCTGACCTCGTCAGTAACCACACCGTTGACCACCTTGCGGTAAGGGGTCTCGATGAAGCCGAACGGGTTGATGCGCGCGTAGGTCGCCAACGAACCGATCAGACCGATGTTGGAACCTTCAGGGGTTTCAATCGGGCACATACGGCCGTAGTGCGAGGGGTGCACGTCACGGACTTCCATGCCGGCACGGTCACGGGACAGACCACCCGGGCCCAGCGCGGAGAGACGACGCTTGTGCGTCAGACCGGCCAGCGGGTTGTTCTGGTCCATGAACTGCGACAGCTGGGAGGTTCCGAAGAACTCCTTGATGGCGGCAACCACGGGGCGGATGTTGATCAGGGTCTGGGGCGTGATGGCCTCGACGTCCTGAGTGGTCATCCGCTCGCGGACAACGCGCTCCATACGGGACAGGCCCGTGCGGATCTGGTTCTCGATCAGCTCGCCCACCGCGCGGATGCGACGGTTACCGAAGTGGTCGATGTCGTCGACGTCAACGTGGATCTCGCGCGGCTCGCCGTCGCGGACACCCTCCATGGTGCTGCCACCTGCGTGCAGGGTGACCAGGTAACGGATCATCGCCACGATGTCGTCCACGGACAGCACGGACGCATCCGCGTCAGTGAAGGACTTGTCCAGACCCAGCTTGCGGTTGATCTTGTAGCGACCCACCTTGGCCAGGTCGTAACGCTTGGGGTTGAAGTACATGTTGTCCAGCAAGGACTGGGCAGCATCAACCGTGGGCGGCTCTCCCGGGCGCAGCTTGCGGTAGATGTCCAGCAGTGCTTCTTCGCGGGTCTCGGTGGTGTCCTTCTCGAGGGTCGCGCGGATCGAGTCGTACTCGCCGAACTCTTCGAGGATCTTGGACTCGGTCCAGCCCAGCGCCTTGAGCAGCACGGTCACGGACTGCTTACGCTTGCGGTCCAGACGAACGCCCACCTGATCGCGCTTGTCGATCTCGAGCTCGAACCATGCGCCGCGGGAGGGGATGATCTTCGCGGAGAAGATGTCCTTGTCCGAGGTACGGTCCTGGCCCTTTTCGAAGTAGGCACCGGGGGAACGCACCAGCTGGGAGACGACCACGCGCTCGGAACCGTTGATGACAAAGGTTCCCTTTTCGGTCATGAGCGGGAAATCGCCCATGAACACGGTCTGCTGCTTGATCTCACCGGTGGTGTTGTTCATGAACTCGGCCTTGACGTACAACGGCGCCGAATAGGTGGCGTCGCGGTCCTTGCACTCGTCCATGGTGTATTTGGGGTCGTAGAACTCCGGCTCGGAGAACGACAGGGACATGGTGCCCTGGAAGTCCTCGATCGGGGAGATCTCTTCGAAGATATCCGACAGGCCGGACGTGGTGGCCACGCCGGTTTCGCCGGTCTCCTGGGCCTGCGCCAGGCGGGCCTGCCAACGCTCGTTGCCCACCAGACGGTCAAAGCTGTCCGTCTGAAGTGCAAGCAGGTTGGGGACGTCTAGCGGCTCGTGGATCTTTGCGAAGGAAATTCGGCGAGGAATGTTATCGCTCGTGGGGTGATTGGCGGTGACGTTCGAATCGGTGCTCGAGGCGACCAAGATGTGATCCTTCCACAGACATGCAGTGAATTCGCGAGGTTCCCGAGAATGAGAATGGGGGCCGGTGCTGGCTGTTCGCGCAACACGCCCCGGTGGCGCCCACCGCTATATGAAGGCACGCATGTATAAGGGACAACGCAAGCTATCAGTCTAGGACTTTTTTTGGGCTTTGTCCACACCCTTAGTGGACGGACGGGAGAAGTCGTCGTAAGATACCCCGCCCCCACGGTTCTGGGCCTCCACTTCCGTTCCGAATCCCGGCTCGTACGACGACGCGCCGCGGCGGGCGGTGCCGCGCATCGCGTTCGTCACGTGCCGCGTTGACCGACGCCCCCGGTCACCGGTTTCCCGGCGTCGAATTGCTGACTGGCGAAGGCCGCAAGCTCCGGATGATGCAGGTCGAGCGCCGGACGCTCGGAGCGAATGCGCGGCAGTGATGCAAAGTTATGCCGCGGCGGCGGGCAGGACGTGGCCCACTCCAACGAGCACCCGAAGCCCCAGGGATCGTCCACTTCAACCTTCTTGGCATGCCGGTGGGTGATGTATACGTTCCAGAAGAACGGAATCATCGAGAGCCCCAGCAACATGGCACCGGCCGTGGACAGCTGATTCATCCAGGTGAACCCGTCCTCCGGCATGTAGTCGGCGTACCGCCGTGGCATGCCACTGACGCCCAACCAGTGCTGGATGAGGAAGGTCGCATGGAAGCCGATGAACAACATCCAGAAGTGAACCTTGCCCAGCCGCTCGTTGAGCATCTTGCCGGTGAACTTGGGCCACCAGAAGTAGAATCCGGCGAACATGGAGAACACCACGGTGCCGAACACCACGTAGTGGAAGTGGGCCACCACGAAGTACGTATCGGACACGTGGAAGTCCAGGGCCGGAGTGGCCAGAATGATGCCGGTGAGCCCGCCGAAGAGGAACGTGAACAGGAATCCGAGGGCCCACAGCAGGGGCGTTTCAAAGGTTACGGAGCCCTGCCACATGGTGCCGATCCAGTTGAAGAACTTCACGCCGGTGGGCACCGCAATCATCATGGACATGAACGCGAAGAAGCTCAGTGCCACTGCTCCCGTGACGAACATGTGGTGGGCCCACACTGTGATCGACAGCGCGGCTATCGCGATGGTCGCGAAGGCCAGACCCTTGTACCCGAAGATCGGCTTGCGGGAGAAGACCGGGATGATTTCGGACACGATGCCGAAGAACGGCAGCGCAATGATGTAGACCTCCGGGTGACCGAAGAACCAGAACAGGTGCTGCCACAGGATGGCTCCGCCGTTCTCCGGATCGAAGATGTGCCCGCCCATGCGCCGGTCCATGCCAAGCGCAAAGAGTGCGGCCGCCAGTGGCGGGAACGCATGATCACGAGCATGGAGGTCAGCAGGATGTTCCACGTGAAGATGGGCATGCGCCACATGGTCATGCCAGGTGCGCGCATGCAGAGAATCGTGGTGATGAAGTTGACGCCGCCCAGAATGGTGCCGAAGCCCTGAAGCGCAAGTCCGAACAGCCACAGGTCTCCCCCGACCCCCGGGCTGAAGGTCGTGTTGTTGAGTGGCGCGTACGCGAACCACCCAAAGGACGCCGCGCCCTGCGGGGTGATGAACCCGGCCATCGCAACCAGAGAGCCGAACAGGAAGAACCAGAACGCGAGCGCATTGAGTCTGGGGAACGCCACGTCCGGGGACCCCAGTTGAAGCGGGACCAACACGTTGGCGAATCCGATGAACAACGGTGTTCCGAACATCAGCAGCATGAGCGTGCCGTGCATGGTGAAGAGCTGGTTGTATTGCTCCTTGGTCTCCAGAATCTGCAGACCGGGCTCGAAAAGTTCGGCGCGAATCAACAACGCCATCACGCCGCCTACGCAGAAGAACACGAAGGACGCGATCAGATACATGTATCCGATGGTCTTGTGGTCGGTCGAGGTGAGCCAGCCGACGATCATGCGGCCTTTGGAGCGAGGTACTGCGGCTACTTGTGTGCGGCTACGGCGTTCGGTTGCCGTGTATTCGTGGATGGCCATGACATGTCCTAACCGAGCATGATGCCCTGGTACAGGAGCGACTTCCTCGGCGCGGAGACCGAAGAAGGGGCCCGTGGTATTCCACGCTACGCGGTGGCCATCGCAAATGGTATGCCTACTGACTAGTTTCTTATTGCTTTAATAATTCGTCCATTAATTGACGTTTGTCCGGGTATCTGAGCTGTTGCGTCGACGTTCGCTCAGGCCTTCGCGGCAAGCTGGCAGCCCACGCCTGGCTAAGCCGCCTTATAGTAGTGACGGCTCATCCCCCTGCAGTGTCACAACGTGAGCACCGCCCTGTTCATCCGCCGGAGACGGGTTCTCCACGCTGCGTTAGAAGAAAGTTGAGACCGGTGACCATAGTCAAGGAAAGAACCGCTGCGCCGACCGCCAGAGGATCAGTGAGTTCCGCATTGATCTCGCTTCTGGTGGGTGACCACGAAACCACTGATGGGTTGGCCCACCTTGCTGCCGCCACTGATCGCGCGTTGGCCGAGTCCCAGGACCTCCTCACAGACGAAGACCTGCAGCTCTCGCTCTTTCTGCTCTATCTACTGCACTACGGTCCGGCCGAGTTCGTGCGCGGCGAATGGGAGTGGGACCCGGACCTGATCCGGATCCGCGGTCGTATCGAGCAGCGCTTCGAAGCTCAGTTACGGGCGGAGGTCGAGCTACCCGCTCCGCTCCCCCGCGACGGCAAGGAGGCCGCGGAAGCACTCTTCGCCATGACCCAACCGGCGGCCAAGCCGAGCACCGCCATGTGGCTGGCCAAGAACGCCACCGAGGACCTACTGCGTGAGTTCTTGATTCAGCGATCCATCTACACACTGCGCGAGGCCGATCCGCACACGTGGTCCATACCGAAGCTACAGGGACGAGCCAAGGCAGCAATGGTCGAGATCCAGGCGGACGAATACGGTGGCGGCCACCCGGACAAGGTGCACTCAGAAATCTTCGCCCGCACGATGCGCAACATCGGTTTGGACGACACCCCCGACGCCTACCTCGATCTGGTCCCCGCCAGCACCCTGGCATCGACCAATCTGATCAGCATGTTCGGCCTGAATCGCTGCTTGCGCGGAGCCAACGTGGGTCACCTGGCGGCCTTCGAGATGACCTCGACGATCCCTAACAAGCACTACGGCAATGCGTTCCGCAAACGCGGGTACCGCCAGGACGTGACGTGGTACTTCGACGAGCACGTCGAGGCCGACGCCGTTCACGAACAGTTGGCTGCGCGGGACCTCGTGGGAAACCTCGTGGACGACGAACCCCAGCTGACCGAGGACATCTTCTTCGGAGCGGCCGCGTGCCTCTACGTGGACGGGCACGCCGGCGATCAGATGCTCGAAGCGTGGATGTCGGGACGATCGTCGCTGCTCACCCCGGAACCCCGCACATGAGCTCGCACGTGCCTGACGACATGACGCACTCCGCCGACCAGACGGAACTCACCCATCGTTCTGCCCCGCTCGAGCAACCCCTGCCCCGTCCTCAGGGAGACCTCCGGGATGACTCGGAGCCGTCCAGGGGCAGTGCTACTTCGGAACCCCGGTCAGTGCCCGGTTCCGTGGAATCCCCCGTGATCACGGTGTGTCCCAAGGGCCCTCTGTTGGTTCGTGGAGATTTCCTGCTGGCCGCAGAGCCCGGCGCCGAACCGCTGCCACCCGAGCGGAAGGTCATTGCCCTGTGCCGGTGCGGGATGACCAGCATTGCCCCGCACTGCGACGGTTCCCACAAACTGGCCAAGGTGCGGGCCTTCATGCCCCGCAAGGACCGAGACTGATCACTCGGGATTGAACTCCGCGGCCCTCTCCTGCTCGCCCGCCAGCGAGAAGCGGCAAGTGAGAAATGGCAAGCGAATAATTCAGACACTGACCTACAGCGTCGCATCCGAAAAACACTTCGGGCCGGGTACCTCGTTCGAGGTATCCGGCCCGAAGTCTGTTCAGCCGTTGCTGAAAGGTGTTTCTACAGCCCTGATCAGCCGCGCTTGTAGAACGGCATCTCGGTCTGCTGAACCTCGATGTCACGGCCGCGTGCGTCCTGAACGCTCACGTCGCCGTCGGCGATCCGAGCCAGCGCGTCCGTGGCCACGAGGGCCATGGCAATGGGCTTGCCCAGCGTGGGCGAGGGCAGTCCGCTGGTGACGACACCCACGGTCTCGCCGCCGGACACCACGGTGTAGTCGGCGCGGATCGGCTTGCGGCCCACGCCTTCCAGGCCCACCAGGGTGCGCTTGGGTTCGGTCTCGACCACGGTGGCGAGCGCCTCGCGGCCCACCGTGTCCGTTCCCGCTTCGCCCTTCTTGCGCAGCGCGATCTCCACGAGCTTGCCCAAACCGGCCTCTGCGGGGTGATCTCGGTGGACAGCTCGTGCCCGTACAGCGGCATACCGGCCTCGAGACGCAGCGAGTCACGCGCGGCCAGTCCGGCCGCGGACACGGGCGCGTCCTCGGTGGACAGCTCCCCCGCAGTCTCAAGGAGCGCCGCCCATAGCGCCGGGGCATCCTGGTTGCTGCAGTACAGCTCGAAACCGTCCTCGCCGGTGTATCCGGTTCGAGCGGCCAGAACTTCCACCCCCGCGCAGCGAGCCGGTGCGGCGGCGTAGTACTTGAGATTCTCGACGACGTCGCTCGGGTCCAGGTCCGTGGCCTTGAGCACCTCGAGAGCGCGCGGCCCCTGCACGGCGATCAGGGAGGTCTCGGCACCCTGGTCGGTCACAGCGACGTCGAAACCCTCGGCGCGAGCGGTCAGCTCGCGCACGACCACTTCCTGATTGCCCGCGTTGGGGACCACCAGGTAGCGGTTCTCCTCGAGCCGGTAGGTGATCAGGTCGTCCAGCACGCGCCCGTCCGCATCCACGATCACCGAGTACTTGGCGCGGCCCACGGACATCGCGGACAGCACGCCCACCAGCGCGAAGTCCAGGAACGCACCGGCCTGCGGACCGGAGACCTCCACCTCACCCATGTGGGAGAGATCGAAGATTCCTGCGCCGCGGCGCACCGCGTGGTGCTCAGCCGTGTCACTCGCGTAACGCACGGGCATGGACCAACCACCGAAGTCGGTGAACCGAGCACCGAGTTCCTCGTGGGTGGCGTACAGGGCAGTTTTCTTCTCGCTCATCAGTTCTCCTCCCCCGCGGCAGCGGCGGCGTTGGCGGCGTCGAACGCCTCGATCGGCGGGCACGAGCACACCAGGTTGCGGTCGCCGGCGGCGTTGTCCACGCGGCCCACGGGAGACCAGTACTTCACACGACGCAGCGAGGGCACGGGGTACGCGGCCTGCGAGCGCGGGTACGAGCGATCCCACTCGTCCGCGGTGAGCACCTGGGCGGTGTGCGGGGCGTTGCGGACCACGGAATCGGCCAGCTCGATCTTGCCGTCGGCGATCTCCTGCATCTCGGCGTGGATGGTGCGCATGGCCTCGATGAAACGGTCCAGCTCTTCCAAGGACTCGGACTCAGTGGGCTCCACCATGAGCGTGCCCGCAACCGGGAACGCCAGGGTGGGTGCGTGGAACCCGAAGTCGACCAGACGCTTACACACGTCTTCCGCGGTCACACCGGAGGCCTTGGTCATGGGACGCAGGTCCAGGATGCACTCGTGCGCGACCAACCCGCCGTCGCCGGAGTACAGCGTGGGGAACACGTCGGACAGCGAGCGGGCAATGTAGTTGGCGCTCAGCACGGCCGTGCGGGTGGACTCGGTGAGCCCCTCCGCGCCGGTCATGGCGATGTACATCCACGTGATCGGCAGGACACCGGCCGAACCGAAGGGTGCCTGCGAGACGGGGAAGCCCGCGCCGCGCTCATCGAGCTTGGCTTCCACCGCATTACCGGCAGGTAGGGCACCAGGTGCTCGGCCACGGCCACGGGCCCACGCCGGGTCCGCCACCGCCGTGCGGGATGCAGAACGTCTTGTGCAGGTTCAGGTGGGAGACGTCTCCGCCGAACTTGCCCGGACGTGCCAGACCCATCAGCGCGTTGAGGTTCGCACCGTCCACGTAGACCTGACCGCCTGCGTCGTGGATGGCCTCGCACACCATGGAGATGTCCGTGTCGTACACGCCGTGGGTCGAGGGGTAGGTGACCATGATGCCCGCGAGTTCGTCACCCACGGATTCGATCTTGGCCTTGAGGTCCTCGTGATCGATCAGACCGTCCGATGCCGTAGCGACCACCACGACCTTCAGGTCCGCCAGCACCGCCGACGCCGCATTGGTTCCGTGCGCGGAGGACGGGATCAGGATGGTCTTGCGCTGGGTTTCCCCGCGGTCCACCTGGTAGCGACGGATGGCCAGCAGCCCGGCCAGCTCGCCCTGCGAACCGGCATTGGGCTGCACGGACACCGCGGCATAACCGGTAATCTCCGCAAGCCAGCCCTCCAGCTGCTCGATCAACTCGTGCCACCCTTGGGCCTGATCCTGCGGGGCCAGCGGGTGGATGTTGGCGAACTCCGGCCAGGAAATGGGCTCCATCTCAGCCGCGGCGTTGAGCTTCATGGTGCACGAACCAACGGGATCATGGTGCGGTCCAGCGCCAGGTCCTTGTCGGCCAGCTGACGCAGCCAACGCATGAGCGAGGTCTCCGAGCGGTGGGTGTGGAACACCGGGTGGGTCATGTACTCGTCCGTGCGGTGCCACTCCTCCGGCACACCGTCCAGGAGATCGGAGCTGGGCTCCACGTTCTCCCCGATGTTGCAGGCCTCGGACACCGCCGCCAGCACGTCCTCGACGTCCTCGCCGGTATGGGACTCGCCGAAGCTCACGCCCACGGTGTCCTGGTCCACGCGGCGCAGGTTGATGCCGCGCTCGGCAGCTGCGGCCAGGATCGCGTCTGCCTTGCCCTGAACCGAGAAGGTCACGGTGTCGAAGAAGCGCTCGTGCGCGATCGAAATACCGCGCTCGCGCAGCCCCTCCGCGAAGACCGTAGCCAGTCCGTGCAGGCGCTCAGCGAGCTCACGCAACTTGGCGGGGCCGTGGTACACGGCGTACGCGGCGGCCACGATGGCCAGCAATGCCTGTGCGGTACAGATGTTGGACGTGGCCTTCTCGCGGCGGATGTGCTGCTCGCGGGTCTGCAAGGCCAAGCGGTAGGCCGGTGCACCGGAGGAATCCGTGGACACGCCCACAATGCGGCCGGGCATCGAACGCTCCACACCCTTGCGGGTGGCCATGAAGGCGGCGTGCGGTCCGCCGTAGAACAGGGGGACACCGAAACGCTGGGCGGAGCCCACCGCGATATCGGCTCCGGCCGATCCCGGGCTCTGCAGCGTGGTGAGAGCCAGCAGATCCGTGCTGACCGTCGCCAGGGCACCGACCTCGTGGGCGGCTTCAATGACCGGGGTGGGATCGAAGACATCGCCATCGGCACCGATCTGCGCGACGACCACACCGAAGAAGTCTCCGTCCGAGGCCAAGGTGGCCGCGGCGTCGTCGGCGCCCAGGTCCGCGATGACCAGCTCGATGCCGGCGGCGCGAGCGCGGCCGGTGAGAATCGCGAGGGTCTGCGGGAGCGAACGGCTGTCCACGATTACGCGGGCGCTACGGGACTTGCGGTTGGCGCGGCGCATCATCAGGACGGCTTCGGCCACGGCGGAGGACTCGTCCAACAGCGAGGCGTTGGCCACGTCCATGCCGGTCAGGTCGATCACGGCGTTCTGGAAGGTGAGCAGCAGTTCCAGGCGGCCCTGCGAAATTTCGGGCTGGTACGGGGTGTACGAGGTGTAGAAGCCCGGGTTCTCCAGGATGTTGCGGCGAATCGCGGCGGGGGTGACGGTGTCGAAGTACCCCTGTCCGATCATCTGACGCATCACGGTGTTCTTGCTCGCAATGCTGCGGATGGCCGCGAGCGCCTCGGTCTCGTCGAGGGGCGCGGGCAGGTCCAGGGTGTCGCGGAATCGGATGCTCTCGGGGACGGCCCGGTCAATCAGCTGATCGAGGCTGTCCACGCCCACGGCGTTGAGCATGGTGGTGATGTCATCGGCGTCGGGGCCGATGTGGCGGGGCAGGAAAGACATGTGAGGGTCTCCTGGGTTACTTGAGGGCGTGCTAAGTCCCGGTGAGTTCCTCCCCGCTCTGTACATCAACCTGAGAGATTTCGCCGGTGCACGCGATCACTCGCGCCCACCGACCTGCCCCGTCGGTGCCCGGCCACGACACAGTGTCGCGTTCGAGCTTTTCAGAGTGGCCTGGTGCGGCGGTTCGGGTGCCTGAGAGATTCCCGGGGAGGGTTTGCTCCTTCGGCGATGGCGCGATGCTTGCGCACCCGCCATGCTCTCCCGCCGCACTGTGACGGCCAAGATGGTCAGTCCTAGTTTCGCACAACCCCGGACAGCACAAAGCCCCACACCGAAAACGATGCGGGGCTTTGCGAAGTGGTAGTACCGCTACCGACCCGTTCGGGTCAGGCTACGCGGCCGTACCTGCGCTCGAAAGCGCGGGGAATTACTTGAGGGTGACGGTAGCGCCAGCAGCCTCGAGGGATTCCTTGGCCTTGTCGGCGGTCTCCTTGTTGGCACCTTCCAGAACGGGCTTGGGAGCGCCGTCCACGAGGTCCTTGGCTTCCTTCAGGCCCAGGGAGGTCAGGGCACGAACTTCCTTGATGACCTGGATCTTCTTGTCGCCAGCGGCTTCGAGGATGACGTCGAACTCGGTCTTCTCTTCCTCAGCAGCAGCTTCGCCGCCAGCGGCGGGAGCGCCACCAGCCACGGCCACGGGGGCAGCAGCGGTTACGTCGAAGGTCTCTTCGAAGGCCTTGACGAACTCGGACAGCTCGATGAGGGAGAGCTCCTTGAAAGCCTCGATCAGTTCTTCGGTGGTCAGCTTAGCCATGGTGTTGGCTCCTTCTTTTACGTGGTTGTCAGTGCCCGCGGGCGCTGACGAGGTTTTGCGTGGTGATAGAACACGGGTTCATCCGGCCGGAGCCGGAACCCGAAACCCAGGGGATCCCGTGAGGATCAGGCGGCGTTCTCGCCCTGTTCCTCGACCTTGGCACGCAGGGCTTCTGCGGTGCGCACGGTCTTGGACAGCGGGGCCTGGAACAGCGCGGCAGCCTTGGACAGGGACGCCTTGGCAGCGCCTGCAACCTTGGCCAGCAGAACCTCGCGGGACTCGAGGTCCGCAAGCTTCTTGATCTCCGCTTCGTCCATTGCGACGCCGTCAAGGTAACCGCCCTTGACGATCAGCTCCGGGTTGTCCTTGGCGAAGTCACGCAAGCTCTTGGCAGCTTCGACAGGGTCACCCGAGATGAACGCGATAGCCGAGGGGCCGTTGAGCTTGCCCTCGAACGCGTCGATGCCGACTTCCTTGGCCGCAATCGCGGTCAGCGTGTTCTTCACCACGGCGTATTCAGCGTTCTCACCGAGCGTGCGGCGCAGCGTCTTCAGCTGAGCACGGTGAGCCCGCGGTACTCCGTCAGGACGGCAGCGTGCGAGTTGGAGAAGAATTCCTTCAACTCCGCAACCGCGGCAGCCTTTTCAGGATTCGCCATGGTGCTCCTTCCTTGCTTGTGTATGCCGGATTCTCGTGATCCGTTTCGGAACACAAAAAAGCCCCGCGCAGATGCCCGGGGCTCGACCTGATACACAACGCAAACGGTTCACACCGCGAGACGCTGTTGAAAAGATTCGTGCTGGTTCACCTGCGCTGGCCATTCCCCGTTTCCGGAGAACTCTTCGATCTCACATGCTTGCGCACGCGTGATGACCGGCGGTCTTAGGTACGCACCAATGTACCCGACGATTTCGAGCGGCGCCAAATCGGAGGCCCAAGCGCTCATACCCTGCAGATTGGACCACCCTGGGCGGCCGGCTCTGCTCGGTTGTCAGTCGGTGATCCGCTCCGGATGCGTATACACGTTGCACGTGCCCCGGCGGTTGAATCCCACCACGGTGACACCGTGCTCCCGACCGTGTTTGACCGCGAGCGCAGAGGGCGCACTGACCGCCGAGAGCACCGGGATCCCCGCCATCGCGGCCTTGCTGACCAGTTCGAAGGATGCCCGGGCCGACACCTGCAGCACGCAATCGTTGAGCGGCAACTTGTCGTGGTGCATGCCCATCCGATGACCTTGTCCACCGCGTTGTGCCGCCCCACATCCTCCCGAACCACCAGCGGCTCCCCCGACGACGCCAGGAACAGGCCCGCGGCGTGCACTCCCCCGGTGCGTCGAAGACCTTCTGATGATCACGCAATTCATCGGGTAACCGCACGAGCCGTTCCGCTCCCATGACCGGACGCACCGGTGGCAGCGGGTACGAGCTGGGTTTGACGATCTCCTCCATGGACGAGGTCCCGCACACCCCGCACGACGAGGACGTGTAGACGTTGCGCGCGGTGCCCTTCTTGGGTCCCGGCGCTCCCGGGGCCAGCCGCACGTCGATCACGTTGTAGGTCCGGTGCCCGTCCTGATCCACGCCGGAGCTGTAGTCCATCCCGGCGATGTGATCCATCTGCCGGACCACGGCTTCACTCAGCAGATAGCCGGGCACGAGTTCGAAATCGTGTCCGGGCGTTCGCATGGTCACGGTGAACTGCTCGCCGTTGAGCCGGATCTCCAGGGGCTCCTCGCCTGCAAGCTTGTCCGGGCCGGTGAATTCCTCACCGTCCGCGGACAGTTTCCGCACGCGAGTTGGGACCACAATTCTGCTGACCATGAGGAGTTATCCGTCCAGCCCGACCCACGAGTGGTGCCGTCCGTGTAGGTCTGTCGTTTCCAGATGGGCACACGGAGCTTGATGCGATCCACCAGGCGTCGCACGCGGCAAAGGCTTCCTTGCGGTGCGCCGAGGCCACCGCGGCTTCCAGCGCGCTGTCCCCCACGGTCAGGGATCCGATGCGGTGCTCGGCCCAAATCCGCACTGCGGGGAACTCGGCCGCGATCTCGTCCGCAACCTGCCGGATCACCGTATCCGCATCCGGGTGGGCGCTGTATTCGAGCCCCGTCACACCGGACCGGCCGCCGTCGTGGTTGCGAATCACGCCGCTGAAGCCCACCACCGCACCGCAATCGTCCGCGGCCACGGCGGCCTGTGCCCGCGCGGCATCCAAAGGCTCGCTGGTCACCTGCGCGTGCAGCACACGGGACGACGACGCCGCGGGGACGGGTTCAGATTCCGCACCCCGATCCTCACCGTGGCCGTGCACGTCCTCCAGTTGGGCGCTGATGTGGTCCAGCAGCGGTTCGAGCACCGTGATGCCGTCCTTCACGCCGCCCCTGGATCCGGGCAGGTTCACGACGAATGTCATTCCCACCTGACCAGCCACCCCGCGGCTCATCACCGCCGTGGCAGTTTTCTGAAGCCCATGGCTCCACAGCCCGTGCATGATTCCCGGAGATTCCCGTTCCAGGATCCGTGCTGTGGCTTCCGGGGTGACGTCGTCAGAGTTGAGACCCGTTCCGCCGCTGGTCACGATGAACCGTGGGCGTTCGGCCTGCGGTGTTTGTTCCGTGAGTTCGCGCAGGGTTTGCTCGACCTCCGGGCCGTCCGGAATCACGCGCACCGGATCCACGGCGAGCCCCATTCCGGTGAGCCACTCGTGCAGGATGGGGCCGCACAGATCCTGGGCCGTGCCACGTGCGGCGGACGAGGACACGATCACGACCACCGCGCGGCGGCCCAGCAGGTTCGCCCCGTGTGATTCGTCCCGATGGGGACCGTGATCCTTGGCCCCGTGCTCATCGCTGGGCCCGTGGGTGTCTGTCACTGTCTACTCCAATCGCCGCTTTTGCCGCCGGACTTGGCCACGACCTGCACGCCCGTGATCTGGGCGGCTTTGTCCACGGCCTTGATCATGTCGTACAGGGTGAGGCCGGCAACGCTGGCGGCCGTCAAAGCTTCCATTTCTACCCCGGTGACGCCACGGGTCTTGACCGTGGCACTGATGTTCACACGGTCCTCGGCCGGGACCAGGTCACCGTGACCTTGGACAGCGGCAACGGGTGGCACAGCGGGATCAGATCCGGGGTGCGCTTGGCCGCCATGATCCCCGCGATCCGTGCCACGGCCAGGGCGTCACCCTTGGGAAGGTCACCCGTGGCCAGCAGGTCGATGACGTCCGTTCGCGTGATGACTTGGGCCACAGCGGTGGCCTCGCGAGACGTCACGGCCTTCTCGCTCACATCCACCATGTGCGCTGTGCCGTCCTCGCGCACGTGCGTCAACCGATCCTGGTTGTCACTCATTGGCCGTCTCCTGTCCGATCGCCCCGCCGTTGACGGGCAAAACATGTATGCGCGCTCCGACTGGGAACTCTTGATCTCCCGCGGGGATCCGCAGCAACACGTTAGCGCGTGCGGCTGACATCAACAGGTGCGACGACGCTCCCCCCACGCCGCGCACGGCAGGTTCCCGAGCGGCGTCGTCGGCCGGCTCGAGAACGCCCCGGCGCAGCTGGGTGCGCCCGGGCAGACCGCGCACCGACTCGGCGAGGACCCCGGAGGCCCAGCGAGGCGGGGCACAGCAGCCCCAGACCTCGGCGAGCGCGGGCCGCAGGAACATCTCGCACGAGACCCACGTGCTCACAGGTTTCCGGGCAGGCAGATCACCGGCACTTCCCCGTAGTGACCGCAGCCCTGGGGTCCTCCCGGCTGCATGGCAACGTGCCCGAACCACATCTGCGCTTCGCGTTCCAGGGTCACCCGAACCACCTCGAACGCGCCGGCACTGATCCCCCCGCTCGTGACGATCAGCTGCGGAGCTGCGCCGTCCACGGCCTCACGAAGCCTGCGGGAGAATTCGTCCGGGTCGTCCGTGACGCTGAGCGTTGTCACCGAGTGAGCACCGGCCTCCTCGAGCCAGGAGACAAGCAGCGGGCCGTTGGCATCGTAGATGGCGCCCGGCCTGAGCGGCTGCCCGGCCGCGAGCACTTCGTCACCGCCCGTCACCACGAGCACGGACGGGCCGCGGCGTACCGTCACCGTTGCGGTGCCGTCCAGACCGAGGGCGGCGCACGCTCCCAGGGCAGTGGGCCCCAGGACGGTCCCTGATGGCAAGGCAACGGAACCGCGTTCGACGTCGCTGCCCTCCGCGCGCACGAACGTTCCGGGATCGATGCCCGCGGCGGTCTCGGCCGTGATGGTGACGCGATCGGTGTCGAAGGATGAGGGGGTAACTCGTTCCACCGGGATCACGGCGTCGGCCCCGGTGGGCAAGGCGGCCCCGGTCATCACGGCCATGGCGGTGCCGTGTGGAAGTTCAGTGGGGGCGGCGCCGGCCGCCTGTGTTCCGGACACGGGAAGCGAGATGTTTCCGTTCCCGTCGGCAGTTCCGCGAAGTTCCGAGGTGCGCACCGCAAAGCCGTCCATCTGCGAATTGGTAAAAGGCGGCAGGCGACGGGCGCCATGACGTCTCGCGCGAGAACGGAGCCCCGCGCCCGGGCGAGGGGAACCTCAAGACGAGCCGCGGCGGCGTCGTACCCGCGGGCTATCACCGCGCGAACTGACGAGGCGTGGTCTTCGATACTGCGGCTCATACCCCTACCCTAAGCGGGCTGGACACACGCCTTAGACTGGCCCCATGTCCGTTTTCCTCGGTATTCCACAAGCGCTACCGACCAAGGACGTGCCTGATCAGGGCCCCTTGGCGGATCGTTTTGGGCGCGTGGCCACGGACCTACGCATCTCCATCACCGACAAGTGCAATTTGCGCTGCACATACTGCATGCCGGCGGAGGGAATGGACTGGCTGTCCAAGTCTTCGCTGATGACCACGGACGAGATCGTGCGGCTCACCCGCATTGCCGCCGAGGAATTCGGAGTCAAGGAACTCCGACTCACCGGTGGCGAACCACTGATCCGCCCGGATCTCGAAGACATCGTGGCCGCGGTGACCGAAGCGCTGCCCGATTTCCCTGTCTCGATGACGACCAACGGGATCGGCCTGGCCCAGCGTGCCGAAGGGCTAGTCGCGGCCGGTATGACTCGTGTGAACGTCTCCCTGGACACCTGTGCGCCGAGACGTACAAGAAACTCGCGCGCCGCAACAAGCTCAGCGAGACCCTTGAGGGCGTGGCCGCGGCACAGGCTGCGGGGCTATCCCCCGTCAAGCTCAACGCCGTTCTGATGCGCGGTGTCAACGATCGCGAAGCACCCGAACTGCTGCGCTGGGCGCTCGACCACGACTGTTCATTGCGCTTCATCGAGCAAATGCCGCTCGACGCCGATCACGGCTGGACCCGCACCAACATGGTGACCGCGGCCGAGATTCGCGAGGACCTCTCCGAGCACTTTGACCTGAGTGCGGATCAGGACCCGCGCAACGGCGCACCCGCGGAAAAGATGCTCGTGCGCGAACGCGGCGGCACAGAGGTCATCGGCACCGTGGGCATCATCGCCTCCGTAACCGAACCGTTCTGCGCGGACTGCACACGCACTCGCATCACCGCCGAGGGCCGAGTGCGCTCATGCTTGTTCTCCCACCACGAGACGGACCTGATGCAGTTGCTGCGCTCGGAAGCCACAGACCAAGACATCGCCCAGCGTTGGCGGGCCGCCATGTGGGTCAAGCCCCGCGCCCACGGTATGGACCACGCGGGCCTGGACTCCGAGGATTACGTCCAGCCCGATCGCAGTATGAGCGCCATTGGAGGCTGACAGAGCAGTGCTCGTTCGATATTTCGCGGCCGCCGCCGCATCCGCAGGCACCGAACAGGAAAAAGTGGCCGCTGACACGACCATGACGCGTTCGGAACTTCAGCAGGTGCTCATCAATCTGCACCCCGTGGCCCCAGAGGGCGAGAAGACCCTGGCGCAAGTGCTGCCACAGTGCTCCTGGCTGGTCAACGGCGTGGCGCACAAGGATCCGGAATCCGCCATCGCCCCCGCAGCCACGGTGGATGTCCTGCCTCCCTTTGCCGGTGGCTGAGCCCTCGGCCGCGCCCTCGCGTCCTGCCCGCCCTTGGTGGGCCAGGGTCGAACCTGTCCGCCACGCGGGCCGAGTTCCAGCGCAGAGCACGGCTTTCGAACTCGGGCGGGCGTTGGCCGGGACCAGGCCTCCCGCCGTTCAGGCGTCGCTTGCCTCCGCAGTCGGTGCCACGCTTGCACACGATGTCCAGGCGCTGTGCCCCGTGCCCCACTACGCGTCCAGCGCCATGGACGGTTACGCGGTGCGCGGTCCGGGTCCGTGGCGTGTGGTCACCGGAGATACGGCCGTCCACGACGCCGCGTCCACCGCGAGCCTTGAGTTGGCCCCCGGGCAGGCCGTGCCCGTGGTCACCGGCGGCGTGATTCCGGCGGGGTGCGACACGGTCATCCGGGACGAGTACGCGCTACTGACCGGGGACGAACTGCGGTTCGACGAATCCTGCCCGCACTCCGAACTCGAGGGTCGGCATGTCCGTCCCGCGGGCACCGAATGTCAGGGAGGTGAGTCGATTCTGGCCACCGGAACCCTTCTGAGCCCGGCCGACGTAGCCTTCGCCGCGGTGGCCGGAGTGGATGACGTCCCGGTCGTTCCGGCCCCGGCCGTCCGATTCCTGCTCACGGGATCCGAGGTCCAGTCAGCCGGGGTCCCGGCTCCCGGGTTCGTGCGAGACGCATTCTCGCCGTCTCTTCCTCCGATCCTCGTTGGACTGGGGGCGCGGGTGGACACGGATTCCGTGCGCCGCTTACCGGATGATGCGGAGGCTTTTTCATCCGCCCTCCACCGTGCCGTAGCGGATCGCGTGCCTCTGGTCATCACGACCGGTGGCACGGCTCGCTCCCGTGCCGATCACGTGCGCGCACACCTGGAACGGCACGCGACGCCCATCATCGACGAACTGGATCTACAGCCGGGTCACCCCACGCTGTTCGCCGCGTGCGGCACGGGCACCGCAGTGCTCGCGCTTCCCGGCAATCCTTTGGCCGCCATGACGGCGCTGACATTGCTGGCGGTCCCGTTCCTGCGCGGAATGCTCGGCAGGCCGTCGCCCACCCCGCTCAGGGTGACAGTTGCCCACGAAATTCGCGGAGGGCGCCGCGAACGACTGGTTCCGGCCTTCCAGCACGCCGACGGCGCTTGGTCACCCTGCCGGGACATCGGCGCCAACATGCTACGGGGGCTGTCCCGCGCTGAGGCGCTCCTGTGTGTCCCGGTCGAGGGCTTGGCCGCGGGAGCAAGGACTGACGCTCTGGCGCTGCCTGGTAGATCTTCGGTCGCGGAACTCGTTCTGTAACTGGCCTGTGGGCATACCTCTGCCACGTGAAGTCGGCTCGGCGGGGCTGACCGGCCAGGCGCGGTTCAGTCGGCCCGGAAGTCCCTCATCCACACGGCGGACTGGCCTGCGTCCTGGAAACCCAGTTGAGCGTTGACCCAATTCATGCGGTCGTTACCGGTGTGGGTCCACGAGTACACGGTGTCCACTTCAGGTTGCACCTCAGCCAGTTGCTGCAAGTTGGCCATTTTCAGCCGCATCCCGAGCCTGCGACCGCGGTGTTCGCGGATCACCAGGGTTTCGTCCTGCAGCGCCAAGGTGGGGCGGTGCTGGGCCAGGATGAGTTCGGTCATGCCCACCAGTTCGCCGTCATCACGGTCCTGGGCCACGGCCATGAGGGACCGATCCCCGTCTTCTTCACGTAACCGCTCGGTGCGGCGCACACGCTCGGCGTCCCACGGATCCGGATCGGTCACGATCGGCTTGACGAAGGAATCGCTGGGGAGCCTCGCATGCAATCGTGCGAGCGGCTCGAGCAGTTCCTCGGGGGCAGACCCGACCCAGGTGCGCAGTGCATAGCGCTCCGAGAACGGGACCTCCTCCAACGAACGCTCAATGGATTCGGTGCGCTCGGCCGACAAAGGAACATCCAGCAGGGCAAAACTACTCACCGTCTGCAGTTCGTAACCGGCGTGCTCGGCAAAACGTGTTTGGCGGTGGCTCGCAGGCAACTTTCCGGAGCCGTCTGCGGCCTCGATCCATTCGACGCCCACACCGCTTGCCTCGCCACCCATGACGCTGCCGTCACCGGGGCCCGCGGGAGCTCGCAGTTCGGAGGCCGGGTGTTCGGTGACAAGGCGAATCACGCGACGTGATTCCCCGTACGCGAGCTGCTCGGCCGCGGACAAAAGTGACCGCCCGATCCCCTCGGAGAGCTCGTCGGGGTCCACGTCCACCACGATCTGCGCGACGTCCGTGTCTGAAATCAGTGGCATGCGCACCTCGGCGCGGCCGACCAAACGTCCGTCCAGGTAGGCGCACAGGATGTTCACCCGTTCGTACGGATCCTTGAGGTCCCGGAAGATGTCGTGAGCATCGTTGCTGAGTTCGGAGGTTCCCCACACGTAGCGTCGCGAGGCCTGCACGAGTGCGGCCACTTGACCGAGCTGATCCTGTGCGGCCTGATCGAATTCGTCAGGGATGCGCATCAGCTCAATGGCGAGTGCTGATGTCTGACTCACGGGGAACTCCTTTCACGCTCCGAGCTGTTCGGAACGCACCTGCCCACCATCGATCATGCACCATTGCAGCCGATTGAAATAGCAAGTTTACTGCGTAGTTTACCCTTGCCGCCTAGGGCAAGACAGAAGGGCCCGGCCATTTATGGTCCGAGCCCTTCCGTTCTATAACGTCAACCGTGCCTCATGCGGACACGGACGAGGCTCACGCCTCGCTGGTCACCTCAGTGGCGTTCGGGTCCACGGGAACACCCGGGCCGAACGTGGTGGCACGGTGGCCTTGGTGATGTAGCGGCCCTTGGAAGCGGACGGCTTCAAACGAAGCACCTCTTCCAGAGCAGCGCCGTAGTTCTCGGCCAGCTTCTGGGTGTCGAAGGATGCCTTGCCGATGATGAAGTGCAAGTTGGAGTGCTTGTCGACACGGAAGTCGATCTTGCCGCCCTTGATGTCGCCAACAGCCTTGGCCACGTCCATGGTCACGGTGCCGGTCTTGGGGTTCGGCATCAGGTTACGGGGACCCAGAACCTTACCCAGACGGCCAACCTTGCCCATCATGTCCGGGGTGGCCACGGCGGCGTCGAAGTCCACCCAGCCGTCCTGGACCTTGGCGATCAGGTCGTCGGAACCGACGTAGTCGGCGCCGGCTGCTTCAGCAGCCGCTGCCTTGTCACCGGTGGCGAAGACGACCACGCGGGCGGTCTTACCGGTGCCGTGCGGCAGGTTCACGGTGCCGCGCACCATCTGGTCGGCCTTACGGGGGTCAACGCCCAAACGCATGGCCACCTCGACGGTGGGGTCGGACTTGCTGCCTTCGGCCAATTCCTTGGCCAGGGCGACTGCCTCGGCGGGGGCGTAGAACTTGCCCTCTTCGATCTTGGCGGCAGCGCCTGGTATGCCTTGCTGCGCTTTGCCATCTGCTTGTTCTCCTTGTGCAGTTGTGGTCTGCGGACCGCGCTCGGCCCTGCCACGGGAAAATGTCTAATACTGAGGGCTAGCTAGAGCGCTCAGGCAACCTCGATGCCCATGGAACGGGCGGTGCCGGCGATGATCTTGGCAGCAGCCTCGACATCGTTGGCGTTGAGGTCTTCCTTCTTGGTCTCGGCGATCTCACGCACCTGGTCCATGGTGATCTTGCCGACCTTGTTGGTGTGGGGCACACCGGAACCCTTGGCGACGCCTGCAGCCTTCTTGATCAGCTGAGCAGCCGGCGGGGTCTTGGTGATGAAAGTGAACGAACGGTCCTCGTACACGGTGATTTCCACCGGCACGATGTTGCCGCGCTGGGATTCCGTGGCCGCGTTGTAGGCCTTGCAGAATTCCATGATGTTGACGCCGTGCTGACCCAGTGCGGGACCCACGGGAGGAGCCGGGTTAGCGGCACCTGCCTGGATCTGCAGCTTGATCAGGCCTGCGACCTTCTTCTTGGGAGCCATGTGATGGTCCTTTGCTTGCTGTACGTACCGCCGCACAGGAGCGTACGACGGCGGGTGGTCACCGTGGCGCGGTGACCGAACGGAAACGCCCCGGACCAAAGCTCATCCGGGGGTGTCCGAAAACTAAAGACCAGATCAGATCTTGGTGACCTGGTGGAAGCCCAGGGTGACCGGGGTTTCGCGTTCGAAGATGGACACCAGCACCACGAGCTGCTGGGATTCCACCTTGATCTCGGAGATCGTCGCGGGGAGGGTCTCGAACGGACCTTCCTTCACGATCACGGACTCGCCGACCTCGAAGTCCACGGTGATAGCCGGCTCTGCCGCACCGCCCGCGGCACCGCCGCCGGAGGTGTCACCCAGGCCCTTCGCCTTCTCCGGGGTCTCGAACACCGGTGCGAGCATGTCGAAGACCTCATCCATGCGCAGCGGCACGGGGTTGTAGGCGTCCTGTCCCACGAATCCGGTGACACCGGGGGTGTGCCGAACTGCACCCCAGGAAGCGTCGGTGAGGTTCATGCGAACGAGCACGTAACCGGGGATCCGAACGCGGCGCACGGTCTTGCGCTGAGCGTTCTTGATTTCCACGACCTCTTCCATGGGAACCTCGATCTGGAAGATGTCCTCTTCCATGTTGAGGGACTGGATACGGGTCTCCAGGTTGGTCTTCACGCGGTTCTCGTAACCGGCGTAGGTGTGAATCACGAACCAGTCGCCCTCTTGGCGGCGCAGCTTGGACTTGAACTCCTCAACGGGGTCGACCTCGTCCTCGGTGTCCTGCTCCTCAGCGCCCTCTGCCGGGGCTTCCGTGGCGTCGGCCGGATCAGCTTCTGCGGTCTCGGTCTCAGCCGGGGCCTGCTCGGCCTGATCGGCAGTGGCGGACACGCTCTCGGCAGCCTCTGACTGCGCAGCATCCGCGGAGTCGGACTCCGGCTGCGTTGCCTCAGTGGCTTCGTTTTCGAGCTCGTGGTCGGTCACTGGTGATTCCTGCTTTCTATGGACGGCTAGAAGATTGTGTGGTCTCAGGCCTGGTCGCCGTTGCCGAAGAGCCAGATGGCAACCTGACCGAAGCCCAGGTCCAATACCGAAATCAGCAACATCATGAAGGCCACGAAGACCAGCACGACCAGTACGTAGTTGACGAGTTCGCGGCGCGAAGGCGCTACGACCTTCTTCAGCTCGCCGATGACCTGTCGAATGAACAACCAGATGCGACCAAAAAAGCCCCGCTGCTGATTGGATCCAGCGGGTTGGTCCGAGGTTTCTCCGGTAACGGTGTGCGACATCGGCTCTCCCCTGCGTGGATTGGTTCCCGGCGGTGGTTTATGTGCCGTTGTAGGTCTGAAGCAGGGCAGACAGGACTCGAACCTGCAACCTGCGGTTTTGGAGACCGCTGCGCTACCAATTGCGCCACTGCCCTTCAGTTTGCGGCTTGTTCACACAAGACCACGAACACGGTGCACGAGCTTACCACCTTCGCCCAACTGATCCGGCACTCGGTCCGAATTCAGGCGTGCGAAAGTAAACGCACCAACAAGCCATGGTACGCGCCCGCCCGCCTCTGTGCAAAGCACACGGGTCCACGCCTAAACTGAGGGGTGAGCGCTACTGGCTGCGCAGTCAGGGCGGACGCCGTCACCGAACCGAGGAGAGTTGACCATCATGCCCCCAGCTCAGCAGCGAATTTCCCGCAAGATCGACGCGATCGCCGAGTCCGCGACCCTTGCGGTTGACGCGAAGGCCAAGGCGCTCAAGGCGGAGGGTCGACCCGTGATCGGCTTCGGAGCCGGTGAACCCGATTTCTCGACCCTGATTACATTGTCGACGCAGCCGCAGAGGCACTGAAGGATCCCAAGAACTTCCGGTACTCCCCGGCCGCCGGCCTGCCCGAGCTTCGTCAGGCCATTGCCGACGCCACCGCTCGCGATTGCGGCTGGACCGTGGAACCGTCCCAGGTGCTGGTCACCAACGGTGGCAAGCAAGCCGTCTACGAGGCGTTCCAGACCGTGGTGGACGAGGGCGACGACGTCCTGCTCCCCGCCCCCTACTGGACCACGTATCCCGAGGCCATCCGCTTGGCGGGCGGCAATCCCATCGAGGTCTTCGCGGGTGCGGACCAGGAGTACAAGGTCACCCCGGAACAGCTCGAGGCTGCCTACACAGAGAACACCAAGGCCCTGCTCTTCTGCTCGCCTTCCAACCCCACCGGTTCGGTCTACAGCGACGAGGAGACCAAGGCCGTGGGCGAGTGGGCAGCGTCCAAGGGCATCTTCGTGATCAGCGACGAGATCTACCAGCACCTCACCTACGACGGCGTGGAGTTCACCTCGATCGCCCAGGCCGCCCCGGAACTGCACGATCACCTGATCCTGCTCAACGGTGTGGCCAAGACCTATGCGATGACCGGTTGGCGCGTCGGATGGATGGTCGGCCCCAAGGACGTCATCAAGGCCGCTGCCAATTTGCAGTCCCACCTCAGTTCCAACGTCAACAACGTGGCCCAGCGCGCGGCCCTGGCCGCCCTGAACGGGCCCATGGACCAGGTGAGCGCCATGCGCGAGGCCTTCGATCGGCGTCGTCGAGTGATCGTGGACGGACTCAACGCCATCGACGGCGTGGTCTGCCCCACCCCCACCGGCGCGTTCTACGCCTACCCGGACGTGACCGCCCTGCTGGGTCGCGAATTCGACGGCGTGACGCCCCAAACCAGCGCTGAGCTGGCCGAAATGATCCTGGAACGCGCCGAGGTGGCCGTGGTCCCGGGTGAGGCATTCGGTCCCTCCGGCTACCTGCGCCTGTCCTACGCCCTGGGCGACGACGATCTCGCCGAGGGCCTGTCCCGCCTACAGAAAGTACTGGGAGCCAAGTAGATGAATCTCAAGGAAACCCTGCACTACGTGGACCAGCAGCTGCCCTCCCCCGTGGAGATGCCCAGTTCGGCGGTGGTCGCGAGCGGCTGATCGGTGGTTACGCCGTGGCCCGCTTGACCAAGATCCGCGCCCTGGGTGGCGTGGCTCTGCTGGCCGACGGCGTGATGGCCGGGCGCACCTGGTACAAGTCTGCGGGCCCCGCCACCACCGCGGGCCTGAGCGTGCTGTACCTGGCGGGCTTCGGCCTGTCACACCCGCTAGCCAAGAAGATCGGTGCGTGGCCCTCCGTGCTGACCGTGGCGGCCGTCAATTCGGCAGCCTCGTGGTTCCTGGTGGACCGCCACAACTTCGCCCGGGCCGAGGAAGAACTGAACGAGATCGCCTGACGTAACGCCACGAAAAACGTGGACCCGCACCGGATCGGTGCGGGTCCACGTTCGTATCGAGAGGCTCTGGACCGTCAGTCGTCCACGGCGTCGCGGCCGCGGCGGACGATCAGCGGATCCGGCGGGTACACGACGGAGGTGTCCTTGTCCTCGTAGTCGAACTGGTTCAGGAAGTAACGCATGGCGTTGAGCCGGGCGCGCTTCTTGTCGTTGGACTTGATGGTGATCCACGGGGCGTGGTCCGTGTCCGTGCGGCGGAAGGTCTCTTCTTTGGCCACGGTGTAGTCCTCCCAGCGGTCCAGGGACGCCAGGTCCATGGGCGAGAGCTTCCAGCGGCGCACCGGGTCGATCTGACGGATCGCGAAGCGGGTGCGCTGTTCGTGCTGGGTCACGGAGAACCAGAACTTGGTCAGGTGAATGCCGTCATCCACGAGCATCTTCTCGAACGTGGGGGCCTGAACCATGAAGCTTTCGTACTCTTCGTCCGTGCAGAAGCCCATGACGCGTTCCACGTTGGCGCGGTTGTACCAGGAGCGGTCGAACAGCACGATCTCACCGTTGGTGGGCAAGTGCTGGATGTAGCGCTGAAAGTACCACTGACCCTGCTCGCGATCGGACGGTTTGTTCAGCGCCACGGTGCGTGCGGCACGCGGATTGAGGTGCTCGGTGAAGCGCTTGATGGTGCCACCCTTGCCGGCGGCGTCGCGACCTTCAAAGACGATCACGTGCTTGAGGTCGTTGTCCTGACCCCAGTACTGGAACTTGAGCAGCTCGATCTGGAGCTGGTACTTCTCGAGCTCATAGTCCTCCCGGGACATACGCTCGTCGTACGGGTAGCCCTCGCGCCACGTCTCAACCGCGCTTCCACCTGGATCGATGAGGTCAGGGTCCGGAGACTGACCGTCCCGCACCGTGTACCCCTGTTCCACAAGTTTGTCGATGAACTCGCGGAGGTTCTCCCGTGCCGGTTCTTGCTGCGGGGTCATGTGTCCTCCTAGTGGGTCGTGCCGCGGGCGGCACCCTGTGTACGTCTCGCCATCAATCCTAGTTGGCGGGGTTAACGACTGTTGAACACGGCGCGGTATCGGCCTTCATCCGCAATACTCCCGACTCACTAGACTGGCAAGGGAAGGTTCCATACTCGATCACCGAGGAGCGCTGAAGCACGCATGAGAATTGGCCTAATGACGAGCGGTGGAGACTGCCCCGGACTGAACGCTGTGATTCGCGGCGCTGTCCTGCACGGAATCAAGTCCTACGATCACGAGTTCGTGGGCTTCCGTGACGGCTGGCGCGGTGTGGTCGAAGGGGACATCATGGAACTCCCCCGCCAGAGTGTTCGTGGCCTCGCACGCCAGGGCGGCACCATTCTGGGAACTTCGCGCACCAACCCGTTCGACGGACCCAACGGCGGTCCGGAGAACATCGCCAAGGTTCTGGAGGCCAACGGGATCGACGCCATCGTGGCCATCGGCGGCGAGGGCACTTTGGCCGGCGCCAAGCGGCTCGCGGATGCCGGGTTGCCCGTGGTGGGCGTTCCCAAGACCATTGACAACGATCTGAAGGCCACGGACTACACGTTCGGTTTCGACACCGCGGTGTCCATCGCGACCGATGCCATGGACCGCCTGCGCACCACCGGCGAATCCCACCACCGCTGCATGGTGGCCGAGGTCATGGGCCGCCACGTGGGCT
This sequence comes from Kocuria atrinae C3-8, assembly GCF_000286355.1. Lineage (GTDB taxonomy): Bacteria > Actinomycetota > Actinomycetes > Actinomycetales > Micrococcaceae > Kocuria > Kocuria atrinae_A. Next base: position 18,490 of record NZ_AJXN01000006.1, on the reverse strand, counting down.
GGATCGCGCTGCATTCCGGCATGGCGGCCGGTGCCCACGCGATTCTGATCCCGGAGTACGGGGTGTCCATGGAGCAGGTCTCCAAGTGGGTCAAGGAAGTGTACGACCGCGGCCGCTCGCCGCTCGTGGTCGTGGCCGAAGGCTTCATCCCCGAGGGCTACGAAGAGGCTATTGCCGGTAAGGGACAGGAGGCATCCGGCCGTCCGCGACTGGGCGGTATCGGTGACTACGTGACCCGCGAGATCGAGGACATCACCGGCATCGAAACTCGAAACACCATCCTGGGACACATCCAGCGCGGTGGCGCGCCCACCGGCTTCGACCGGGTGCTGGCCACTCGGCTCGGCATGGCCGCCGCGACCATGGCGGCGGATCAGGATTGGGGCCAGATGTGCGCGCTGCGCGGCACCGACGTGGTGCGCGTGGACTTCGCCGAGGCCCTCGACGGTCTCAAGGAGGTCCCGCTGGACCGCTACGAAGAAGCATGGTGCTCTTCGGACGTTAGTCTCGCAGCGGCGTCGGCGTGGCTGCGCCCACCCGGCGAACGGTACGCGCGGCGTCGAACTCCAGAAGGCAAAAAGAGTGCGGCGGTTCAGGAACTTTCCTGAACCGCCGCACTTTTTGTCGGACGAGTGCTACAGGCGCATACCGCCGTCGCGAGGCCCGCGCATGAGGTCCTTGGGGCGACCGACCACGGAACCCGCGTCAGGCTGGACCACCACGGTCTGGGCAGCGGACCACTGCTCGGTAGAGCCTTCGTCATCGGCAGCTTCTTGTGGCGCGACGTCCGCCGTGGTCGAAGCGCTGTCAATGGTGTCCCGCACCAGCAGCTCGGCCTGCGGGTCCACGTTGCGCTTGAGCACGGCCAAGGCGATGGGCCCGGCCTCGTAGTGCAGTCGCGCCGAAGTCACCTGCCCCACCTTCTTGCCGTTGAGCGTGACCTCCGCCCCGGCTGCGGGCAGCGTGTGCTGCGAGCCGTCCAGATCCAGGAACGTGAGCCTGCGCGGCGGGTGGCCCAAGTTATGCACACGGGCCACGGTCTCCTGGCCCTTGTAGCAACCTTTAGACAGGTGCACCGCGGTGCGCATCCAGTCGAGTTCGTGGGGAATGGTCTTGACGTCCGTTTCCGCTCCCCAGCGCGGGCGCCACGCAGCGATGCGCAGGGCTTCCGCAGCCCAGGATCCGGCCCGGTTGAGCCTCGTTCGTCCAGCGCGGTAGCGGCGGCGTCCAGAGCGGCCAGGGGAAGCACGTGCTCGAACCAGGGGCGTTCCAGCCCGGGGTGCTCCGACTCCACGCTGTAGGCGTAGCCGCCGGGGGAAATTTCGGGCCAGGGATCGCGCCAGACAACCACGGGCGACGACGCCGCCTGCTCGCTTTCCCGGGCATTGGCCAGTTCCGCGCTCAGATCCTTGGTCGCGGCGATAACGGCCCATTGGTCACTGACGTCAGCGACTTCCACGCGCAAGGCAAAGCGCATGGACTCGAGCCATGCGGCCAGTCCGGGAGCTTCCGCTGCTTCGGCGATGAGCCACGTGGTGGTTCCGTCATCCACGGCGTGGGGAGCGAACTCGACCCGACCCTGGATGCTGAGGAACATGGTTTCGGTGCTCTGACCGGGCTTGAGACCCGTGAGTACCTGGCTGGAGAGCGTGGTGAGCCAATTGAGGCGATCAGCGCCGGTCACGGTCACCACGCCGCGCTGAGACTGGTCCACGTACCCGGTTCCGCGCGCCAGGCGCGTTGTTCGGGAACGGGGTCCCCGTAGTGGCCTGCCACCCCCTCGTCCAGGCCTTCTGCCTCCACCGCGCCGGGGCGCGAGAGAAGAACGGATCGGTACGAGGATTCAGTGGAAGTCACTGTTGCGGATCAACCTTTTTCAGTTCGGCGGAGGCGTGCGTGGCCAGTTCCTGACCGTTGGCGGCCATGTCCCAGGCCCACATGAGATTCCCATTGACCAGACCGTAAAGCCTGGTTCCGGAGGCGTACTCCTTGGAACCCTGAGCGCGCATTACGGCGTCTGTGGCCAGGTCAACGCGGGGCCCTTTGATCTGCCCCAGGTACAGCTCAGAGATGCCACCGGGGTGCAGCATGGACACAGAGATGTCGAAGCCACCGTCCGCGTTGCGCAGATCCTCGACGTCCTGTGCGGTTTTCAGGACCGGTACGGGATCTGGAGGCAGCATGCCGGGACCGATGTCGCCGTCTTCGCGAGGGCGTGCCAGTTCCCAGAAACCCTGTTCGTAGGTGGCTTCGCGCTGGGGTTCGCCCTCTTCATTGAGGAGCGTGGTTTGGGCGCGATAGATCACGAACGGCAGACCGTGCTGCTCGAACGTGACCCGCTGCCGGAACGCACGCTGTTCGGCGTCTCCGTAACCGACGAAGCCGTCACCCTCCCAGGTCCCCAGGAGCCAGGCGAACGGCACGAGCTCCGGAGTGAGATTGGTGGGGATCTCTACGGGCATGGATTTAGAGCTGACCCTTGAAGAGGCTGGTGACGACCTTCAGAGCAATACCGCCGATTGCGAGACCGGCCAGAACCAACAGGACGAGGAAGAAGATTTCGAGTGCAAGCATGGCACTAAGCTACCACGGAGCCCAGCACCCGACCGGCAAAAAGTGCTGCCACGCCGAGTAGCGCAACGGGTGTTACGCCGAGGGTCAACAGGCCCCTTCGCTTGGGCGTTTCGGGTGCTGCCGAGATGATCCGGAAGCCCACCACACCAATGATGATGGCCAGAGGCAGGCCCACACCCGCCAGCGTGACCCACGTGCCCAGTCCGTACAGTTCTTCTACGTGCCCCAGGCCGACCCAGCCGGAAGCGCTGACAGCGGCGAGCACGCCCGTGACGGACGCCAGGGTGGATTCCAACCGTCCCTTGGCGCCTTCACCGCGCACGAGTTCGGCCACGCACACGGCCATGAACGCAACGCCCACCACCGCGGGAAGCCAAATCAGTTGCTGGTCGGGGACGAACGTGACCAGGGAGCACGCGACCACGCCTGCCGCGGCAATGATCACGTTGTGTCGACGCCGCGCCTCGATGCCCGTTGCAGCCGGCCAGCCCACAGCGATCACCACGGCCATGGCCACGGAAACGATCAACGGCAGCCACCCACCGAGCACACTGGCGACCAGGGCAAGAATCAGCGATACGGCGGCCGCGCCGATGATCCTCGCGTATCTCATGGGTGTCCTTCGTGCACGGTCAGGGGAAAGCATGCTCCCATCAGCCTAACGGTCCCCGCGCCGGGAACTCGTCAGCACATTGCCGGGTCCGGGCTTCAAGGCGCCATGAGCGTGGAGATAGTTAACGAGCCTCTCGATTATTTATAATGGTCGTCACAGCCGCCCGGGGACTCCCGTGGTGGGCTCCCCTCACCATCAACGGGATGATCCGTGCTCCAGATTGTGCTGCTCAGCGATGCAACGAACGCGGTTGCCAGTGTCCTGCCAGGTCTTGAACTGCTGTCGCACAAGATAGAAGTGGTGCCCCTCAGCTCCCCCGGTGCGCTCAAGCGCGTGCAGCGACCGGATGTGGTGGTTCTTGACGGCACCTCCAACATGGTGGCCGCGCGCAACACCGCGCAAACCCTCGCCGCTCGAGACAACCCCGTCCCCGTGCTCATGGCCCTGACCGAGGGCGGAATGGCGGCCGTGGCGGCGTCGTGGTGTGTCACGGACGTGGTGCTGACCAACGCCGGGCCCGCGGAGATCGAGGCGCGGCTGCGGCTGGCGAGCGCCAAGGTAACCGAGGAATCCCAGGACGAGACCCTGATCCGGGCCGGGAACGTGACCATCGATGACGGTTCCTACACCGTGAAGATCGGCGGCACACCGCTGAACCTGACGTACAAAGAATTCGAGTTACTCAAGTTCCTGGCGCAGAACGTGGGGCGGGTCTACACCCGCGCCCAGCTGTTGTCCGAGGTGTGGGGGTACGACTATTACGGGGGCACCCGCACGGTGGACGTTCACATTCGACGGCTGCGGGCGAAATTGGGCGCCGATCACGAGCACCTGATCACCACGGTGCGTAACGTGGGGTACAGCTTCACGGCGGGCCGGGACAGCGAGTCCTGACGCGCCGGACAACCGCTCACTGTGGAGGTATGCCATGCCCGTGACCATTCTCAGCCACGACGGAATTGCCGATTCTGCAGCCCTGACGGACTTGGCCCAGCGAGCTGCCCAGGCCGACGGCGATCCCCCCTTCTCGGACCAGACGCTCGTGGACGTGCGCTCGGACAAGGCGGGAATCCGGTCAGTCACGGCCGTTGCCGACGGCGCCTTGGTGGGCGCTGCGGTCATCAACCCGGACCCGGACCAGGCCTCGACCTTCACGGTGGAGCTGGTGGTGGATCCCGAACACCGTGGGGCGGGAATCGGAACCGCCCTCGCCCGTGAGGTGCGCGGCCAGGTGGAAGGCACCGTGGAGGCTTGGGCCCACGGTGACCATCCGGGTGCCCGGCGGCTGGCGGAAACCTACGGCTTGAACCCAGTGCGTGATCTTTACCGCTTGAAGCGTTCATTGCGCGGAGCATCCGACCTTCCCCTGCCCGTGGAACTGCCCGAGGATCTCGAGATCGGCCCCTTCGAGGTGGATCGGGACGAGAACGGGTGGCTGAGGGTCAATGCGCAGGCCTTCTCGGAGCATCCCGAACAGGGAAAAATGACCCTGGATGATCTGCGGCAGCGAGAGTCGGAGGACTGGTTCGACGCGCCCGGGTTCCTACTGGCGGTGCGATCCGAAGACCCCCAGGACATTCAGGGCTTCCACTGGACCAAGATCCACCCGTCTTCCGGCGATTCCCCCGCCATGGGCGAGGTCTACGCGGTGGGGATCGCCCCTGACCAACAGGGCCGGGGCCTCGGCAAGGCGCTGACCGCAGCGGGAATCAACTACCTCGCCAAGCAGGACCTCGATGACGTCATGCTGTACGTGGACGGGGACAACACCTCGGCCGTGGCCCTCTACGAAAAGCTCGGCTTCGAGCGCTGGCACGTTGACGTGATGTTCCGGGGCGAGATCAACGGCTAGCGGATGACCGGATAGCATCGTCAGGGGCGCCGCCTCACCCCACAGGGTGGTCAGCGTGTGCCACCTCGGTCCATCAGACAGAGAGCGGGTCATGGCGAAAAGTAATGCCTCCGGAAAGATCGATATCTACGCCGCAGGCTGTTTGTGCTGGCGTCTCAGCGCGGGCGAACTGCAGGTGCTGGTCATTCACCGACCGCGCTACGACGACTGGTCCTGGCCCAAGGGCAAGCAGGACAACGGTGAAACCCTTCCGGAAACTGCAGTCCGCGAATTGCGCGAAGAAGTGGGCCTGTCCGTGCGGCTGGGCGTGCCGCTGCCGTCCATCCGCTATGAGGTCAAGGGCCAATCCAAACTGGTGAAGTATTGGGCTGCCGAGATCGCCCCGTCCGTGAAAGCCAAGCCGGATCACGGTGAGGTGGATGAACTCCGGTGGGTTTCTGCGGATAAAGCCCGCTCAATGCTCAGCAACGACGACGATCGCGAACCACTCGACGAACTCGTCACGTTGCATCGCCACGGAAACTTGGCCACCCGACCAGTCATCATCGTGCGCCATGCCAAGGCGAAGCCACGCTCCTCGTGGCAGCGCGCCGAGGGCGACCGCCCATTGGCCGCCACGGGTAAGCGACAGGCGCTGGCCGTCACACGTTTGCTCGCTGCGTGGCAACCGCGCCGGGTCATCACGTCCCCGTGGTTGCGCTGCATGTCCACGGTGATCCCGTTCGCCAAGAAGTACAACGCCAAGGTCAAGGAACGCTCCCAGCTGACCGAAGCCTCCCACAAGCGCTCCCCCAAGAAGGCTGCAGCCATCGTGGAGCAGCTCTTCGACACCGAGCACCCCGTGGTGTTGTGCACCCACCGGCCGGTGCTACCCACGGTCTTCAAGGTGCTGTCCCGCCACATGCCCAGCTCGCTGAGCGACGAATTGCCGGATTCGGACCCCTATCTGTCCCCCGGGGAGATGGTGGTGCTGCACATGCCGCGGAACAAAAAGGACCGCGCCGTGAGTTGTGAAATCATCACCCCGTTCGACGACTGACCCTCGCCGATTCAGCACCACCGGCTGTCACCATGGCCGGCCCCGAATCCGGGTCACCACCGTTGCCGCGTTCAGCACGAAGGAAACCATGTCTGTCATCCCCACGCCCTATGAAGATCTCCTGGCCGAGGTCATGGCCGACGGCGCACTGAAATCCGATCGCACCGGCACGGGGACGCGCTCGGTGTTCGGACGTCAGATCCGGTACGACCTCTCCGAATCCTTCCCGCTGCTGACCACCAAGCGCGTGCACTTCAAGTCCCTCGCACTGGAACTGTTGTGGTTCCTGTCCGGTTCGTCCAACGTGCGGTGGCTGCAGGAACGCGGCGTGAGCATCTGGGACGAGTGGGCGGACGAGAACGGTGACTTGGGCCCGGTCTACGGTGTGCAGTGGCGCAGCTGGCCGGCCGGTCACGGTGAGAGCATCGATCAGATCGCCCGCGTGGTGGAGTCCATCAAGACCTCACCGCATTCACGCCGCCACATGGTGACCGCGTGGAACCCGGCCGAGGTCGAGAACATGGCGTTGCCGCCCTGCCACGCCCTGTTCCAGTTCTACGTGCAACCCCGCGAGGACGGACCGGACGCCTGAGCTGCCAGCTCTACCAGCGTTCGGCGGACCTGTTCCTGGGTGTTCCGTTCAACATTGCCTCCTACGCGCTGCTCACCATGATGGTGGCCCAGCAGTGCGATCTGGTCCCCGGTGAATTCATCTGGACCGGCGGCGACTGCCACATCTACAACAACCACGTGGAACAGGTCACCAAACAGTTGGCTCGCGATCCGTACCCTTATCCGCAGCTGAAGATCCTGCGGAAGCCGGACTCCATCTTCGACTACGAGTTCGAGGACTTCGAAGTGGTCAATTACCAGCACCACCCCGGAATCAAGGCACCGGTGGCGGTATGAGCGCGGCGCATTCAATGCCCGAGCCCGCCGCGAAACAAGGCCGTCCCATCGTGGGTGGTATCTGGGCGCAAAGCCCCCAGGGTGTAATCGGCAAGGACGGCACCATCCCGTGGCACGTGCCCGAGGATCTGCGCTTCTTCTCGATCACCACCACCGGGAACCCGGTCATCATGGGCGCCGCACGTGGGAATCCTTCCCCCCTAAATTCCGCCCCTTGCCGGCCCGACCCAACATCGTGGTGACCAGCCACCCCGAGACCGTGGCGAGCGACCAGGAGAACGTGTGGACGGCGGCGTCGTACGCGGAAGCCTGGACCTGGCCCAATCCCTGCTCACCGAGCCGAACGGCGATATTTGGGCGATCGGCGGGACTCGAATCTGGGCCGACGCCCTCGCCCACGAGACGCTGCCGCTGACGCGCGCCTACGTGACCACCGTGGACCTGCCCGTGGGCGGAGACACCGTGGCCCCGAAACTGGATGACTCGTGGCAGCGCCGCGAACTGGCCGACTGGGCCGAGTCCAGCAAGGGGCCCCGATTCCGCGTGGACGAATACACACGGGCGTGAGTCTTGGGACGACTCGATGCACAGCGGCCCGGATACATGCGATAGCGTGATCTTGACCACATCGACCTTGGAGGACTGAGCCGCCGTGACCACTGGCCCCACACCGAGCATCCACGAGAGCCCCACGCTCGAACTGCGCGCCAACCCCGACCTCGGTCGTTACGACCTGTGGGACGACCAGCAGTTCATTGGCTTCCTGGGTGTCGAAATCCTCGAGGACGGAACCGTGGACGTGCAACACACCATTGTGGCCGAGGCTTTCGGCCGCCAGGGCTACGCGCGCACCCTGGTGACGTTCGTCTTTGATCAGTTCCGCGAGCAGGGCGTGAAGATCCGCCCCACCTGCACCTACGTGCTCGATTACCTGCAGCGCTTCCCGAGCTATCAGGACCTGGTGGCCGATACTCCGGACCCGCGCAACCAGGAGTAACTGTGATTCGCGCCCTATTTATCGGTCGATAGACTGGGCGGCATGACTTCACAACCTTCAGCCGTAGGCTTCATCGGCTGGCGCGGCATGGTCGGTTCCGTTCTGATGGACCGCCTGCGCGCCGAGAGCGATTTCGCAAGCCTCGATCCCGTGTTCTTCTCCACCTCCAACGCCGGAGGTGCCGCACCCACCATTGACGGTCTGGGTGACACCGGAACGCTGAAGGACGCCTACGACATTGAGGCGCTGTCCGCGCTGCCCATCCTGGTGACCGCGCAGGGCGGCGATTACACCAAGGCCGTGCATTCCAAGTTGCGCGACGCCGGCTGGGACGGCATCTGGATCGACGCCGCTTCAACCCTGCGCATGAACGAGTCCTCCATCATCCCGCTGGACCCGGTCAATCGCGACGTGATCGACGCCGGCCTGGCACGCGGCGTCAAGGACTTCACCGGCGGTAACTGCACCGTCTCCTGCATGCTCATGGGCCTGGGCGGACTCTTCAACAACAACCTGGTCGAGTGGACCACGTCCATGACTTATCAGGCCGCCTCCGGTGGCGGTGCCCGCCACATGCGCGAGGTCATCCAGCAGTTCGGTGACATCCACGGTTCGGTCTCGGACCAGCTTGCCGACGCCGCTTCGGCCATTCTCGAGATCGACCGCGCCGTGCTCGCCAAGCAACGTTCCGGCGAGCTCGACACCTCACAGTTCGGTGTCCCGCTGTCCGGTTCGCTGATCCCCTGGATCGACGCCGATCTGGGCAACGGTCAGTCCCGCGAGGAGTGGAAGGCCGAGGCCGAGACCAACAAGATCCTGGGCCGCTCCGGCGAGGACCTCATCCCCGTGGATGGGCTGTGCGTGCGCATCGCCGCGATGCGCAGCCACTCCCAGGCGTTGACCATCAAGTTGCGCGAAGACATCCCGGTGGACGAGATCGAGCGGATCATTGACGCCGAGAACCAGTGGGCCAAGGTCATCCCGAACACCAAGGAGGCCAGCATGCAGGATCTGACTCCCGTGGCCGCCTCCGGTTCGTTGGACATCCCCGTGGGCCGAATCCGCAAGCTCTCCATGGGTCCGGAGTACATCTCCGCCTTCACCGTGGGAGATCAGCTGCTGTGGGGTGCCGCTGAGCCCCTGCGCCGCATGCTCAAGATCGTGACCGGCACGCTATAAGTAGGTTCTACTTCTCGACCGATTCCGGGGCCGTGACACGCAAGTGTCGCGGCCCTTGGACTAGGTGATGGGGTTTGTCGCGGGCACGGCGGAAACGCCATTCGGCCACGATGTTGGACCACCAGCGCCAGGCCCTGATGGCCAGCCGTTTGACCCGCTGGTTGAGACGGTGCGCCCACGCGAATTCGGTGCTCCACAACCCGATGCCCAAGAAGATCGCCAACCAGCCGGGACCGGGTGTCACCAGCATGATGATGCCCGCGATGACGAACACTGCGCCCAGCACGGTCACCAGGGTCATGTGAATCACGCGCAGTGCGGGATGCCTGTGGGAGAACGCCTTGACCCGCAGCACGGTGCGATGGATCCGGCCGCCTTCTTCGCCGCGGCGGATCTCCTCGTGTAATTCGGAGCTCATGCTGTGGTGAGCACCTAAAGACTCAACCCCACCAGGACCGGCTCGGGAACCAGACGCACGCCGTACACGTGCTCCACGCCGTCGCGGACCGTGCGTGCCAGGGCTGCCAAGTCCTCGGAAGAGGCACCGCCGCGGTTGGTCATGGCCAGCGTGTGTTTGGTCGAGAGCGCGGCGCGGCCGTCGGCCACGGATTCGCCATCCAGATCGAGTTGCTGATTGCGGGAACCGGGCAATCCGAACCCCTTGGCGAACCCTGAATGGTCGATGAGCCATGCCGCGGAGAGCTTGGTGGAACCGGGAATCTCTTGGCCTGCGGCGTCGAGCACGGGATAGCGCGGAGCGTCGTCCGGGATGCTTTCCAGGCGGGCGGGATCGTCCACGATGGGGTTCGTGAAGAACGAACCGGTGCTGTAGGTATCCCGGTCCTCGGGATTGAGCACCATGCCCTTGGACGCACGCAGCCGAAGCACGGTGTCGCGCACGGTGTCCAATGGCGCGCACTCGCCGATCTCGACGCCCAGCGCCCCCGCGAGCTGTCCGTAACGCACCGGGAGGCCAACGTCCTGCGGAAGCAGGCGGAAGGCCACCGAGAGCACCACGTAGCGCGGTGACCCGTGGTCCATGCTCCGCTTGAGCACGGAATCACGGTAGGAGAATTCCAGCTCGTCCGTGCTGAAAGTTCGCTGCTCCCCGGTCTGGCGGTCCCACGTTCGCACGCTCTCAATGGTCTGCGAGACCTCCGTGCCGTACGCGCCAACGTTCTGCACTGGAGTGGCTCCCGTGGTGCCGGGAATGCCCGAAAGAGTCTCCAGACCCGCCAGGCGCTGCTCGACGCTCCACAGCACGGTCTGATCCCACGAGTGCCCGGCCTGGACCTCCACCAGGGTGCCCTTGGTCCCGTCAGTGTCGACCACGTCGATGCCCTGGGTGGCCACGTGCACCACGGTTCCTTGGAAGCCGTTGTCCGAGGCCAGGATGTTGGAGCCGCCACCGACGATCAGGACCGGCTCCCCCGCGCGGTCCGCCTGGGTCACCGCCTCGACCAGTTGTTCTTCGGTCTCCGCTTTGAGGTAGCGAGTCGCGGGGCCTCCCACCGCAGTGGTGGTCAGATCGGCCAGTCGGGGTGCATTCATGATGGACAACTCTAGTGCTAGAACTTCACAACAACCTGAGCCTTGACCAAGACCTTGAGCGCTTGGCCTCAGCGGGATCCGCACCTTCCTCGGCCAGGTCGGGGGCGGTCACGGTGAGGTCCACACGCACGGTGCGAGCGTCCGGATCCACCAGGCCGATCGCGCCGCTCACGGACAGCGCCGTGCTCGGCTCGACCTCACCGTCGAAACGGTTGGGCACCACCACGGGCTTGGTGAAACGCGTTTGGTAATCGACGACGCGCCCGCGTCGCCGGCCCATTCGGTCACCAAACCCACGGCGGCACCCATGGTGAACATGCCGTGGGCGATCACGTTGGGAAGGCCCACGTTCTGGGCGAAATCCTGGTTCCAGTGGATCGGGTTGAAGTCCCCGGAGGCACCGGCGTACTTAACGAGGTCCGCACGGGACACCGGCACGGTGCGCTCACCGACGGACTGGCCCTTTTCGAGCTGATCGAATGCGATGTTCATTACTGATCCTCCCCGCGTACCAACAGCGACGACGTGGTGGTGGCCACCTGGTCTCCCCCGAGCGTGGTGATTTCCACGCGGGACGTGATCATGGCCCCGGAACCCAGCGGACGCACCTGGTCCACCGTGAGAGCAGCGAGCAGCTCGTCACCGGCCACAATGGGGCGGTGGTGCGTGAAGCGCTGCTCCGTGTGGACCACGCGCGAGAAGTCGATACCCGCGCTCGGGTCCTGGATCAGAGCGGCGTCGGCGCGCTGGGACGCGATGATCGCAAAGGTGGGCGGAGCCACCAGGTCGTCGTAGCCGGCAGCCTGGGCTGCTTGCACGTCGAAATGAACGCTGTCCGTGGCCTTGACCGCGGAGGCGAACTCGCGGATCTTCTCACGGGACACCTGATAGGCGGGCGCGGCCGGTACGTACGACCCACCACGTCTTCTGAAATGGCCATGGCTCTCCTCGGTCGGTCGGAAGAATTTCCCTCAGCCTACTGGGCCGACCGGCACGGGATAGAAAAAGACGCCGTTCCGTGTGGAACGACGCCTTGAAAGTAGCGGTGGACGGGCTCGATCCGTCGACCTCACGATTATGAGTCGTGCGCTCTAACCAGCTGAGCTACACCGCCATTTCATGAACGAACCTGCGGCTCGTTTGCACAAGCCGCAGGCCCTCATCATGAGAGCCCCGACCGGGAATCGATCCCGGGACCTCCATCTTACCAAGATGCGCTCTACCACTGAGCTATCGGGGCAACGCGGAAAACTCTAACAGCATTTCGGCGAGTTGCAAAAACGAGGTGAACTCGCCGAATCCGCAGAGTATCCGCGGGGTGCCAACCGCCCTGAATCGGGCGGTCAGCGGGGTCTATCAGCGGTCGCGGAAGCCGCCATTGCCCTTGGGGAAGCCCTTCTTGCGCGGACGATCCTGGTACGAGGAACCACCGCTGCGCGGACGGTCACCACCGCGGAAGCCTCCGCGGTCTCCACCACGGTCGCCACCGCGATCCGAGCGGCCGCCACGGTCGAAACGACCACCGCGGTCACCGTCACGGTCGCGGAACCGGCCACCCTCACGGGAACCTCCGCGGGAGCCGCCGCCACCACCGGGTCCGCGATCCTCCTGGATGCGAATCGGGGAGCCGTTGATGCGGGTGTTGGACAGCTTGTCCATGGTGCCCGCGGGCAGGTTCTCGGACAGGCCCACCAACGTGAAGTTGGGGTGAATGTCGATCGCACCGATTTGCGAACCGTTCAATCCGCCCTCATGGGTCAGCGCGCCCACGATGGCACCCGGTGCCACGCGGTCACGATGGCCCACGGCCAGCTTGTAGGTGCGCATGCCGGCCTCGGGTCCGCCGCGACGTCCACCGCCGCCACGGGGCCGTCAGAGCCCTCACGACGGTCACGGTCGCGCTTGCGCTGCGGCAGCTCGGGGAGCTCTTCGGCCAGGAACGGGCGACCGGCCTGAGCGATCACGGCGAGCGCTGCGGCGATCTCAGCGGCATCCACGTCGTGCTCGTTCTCGTACTGTTCCACGAGCTCGCGGAAGAAGGAGAGGTCCTCGGACTCGATGGTCTCCGCGATCTGGTTCGCGAAATTCTCCTTGCGGGTGCGGTTGACGTCCTCCACGGACGGCATGCGCATCTGCTCGACCGGCTGACGCGTGGCCTTCTCGATGGCGCGCAGCAGGTACTTCTCCCGCGGGGTCATGAAGAGAATGGCCTCACCCTTGCGTCCCGCGCGGCCGGTACGGCCGATGCGGTGCACGTAGGACTCGGTGTCGTGGGGGATGTCGTAGTTGACGACCAGGGAGATGCGCTCGACGTCCAGGCCGCGTGCGGCGACGTCGGTGGCGACCAGGATGTCCACCTTGCCGTCACGCAGCGAGTCCACGGTGCGCTCACGCAGGTTCTGCGGGATGTCACCGTTGATCGCGGCGGCGGTGTAACCGCGAGCCTTGAGCTTGTCGGCGATTTCCTCGGTGGCGGCCTTGGTTCGGACGAAGACGATCACGCCGTCGTAGTCCTCGACCTCGAGCACGCGAGTCATGGCGTCCAGCTTGTGCGGGCCCATGACCTGCATGAAGCGCTGACGGGTGTTGGTTCCCGTGGTGGTCTTGGCCTTGACCGTGATCTCCTTGGGATCGCGCAGGTACTGCTGAGCGATCCGGCGGATGGCCTTGGGCATGGTCGCGGAGAACAGGCAACCTGCTTCTCCTCCGGGGTCTGGCTGAGGATCTTCTCGACATCCTCGGAGAAACCCATGCGGAGCATCTCGTCGGCCTCGTCCAACACCACGTAGGCGATGTCGTCGAGCTTGAGGGATCCCTTGCTCAGGTGGTCGATCACGCGACCGGGGGTACCCACCACGACCTGCGCGCCGCGGCGCAGGCCAGCCAGCTGCGGGCCATAGGAGGAGCCGCCGTAGACGGGCAGCACGGTGAAGTCGTCCAGGTGCGTTGCGTAGGAGCCGAAGGCCTCTGCCACCTGCAGCGCGAGCTCACGAGTGGGGGCCAGCACCAGCACGCGGGTGGAGCGCTGCGGGCCGTGCAGGTCGGACAGTTCCGCCAGCTTGGACAGCGCCGGAACCGCGAAGGCCGCGGTCTTACCGGTACCGGTCTGGGCCAGGCCCACCACATCGCGGCCACTCAGCAGAGCGGGGATGGTGGCTGCCTGAATGGGTGAGGGATACTCGTAGCCGACGTCGTCGAGGGCTGCCAGGATGCGGCCGTCAACGCCGAGTTCGGCGAAGGTGGGGGTGTCGGGCTTGGATTCGGCGGGCTCGGGAGCGCTTTCAGCGTCCTGGGGAGCCTCGGTAGTAGTGGTCGTCTCAAGCTCTGCAGCAGTTTCAGGGGTGGATTCAGTAGGCATGGGTGAACCTCGCTTCGGTGGGGTGGAAATGATTGACACCGGCGCGTGCGGTCCTACCGCGTGTGCCTCTGATCGACATGCCTGCTACGGCGAAACGATTTAATGAGGACAGAAAAACCGGAATGATAACGCCCCAGTCTAGCGCACTTCGTTGCGTTACGGAGACTCCTGCTTGAGCAGAATGATGTTCCCCTCGTCACGTACGGTGACATACGTCTCTCCGTACAGTTCCTCCGCGTACTCGGTGGGACGCTGCGGAGGATCCTCTCCCCATGTGCCACCTTCACGGTCGATCACCACGTACTCGGGGGCGGGATCGCCGAGATTTCCGATCCAGTGCACGTCCGCTCGGGACACCAGCCCGTTGATCAGCGTCAGGTCGGTGGCCACGGATGCACCTTCCGGCACAGCCTGAACCGTGGCGTGCTTGATACCGGCTCGTGGGTCGTCGCGCCAGGCCTCCTCCGTAGCCAACTGAGACAGCGGCTGCTGGGTGGCCACGGTGAGCGCGACGACCAGGGCGGCCCAGGGGCCGATTTTCGCGAGTGTCCGCGACACACGGGCCCCTGCGCCGGCGGCGCGAAGTCTCACCACGGCGTCGACCAGGGCGATGAAGATGATGGGCATGATCACCGCGTTGTAATGCCAACCCGGACCCCAGTAGCCGTGATTGGGTGAGAGCATGCGCCACGCGAGCGTGGGTAGAGCGACCAGGGCCAGTGGTGAGCGCACCACGATCACCGCACCCGCGGCGATCGTGAGCAGCCACGTGCCCAGCTTCTGTTCAGGAACGAACAGGGAAATCACCGCGCCGGCCGGGTCGCGCAGGATTCCGGCGATGTCCAGCTTGTCCGCGTACGCGAACGAATCGTTGGGGTTGAGTCCGGGGAGCACGACCCAGATCGCCAGGAGGCTCAGCCCCACACCCCACAGCATCAGGAGGGCTCCCAGCATGGCCGGCTGCTGCGCCGTCCGGCTCAGTGCCGTACTGAATTCCGACGACGACGCCGCTCGCGCACCCGGCCCGCGCCCGGTCGCCGGTTCGTACACCCGGCCCAGCAGCCGGCCCGAAAGCCGCGCGGTGGGCCTGAACGCGTGAGCGAACATCACCGCGCCGAGGGCGGCAACCGTCATCCCCAGATCCTCCTTGACCAGGGCAACCGGGGCACTCCACAAGGTGGCTGAGAGCCACCGCCGTTCCCTCAGTGCGCTCATGGCGAGAGCAGGAGAGGTACGGCGAGCGAGATTTCGTGGAACTGTACGGCCAGCGCACCCTGCAGACCGAAGCTCAGTCCGTAGGCCACCCCGATCGCAGCGGCGGGTGCCGGTCGAAGGGCTCTCACGGCGCACCAGGTGACGACCCCCACGGAGATCCCCAGCAGACCATCCTGGATGATCATCAGCGTCAGGGCGGAGGGGAACAACCAGTAGACGGGCGCCAGCACCGCCAACAACGGGTGGAAGTGATCGCCGAGCAGATTGAACCCGTGACCTTTGATGTTCACCACGGGAGGCTCGCCGGCGGCGTAGGACTGCAGCAGTTGGGTGAAGATCGCGTTGTCCCACGAGGCACGTCCCAGCGGTGCCACTGCGTGAGCGAGAAAAGCGCGTACAGAAGCGTGAAGGCTAGGGCAGTCAGGAGCGGCAACCAACGTGTGAGGCTGCTAGTTCCACCCTTCCGAACCCACATTCCACCCCTGGTGGGTGTGGCACGCGCGAACGAAGTGGACACAGGAATTCCTCACGTGGGTAACAGACGAGGGCAGGATATCCCAGGCATCCAACACGTAGATGAACATGTAAACGACTCTAATTTCGCGGTCCTGCCAGTGGCAGTCGGGGGTGGCACCCCACGTGGGCGGACCCGCTTATGCGTGTCGTGGGTGCGTGCAATGATGACGAACATGTCCTTGGAAGCCCCCGCTGTTCTCGCGCAGCATTCCGCATCGGAGCCCGTTCGGCTCCGGTGGTCCCCGCGCGGCCGGTGCACCTGGGGCAGACATTATCGGTCCTTGGCCGGGGCAAGAACGACCCCACCGTGCGGGTCCTGTCGCCCGAGTGCGTGTGGATCACCGCCAGACACCAGGGCCTGGCCGTCTCCGCTCGGTTCACTCGAGTTCCGGGCGGCTCGAACGTGGCAGCGTTGGAGCGGGACATCGTGGTCGATGCCTGGGGTCCCGGCGCCTCCGAGTGGATCAGCAGCGCACCCAATTGGTGCGGTGCCGCGGACGACTGGACCGCGTTCGAAAGCTCCCCCGCCTACGACTTGCTCCCGGAACAATTGCGGCTGGCGCGGCGTCGTCACCCTGGACTTCGGTTGCCGGCCACCGGCGCCGTGACAGACCGCGCAGTCATCGCGATCATCGAGCAACGCGTCACCGCCATCGAGGCCATCCGTGCCTATCGCTACTTGGTCGGACTGGCGGGCGAACCGGCACCGGGACCCGCCCCGGCCGGGATGTTCGTGCCACCCACAGCCGAACGATGGCGCACGATTCCATCATGGCAGTGGCACCGCGCGGCGTGGATCCTCACCGTTCCGCCACCGTCATGCGAGTAGTTCACCGGGCGAGTGCCCTTGAACGGCTGGGACTGATCGAGGACCCCGCAGTGGTGCGCGCCAAGCTACAAACCCTCAGTGGGGTCGGAGTGTGGACCGCGGCGGAAATCACCCAGTGCACGCATGCGGACCCTGACGGCATTAGCGTGCGCGACTACCACCTGGCCGACTACGTCTGTTGGTTCTTCGACGGAGCCCCGGGTTCGGACGAGCGCATGGAAGAACTCCTGGAACCGTGGCGAGGACACCGCCAACGAGTGGTGCGATTACTCAAGGCCAGCGGTCACCGCAAACCATCGTTCGGCCCCCGGCTCGCCCCGGCGGATCACCGCTGGCACTGACGGCGCTCGCATGATTCGGGTCGGCTCGTTACCAACTGAGGATTGGTTAACCTAGCTAGCTAACGTGCCGATGCCGGAGCACACTTGAGGCATGAGCGAGCACGTGATCGCCGAACCTCACAATGACAAGTACGGCGAAAAACTCAATAAACTCCGCGCCGGGGTTCTGGGTGCGAATGACGGAATCGTATCCGTGGCGGCCACGGTGGTCGGAGTTGCCGGCGCAACGGCCAGTTCGTGGCCCATCCTGGTGGCCGGCTCGGCCGCGGTAATCGGTGGTGCCCTGTCCATGGCCCTCGGTGAGTACGTGTCCGTCTCCAGCCAAAAGGACTCTCAAGAAGCCTTGATTGCCAAGGAAGAACGCGAGCTCACGGAGATGCCGGAGGCCGAGCTCCAGGAACTGACTGACATTTACCGTTCGCGCGGGCTCTCGGAAGACACTGCGCGGCGGGTGGCCGTGGAACTCACCGAGCGCAATGCGCTTTTGGCGCACCTGGATGCCGAGTTGGGCATCGATCCGGAAGACATCCCGAGCCCGTGGGCAGCAGCCTGGGCCTCGGCACTGGCATTCCTGCTCGGTTCGTTCCTGCCCATGCTCGCGATCCTGTTGCCGCCGCCCGAATGGCGGATCCCCGTGACGTTCGTGGCGGTGCTCGCTGCCCTGGCAATCACGGGCACCCTCGGCGCACGCTTGGGAGGCACACCGCACGTGGGACGTGCCGCCACGCGAGTGGTCATCGGTGGTGCGCTGGCCCTCGGCGCCACGTTCCTCATCGGATCGCTGCTCGGTGTGACCGCTGCGTAAGTGCCTGCGCTGAAGTCAAGGGTGGGCTGCTGACGTGTCAGCGTGCGTCCGTTCAGAAGCTCATAAAAAAACTCAGGGGCGTCTCCACGTGGAGAGCGCCCCTGAGCGGTTAAGCTTTGTGCTGGGTCAGTTGGCCTGCTCGCCCTCGGCGGCCTGCTTCTCGACCTCGGCGCGGACCTCTTCCATGTCCAAGCCCTTGACTGCGTCAATGACCTGATCCAGGGAGTTGGCCGGCATGGCGCCGGGCTGGGAGAACACCAGGATGCCCTCGCGGAAAGCCATGAGGGTGGGGATCGAGGAAATCTGCGCTGCGGCAGCCAATCCCTGCTGGTCCTCAGTGTCCACCTTGCCGAACACGATGTCGGAGTGCTTCTCGGATGCGGCCTCGTAGGTCGGAGCGAACTGCTTGCAGGGGCCGCACCAGTCTGCCCACCAGTCCAACAGGACGATGTCGTTGTCGGAAATGGTCTGGCCCAGAGTGTCTTGGGTGATGTCTACAGTAGCCATGGATCCAGCCTAAAACGCCGGGAGTTTCAACCCCAGAGCGTTCACTGCTGGCACAAGACCCCGCTCTGATGTGTCCTGCCGAGTTCCGGGAAGAGATCTTCGAGGAACGCGTGCTCCAGGAGCGATTGGCGTCGCACCGCCTGAGGTCAGGCCTGGGTCAGAAAATCAGTCAGACAGCGAAAAATCCCGGACCGATCGGTCCGGG
>NZ_AJXN01000005.1 GCF_000286355.1 Kocuria atrinae C3-8 | reverse complement strand
CACATTTTGGCCTTTAACCCGTGAGTCCCCCAGCCAGCGCGACCAAGATATACAGAAATGCCCCGCCAACAGGCGGGGCATTTCTCGATATTCAGTTGTGGAGCTAAGGGGACTCGAACCCCTGACCCCTGCATGCCATGCAGGTGCGCTACCAGCTGCGCCATAGCCCCGTGCATTACCTCGAAGACTTTACCACAGTCCATACACCCAACCGTTGCCGGTTGTTCGTACGTTTTCCGCGGCGTTCCCCGTGGGCAACGCATTTATCCTAGACAGTCATTTACCCGCCGTGCAAATCGAGTTTGCCCCCGCGTGGCCGCCTGGAAACCAGGCCGTTATTCGGCGTGGGAGGTGTCCGGAGCGGCGTCGGCGTTCGTGGTGGCCGCCTGCTCGGGAAGGTTCAACGAGATCTTGGGGCTGTCGCCCCAGAGTCGCTCCAGGGCGTAGAAGGCGCGGTCCTCGTCGTGAAGCACGTGGATCACGATGTCACCGAAATCGAGCAGCACCCAGCGGCCTTCTCCCCTGCCTTCGCGACGCAGCGGCTTGACCTTGTGCTCCTGGATGAGCTTGTCCTCAATGGCATCGACCACTGAGGAGACCTGTCGTTCATTCGGGGCGGACGCGACCATGAACGCGTCCGTGATCGCCAGGGATTCGCTGACGTCGAACGCCACGATGTTCTCGGCCTTCTTCTCGTCCGCGGCCAGGGCGGCAGTGCGAATGATCTCGACAGATTCGGGAAATGCAGTCACAGAGGGGTGAGTCCTTTCAGAGACTAAAGATTTAGAGCACAAAGATGATGAGCACCGCGATGAGTGCGTCAATGACCAGGAACAACAGCACGAGCAGCGGGACCAGCGCACCCGATTTCTGCTTGTAATCGTTGGGGTCGAGCAGTTCCAGCCCCTGAGCGTCCACCGCGCGCACGGGCGTGCCCGGAGGACTGACCTGTTCCGAGGGCATCGGTTCGGGCGCGCCGGGAGTCGCCACGGGCGGCGCCTCGACGTCAGCCTCGCGTGGGGTTGCGGTCGACTGTCCGGCTTCAGGTGCGCGATCCTGGGACGACGACGCCGTTCGTGCGGGTTCGTCCCGACCGGCGGGTTGCGCTTCGGTCGCCGTCGCGGTCGATTTCTCGGAAGCCGTTGCGGTCGTAGTCTGCGCGCGTGCGGGAGACGCCGGAACCAGATTGATCGACACGGTATGCGGGCCAGAAGTCGGGACGATCGGCGAGCTCGGGAACTGTCCGGGGTCCACCGTCAAGGGATCCGCGGCCAAGGAAGAGCCCATGGGCGTGGACTGAGGGAACGAAACCGTGATGGTGTCCTGTTCAGCTGCCTCGACGGATCCTGTTTCGGCACCGCCACTGGTTTCGGCTTCAGCGGCTCGCAGGGCAGCTTCAGCGTCCTTGCGGTCCTGTTCATTCGCCGCAGCGGCACGCATCGCCAGTTCCGCGAACCGTTGCTGCTTCATCAGCAGATCTTGGTCCACTTCACCGCTGTTGGCCTGTTCGGCTTCCTGGATCTCCTTGGCGTGAGCGGCCATTTCGCGCTGGAGCCTGGCCAGACGACGCGGGCCCAGCGGCTTGACCGGCCCCGAGTCCACAGGCTGTCCAACTCGATCATGGGTGCGGGACCGGGCACCTGGGGAATGTCGGAGGTCCAGGGTGCGACTTTGTTTCCGCCCTCATCCTGGGTGGACTCGGAGTTCGCGGATCCGGACGAGACCGGTTCCTGCGGATCCCCGGGAGTCTCGGGCTTGTTCTTCTCGGAACGGGGCTCACTCACGACATGCTCCTGCTGGTTTCCTGCTGTCCACTCTCGGCATTACGTTCGGTGATCGCCAGGGAGGTGGTCGATGTGTTCTCGTCCTGAACATAGAGACCGTATTTATTGATGTACTGGACCACACCGTCCGGCACGAGGTACCAGACGGGTTTGCCCTCTTCGACTCGTGCACGACAATCCGTGGAAGAAATCGCCATGGCTGGAACATTCAGCAGGGAAACGCTGGATGACCCCACGGGTGCAGCGAGCTCGTGTCCGGGACGGGTGACACCCACGAAGTGCGCCAGGTCCCAGAGCTCGTCCGTACCCTTCCAGGTAAGGATCTCCCCCATGACATCCGCACCGGTGATGAAGAACAACTGCGCATCGGGGCGCAGCCGCGACAGGTCCCGCAGCGTGTCAATGGTGTAGGTGGGACCCTCACGGTCGATGTCCACACGGGACACCGTGAAGCGCGGGTTGGACGCCGTAGCAACTACCGTCATCAGATAGCGGTGCTCGGCGTCCGACACCTGCTTGCCGGCCTTCTGCCACGGTTGACCAGTGGGAACGAAAACCACTTCGTCCAGGTCGAAGACCGAGGCGACCTCGGAGGCCGCCACAAGGTGGCCGTGGTGAATGGGGTCAAAAGTGCCACCCATCACGCCCAGCCGGGTTTTACCCGGCTGGCGCGGTGGGATGTGCAGTTCGGTGCCTTCAGCCACGGCTGAAGAATCGTTCGGATTCACGCAGTTAGTACTACCGACGACTCAGTGGTGACGCGGCGAGTTGAGGTCGTTGATCATTGCACGCTCGTTGGCGGGCAGTTCCGACGGGTCCTCGTACTCGCCGATCTCCGGGCTCTTTCCACGGGATGAGAAGGAAACCGTTGCGATCAGCATGAGGATGAACAAGATGAACGCGATCACGCCGAACATCTCCGTGGGGATGGGCAGTTCGTTCACCACGTGGTGTCCGCCTTCTTCGGCGACCAGAGCGGCGTTGTTCAACAGGTGCAACATGTCTGTGCGGTTTCCCTTCTGCTACCGGGCGGTTCCGGTGTCAACAGTGCGATCCGCCCGGAGGCGGTTGGTTACATGGTACTTGTCAGGAGCGCACGTGGCCGTCACCTTGGACAACCCACTTGGTGGTGGTCAGTTCTTCCAAGCCCATGGGACCGCGGGCGTGCATCTTTTGGGTGGAAATTCCCACCTCTGCGCCCAGTCCGAACTCGCCACCGTCGGTGAACCGCGTGGACGCGTTGACCATCACGGCCGCCGAGTCGTTCTCCGCCGTGAAGCGCTCCGCGTTGGCCAGGTTGTTGGTCACGATGGACTCGGTGTGGCCGGTGGAGTATTTGACGATGTGGTCGAGAGCCTCGTCCAGGGAATCCACGACCTTGACGGCCATTTCCATACCCAGGTACTCGGTAGCCCAGTCCTCTTCGGTGGCCTGCAAGTGGTCCGAACCCGGGGGCAGCAGTTCTGCCGCTCGCTCATCCACGTGCAATTTCACACCAGCCTTGTCGAGAGCGGCCAAGACCTGCTTGCCCGCCGTCGACTTGGAGTGCAGCAGCAGGGTCTCCGCGGAGTTGCACGCCGAGGTGCGGTGTGTTTTGGAATTCACCGCGATCTTCTCGGCCATCTGCGGATCTGCCGATTCGTCGATGAATACGTGCACGTTGCCCTCACCGGTCTCAATGACGGGCACGGTGGCGTTCTTGACCACGGACTGGATCAGTCCGCGACCACCGCGGGGGACCAACACGTCCACCTTGCCGCGGGCACCCATCAGGCGTTGGCGCCGTCGCGACCGTAGTCGTCCACGGTCTGGACGCAGTCCACGGGCAGCTTGGCATCCGCGAGAGCGTCACGCAGGATACCCACGAGTGCGCGGTTGGATTCCAGTGCGGCGGAACCGCCGCGCAGCATGGCAGCGTTACCGGACTTCACGGCGATGCCCGCGATATCCACGGTCACGTTGGGGCGAGCTTCGTAGATCACACCCACCACGCCGATGGGCACGCGAATCTGACGCAGGCGCAGGCCGTTAGCCAGGGTCTGGCCGCGCACAACGGTACCCACCGGATCCGGCAGTGCGGCCAGCTCACGAAGCGCTTCGGCCAGTCCCTTGATCCGGGCAGGGTCGAGCTTGAGCCGGTCCAGCAGCGCCGGCGAGATGTCGTTCTGACGTCCGCGCTCCAGATCCTTGCCGTTCGCCTCGAGGATGACGTCGGATCGTTCTTCGATGCGCTGTGCCATGAGCAGCAACGCGCGGTCCTTCCACGCACGCGGTGCTCGTGCGAGCCCACGTGCGGCCTGGCGAGCGTCGTCGGCCATGAGGCCGACGCCCACCACGGGGTCCTCGCCAAACGTTTCCTGCGCGGTCAGTACTGAAGTGTTCTTCTCGGCCAAGAGTCCTCCTGGATGTTGGTCGGTGTGGCGCCCTTGGGAGGCGCCTCAATAAGCGTACTTCTCGTAAATTCGTGCGTGAGTTACTTTGCGGGGCTCTGCTTGAGCTTGGTCTTGGCAGAGCGCGGACGCAGCGTCACCAAGTTGTCCACGTGGATGAGCTCGCGGGCGAATTCTTCACCGAACTCGTCGCCCAGCTCGTCCGTGCGCTTGCCCAGCATGCCGGGCACTTCGTCGGAGCCGTAGTTGATCAGGCCATGAGCAACCTCGTTGCCGTCCTTGTCCACCATGGACACGGGATCTCCCGCGGTGAACTTGCCGCTCACGTCGTTGACGCCGGCCGCCAGCAAGGAGCGACGACCGCGAATAGCCTCCACGGCGCCGTCGTCGAGGGTCAGCGTGCCCTTGATGTCGGCCAGGTGCGCCAGCCACAACAGACGCACATTGCGGCGACACCGGTGGTGGAGAACCAGGTGCCCACGTCCTCGCCCGCCAGGGCCTGCTCGATGTTGCCGCCGAGGTCACCAGGGCGGGAATGCCCGACGCCGCGGCGATGCGCGCCGCCTGCACCTTGGTCACCATGCCGCCGGAGCCCACGCCCACGCGACCCACGGAACCGATCTCCACGCCTTCGAGATCCGCGATCGGATCGTCGATGCGTGCGATGCGTTCGCCGCCGTCCTTCGGAGGCTTGGTGTAAAGCGCGTCCACGTCGGAGAGCAGCAAGAGCGCGTCAGCCTTGATCAGGTGCGCCACGAGCGCTGCGATGCGGTCGTTGTCGCCGAACTTGATCTCGTGGGTGGCCACGGCGTCGTTCTCGTTGACGATGGGCAGGATGCCCAGGTCCAGCAGACGCTCGATCTGACGGTGCGCGTTCTTGTACTGCGAGTGACGCATGAGGTCCTCGGCGGTCACCAGAACCTGGCCCACGGTGATGCCGTAGCGGGCGAAGTAGTCGGTGTAGCGCGAGATCAACAGTCCCTGCCCCACGGAGGCCGCAGCCTGCTTGGTGGAGAGATCCTTGGGGCGCTTGGCCAGACCCAACGGGGACAGGCCGGCGGTGATCGCACCCGAGGAGACGAAGATGACGTCCGTGCCGCGAGCCTTCGCACCGCCGAGAGCATCCACAATGCTGCGGAGTGCGTTCTCGTCGATGGAGTCTCGACTGAGGTCAGCGAAGACGATCCCACCTTGACTACCACGCGTCGTGCCTGGGGCAGCTGGCGCGTTCGGTGATCGGAGAGCGGCGGTTCTTGCCGCGGTTCTCCGTGCTCAGCTGCATAGCCGACTTGGCCGCATCCTGTTCGACAGCTGCGACGTCAATCTTTTCGGTGGTCGTTTTTTCACTCATGCTCGGGGAGATCCTTTCGACGCTGATCAGTTTGGCGGCTGCGTGCCTGGTCCACTGACTCGGTCCAGACACCTGCCTTGCGTTCGGCCTCGAGCTCGGCGCGAGCCTCGGCCTTGGCGTCCATGCGGTCGTAGAACTGTTCGCGCTTTTCACGACGCGTAGGACGGTTCGTTTCGTCCAACCGCAAGTCCGTACCGCGCGGGCCGCCCAACAGCTCCGCGCCTCCCACCATGGTGGGTTCCCAATCGAAGACCACGCCATTGTCTTCGGGGCCAATCAACACCGCGTCACCGGGACGGGCGCCGGATCGGAACAGTTCGTCCTCGACACCCAGCTTGGCGAAGCGGTCCGCGAGATAACCCACGGCTTCGTCATTGTTGAAATCTGTCTGTTGCACCCAACGCTCGGGCTTCTCGCCACGCACGTGCACATGGGCTCTCCCCCGCGGTCATCACGGGAGATGGTGAAGCCCTTGCGGTGCTCACCGCGGCGCTTGCGCACCGGCTCCGGCCGCACCACGCGGGTCTGCTCTTCGGCTTCCTCCGGTGCGTTCTCCGCACGGGACTCGGCCACGAGCTCCGCCATGGCGAAGCCCAGCTGCCGCAATCCCTCGTGGGATGCCGTGGACACCTCGAACACGCGGTAACCGCGCTTCTCGAGATCCGGGCGGATGAAGTCCGCCAGTTCACGGGCCTCCGGCACGTCGATCTTGTTGAGCACCACCATGCGGGGGCGCTCCGTCAACGGCACCGTGTCCTGAGCGTCGTCCTGAATGTCGTGTGCGTAGTGGGCCAGTTCGGCCTCCAACGCGTCCAGGTCGGTGAGCGGGTCACGCCCGGGTTCCAGGGTCGCGCAGTCGATCACGTGCACCAGTGCGGCGCAACGCTCCACGTGGCGCAGGAACTCCAGTCCCAATCCCTTGCCCTGCGAGGCTCCGGGAATCAGACCGGGAACGTCCGCCACGGTGAATCGCGTGTCACCGGCCTGCACCACACCCAGGTTGGGAACCAGAGTGGTGAAGGGGTAATCCGCGATTTTGGGACGGGCCGCGCTCATGGCCGCGATCAAACTGGATTTGCCCGCGGACGGGAAGCCCACCAGAGCGATGTCCGCAATGGATTTCAGCTCGAGTTCGACTTCTTGTTCCGCACCGGGGGTACCCAGCAGTGCGAAACCGGGAGCCTTGCGCTTCTGGGATGCCAGTGCTGCGTTTCCCAGGCCGCCGTGGCCGCCGCTGGCGATCACGTACTCGGTGCCTTCGCCCAGCAGATCCGCCAGCACGTTCCCCTGGCGATCTTTCACAACCGTTCCATCGGGGACGGACAGAATCAAATCTTGACCCTTGAATCCGTGGCGAAGATCACCCTTACCCGGCTCTCCGTTGGGAGCCTTCTGGTGCGGCGAGTGGTGGAAACCCAGCAGCGTAGTGGACTGGCCGTCCACGCGAAGAATCACGGAACCGCCGTCTCCACCGTTGCCACCGTCGGGTCCACCGAGCGGCTTGAACTTCTCACGGCGAATGGACACGCAACCGTGACCGCCATTGCCGCCAGTAGCGTGCACGATGACTCGATCGACAAAACTGGCCACGGGGCTCCTTAAAGTCCTCAGTGCCTACGCTGCCGCAAGTGCGCAGCGAACACCTCTAGTTGTAAAGACTAAAGGGTGAGCGCATTTCGCGCCCACCTTTAGTGGTCGCCACCCGCCGGAGACCGGCGGACAGCGGGTGGACCCTGGGGTCCGAAAGATAATTACTCGGCGGTCTGGATGTTGACCACGCGACGACCCCGGCGGGTGCCGAACTCGACAGCACCGGCGGACAGGGCGAACAGGGTGTCGTCCTTGCCGCGGCCGACGTTCAGGCCCGGGTGGAAGTGGGTGCCGCGCTGGCGAACCAGGATCTCACCGGCGCTGACGGTCTGACCGCCAAAACGCTTCACGCCCAGGTACTGAGCGTTCGAGTCACGACCGTTGCGAGTGGAGCTCGCGCCTTCTTATGTGCCATGGTGTGTGCCTACCTTCGTATAAAAATTGACGGGACGGGGTGACTCAGGCGTCGATGCCGGTGACCTTGACGGTCGTCAGCTCGGCGCGGAAGCCTGACGCTTCTTGTACCCGGTCTTGTTCTTGTACTTCATGATCGAGATCTTGGGACCGCGAAGGTCTTCAATGATCTCGGCAGTGACCTTGACGTTGGCCAGGGTCTTGGCATCGGAGGTGACCTTGTCCCCATCGACCAGCAGCAGCGCAGGAAGCTGAATGGTGCTGCCTGCCTCGCCGGCGACGCGGTCAAGGGTCACGAGGTCTCCAACGGAAACCTTCTCCTGGCGGCCGCCTGCGCGGACAATCGCGTACACCACTTGGGAACTCACTTCTCTCGACATCTATGGACTACGTGTAAGGACGGGAACACACCTGGAGGACCACGAATGTCGAGACATCACGTCGCGGCGGTCAGAACTGACCGCGCCTCGCGTGGCTTTCGCATCGAACAGGAGGTGAACCCGAATGTGCCGCCTGACGCGGTGGATTTAACTGTCCACACACACGTTGGTACCCGGCACCGAAAATCTAGACTACCCGATGCGTGGAAGCTACGGCAAACGAGCGTGCCCCGGCGCGTCGAACGGGCTCGGCGAAGAACCGCAGTTCCAATTCGCACGCGCGCATGAAGGCGTCCCGCATCCGTTTCCGGGTGGCTGGGTCCGCGGTCTTGGCGGCGCGATCCACGATATCGCGAGCTCGTTCGGTAGCCAGTTGGAAGTCCGGCGCGTCATAGGTGGCCAACCAGTCCCCGTACGGGTGCGGGTCCAGTCCAGCGTCCCGGGCCTTCTCCGTGAGCGCGCTTCCCACTGCCGCGTAGAGCCAGTAGCACGGCAGCACCGCGGCAGCGCCCACCGCGTAGGGCTCACTGCCCGTGGCTGCCAACAGGAAGTCCGTGTAGGTGCGGGTCACTTCTGAAGGCGGAAGGGGTTCTGACTCGCCCAGCCGCGCCCGGTGAAGAGCGGACTCCACGGTGACGACCTCCGCCGCTCCCCCGGCGAAGAACTCTCGTTCGGTCTCCTCCGGTGCCGCCGCAGCCAACGCCGCCAGGCACGGGAGTACACGTCCAGGTACTGCATGTCCTGGTCCATGTACCACTCGAACGTCTCGGAGGCAGGGAACCGTCCGCCAGCTGAGCGATGAACTCCAATTCGTTGATCTCCCGGCGCACACCCGCGCAGTCGCGCCACAGCGCGTCGGTGAAGCGTTCGCTGGACTCCCCGTGCTCCAACACAGACTGCACATGGTGGAAGTGGTGCACGGGCCCGTTGCCGTGCCCCACGTTGAGGCTGTCAGCGTGCTCGAGGGCTCCGCGCAACCATGTGCGAGCAGCACCCACGGCACCAGCCCAGTCCCCCGTGCGCGCGATGAGCGTGGCAATGGCGGAGGACAGTGAGCATCCGGTGCCGTGCGTATTGGAGGTCTCCACCCGGGGATCGTCGAAGGTCACCACCGGCTCGGTGCGACCCGGTTCGAGAAGTGCATCCGGCGTCCGGGAACCCGGCAGGTGGCCGCCCTTGACCAGGATGCGCGCCCCGAACCGCTCGGCCACCGAACGTCCCTGCTCGAGCGCTTCGTCCCACGTGGTTGCCGTGGGCGCATCGGCCAGCACCGCAAGTTCGGGCAGGTTCGGAGTGATCAGGTCGGCCAGGGGCAACAACGACATCAGTGCTGTTTCCGCTTCCGCCTTCAATAACCGACCGCCGGCGGTCGCCACCATCACGGGGTCCACCACGGTCACGGGAGGCTTCACCTCTGCAAGCCAATCCCGCACGGTTTCGATCACGTCGACCGAACCGAGCATGCCCACCTTGACGGCGTCCAGCGTGACATCGGAACTCACGGCCTCGAGTTGGGCCCGGAGGATTTCGACGGGCGGCGTGTGAATGTCGATCACCCCGGTCGTGTTCTGGGCGACCACCGCGGTGATCACGTTCATCCCGTAGCCGCCCATCGCGGCAATGGATTTCAGATCAGCGGCTTGGCCGGCGCCACCCGTGGGATCGGTTCCGGCAATCGAGAGCACGCGGGGCACGGTCAAAGAATCAGAATGCGCAGTAGTCACGACATTCCCTTCGCTAGTACGAGCTAGATCAGGTTCAACGGGTGTCATCTCAGCCGCTCGTGCGGCACCCCGTGTCAGTGATACAGATCATGCCACAGGGCGCGGGGAACTCATCCCCACGCCCCTGCGGCATGTCATATGTCTGTCTAAGCCTTGATCCACCGATGAG
>NZ_AJXN01000004.1 GCF_000286355.1 Kocuria atrinae C3-8 | reverse complement strand
CCTTGCGATGGCTTGCGCGCCGGGCGGCGTCGTGCGGCGGGAGCGGTGTTGCGCCGGGAGGTGTCAGGAACCAAGGTCTGCTGGCCGGCCAGCTCGGCCTGCTGATCGCGCAGCACGTCGATGGCGCGCTCGAAGTCCTCGAGACCCTCGAACGCCTGATAAACGGATGCGAACCGCAAGTAGGCCACCACGTCCAGGCGGCGCAGCGGGGTCAGGATGGCAAGCCCCACGTCGTGGGCGTCAATCTCGGCCGAGCCCGAGGCCCGCACCGATTCCTCGACCTCCTGGGCGAGCATGGCCAGGTCGTCCTCGCTCACCGGGCGACCTGGCACGCCTTGCGCACGCCGTTGACGATGTTCTGACGGTCGAACGGTTCGGTAACGCCGGAGCGTTTGATCACCGAGATTGAGGTGGTTTCCAGCGTGGAGAACCGGCGCCCGCACTCCGTGCACTGACGGCGCCGTCGAATGGCGGTGCCGTCATCGGTGGTGCGGGAATCGACCACCTTGGAGTCGTTGTGTCGGCAGAACGGGCAGTGCACGGATCAGCCTTCCCGGCCGGATGCTTCGGAGCGGATGGTCACAGCGCGACCGTGGGCCGGCAGGTCCTCGCTCGTCGCGAGAGCCACGATGTCGTCCTCGAGCTCCGCCAACGCGTTCTGGCTGTACTCGATGACCTGCACGGCCTTCATGAACGACGCCGCGTGGAGACCAGAGTTGAAGACCGCCGTGCCACCGGTCGGCAGCACGTGATTGGATCCGGCCGCGTAGTCACCCAGCGGGACGGGGCTGTAGGAGCCGATGAAGATGGCCCCGGCATTGCGTACTCGGCCAGCTACTTCGCGGGCGTTCTCGGTGTGGATTTCGAGGTGTTCGGCGGCGTAGGCATCGGCGACCTCGATGGAGCGTTCCAGGTTGTCGGTGAGCACCACACCGGACTGCGGGCCGCGCAAGGCGATGCCAATGCGTTCCTGGTGCTTGGCCTCGGCCACCTGCGTGGCCAATTCGGCTTCGACGGCTTCAGCGAACTCGGAAGAATCGGTGATCAGCACCGACCCCGCATCCGGATCGTGTTCGGCCTGGGAAATCAGGTCCGCAGCCACAAAACGGGCATCGGCGCTGTCATCGGCAATGATCGCGATCTCGGTGGTACCCGCCTCAGCGTCCACTCCCACGATGGAGCGCAGCTGACGCTTGGCCATCGCCACAAAGATGTTGCCCGGACCGGTCACGGTGTTCACGGGTTCCAGCTCGTCCTCGCCATCGATCAGTCCGTAGGCCATGGCGGCCAGGGACTGGGCACCTCCGATGGCCCAGACTTCGTCCACCTCGAGCAGACCGGCCGCGGCCAGAATAACGGGGTGCGGAAGTCCACCGAAATCCTTCTGCGGCGGGGTGCACAGGACCACGGACTCCACCCCCGCGGCCTGAGCGGGCACCACGTTCATGATCACGGAGGACGGGTACACGGCCAGTCCACCGGGAATGTAGAGGCCCGCGCGCTTGACCGGGGTCCACCGGTGGTTCAGGACCGCACCAGGAGCGATCTCCACCTCGACGTCTGCCGGGCGCTGGGCCTTGGCGAAGCGACGCGTACGGTCGATAGCGGTTTCCAGGCCCTTGCGCACGGCAGGGTCCAGCTCGGCCACGGCCTTCTGAATCTCTGCCGGATCAACCTTGATGCGGCCCTGATCGACGCCGTCGAACTTCTGGGCGTACTCGCGGATCGCGGCCGCGCCGTTGGTCTGAACGTTCTCGATGATCGAACGCACGCTGGCCTCAGCCTCCGCGACGGACGACGCCGTCTGGCGGGGTACCGCATGACGCAGCTCGTTCCAGCTCAGGTGCTTTCCACGCAGGTCGATGACCCGCAGGAAGCCGGAGGGAGTTGTTGCGGTTGCGGAATCCAGGGTTTGTTCAGTCACCCTTCCATTCTACAAGCGAGGGGTGCCGCAACCGGTCATCACGAGGCCCGCGCAGCCGATGCTTAAGGCACTCACAGCGCCGGGCGTCCCGCCCCGGACGGTTCACCCCGGTCACGCTTCCAAACAGGCAGGACCCAACAACACCTTGAGGTCACCGAACAGAGCCGGTGTGGGGTTGACGCGGTACTCGGGACCCAGGCGCAACACCTGCAGGGAACGGTGGGTGTCCAAGTGGATCCGCACCTCGGATTCGCCGCGGTGATTGCGCAGCACCTCTCCGATCTGGCGAATAGTGGCTTCCGTGGCGCGGTGCTCGGGCAACGCCACGCACACCGGACCGGCGGAACCGTCCACGCTGAGTTCGGGAACCGTGAGTTCCTGGGCCGAGATGGAAATCGAACCGTCATCCCGGCGCTGCATGCGGCCCTTGATCACGCAGATCAGGTCCTCCGCGAGCACCCCGGCAATCGGGGCGTAGGCCTTGCCGAAGAACATGATCTCGATGGAACCGGAACGATCCTCGAGCTCGATTCGCGCGTACGCGTTACCAGAAGTCTTGGCGATGCGTCGCGAGAGGGACGTGATCATGCCGCCCACGGTGACAATGGCGCCGTCGGGCCGGTTGTTGTCATCGGACAAGAGCGGCTGGATGGCTGTGTCCGTGTACTGGCTCAGGCGTCGTCGAGCCCGCGCAACGGGTGGTCGGAAACGTAGAGGCCCAGCATTTCGCGTTCGAAAGCGAGCATGTCCTTGCGCTCCCACTCGGGAACGTCCGGCACCTCGACCGAGAAGGTCTCTGCCTCGGGATCTTCCGAACCGCCCATCGCGAAGAGATCGAACGTGAACTCGCCGTTGTCCTCCTTCTTCTTCTGGGCGACCACGTCTTCGACCGCTTGCTCGTGGCACATGACCAGACCGCGGCGGGTGTGACCGAGTTGATCGAAGGCACCGGCCTTGATCATGGATTCGATGGTGCGCTTATTGCAGACCACCGCGGGAACTTTGGCCAGGAAGTCGTTGAAGGAGGTGAACTTCTCCTTCTCGTTACGGGCCTTGACCATCGCCTGCACCACGTTGGCGCCCACGTTGCGCACGGCTCCCATGCCGAAGCGGATGTCCTTGCCGACAGGCGTGAAGTTCAGTTCGGACTCGTTGACGTCCGGCGGGAGCACCGTGATGCCCATGTGGCGGCACTCGGTCAGGTAGAGGGCCAGCTTGTCCTTGTCATCGCCCACCGAGGTGAGCAGCGCGGCCATGTATTCGGCCGGGTAGTGCGCCTTGAGGTACGCGGTCCAGTAGGACACCAATCCGTAGGCGGCGGAGTGCGCCTTGTTGAACGCGTAGTCCGAGAACGGGAGCAGGATGTCCCACAGTGACTTGATGGCGGCCTCCGAGTAGCCGCGGTCGATCATGCCCTGGTGGAAGCCTTTGTACTGCTTGTCCAGCTCCGCTTTCTTCTTCTTACCCATGGCGCGGCGCAGAATATCTGCTTGGCCCAGCGAGTAGCCGGCCACCTTCTGCGCGATCGCCATCACCTGCTCCTGATACACGATCAGGCCGTAGGTGGTGTCCAGGATCTCCGAGAGCGGTTCTTCCAGCTCCGGATGGATGGGCGTGATCTCCTGCGCGCCGTTCTTACGCAGCGCATAGTTGGTGTGCGAGTTCGCACCCATGGGACCCGGACGGTACAGGGCGATGGTCGCGGAGATGTCTTCGAAATTGTCCGGGCGCATGAGCTTGAGCAGCTGGCGCATGGGCCCGCCGTCCAGCTGGAACACGCCCAGCGTCTCACCGCGTGCCAGCAGGTCGTAGGACTCTTTATCGTCCACGTCCAGCTGTTCCAGATCGAGCACGTAACCGTCACGGTTGAGGGTGATGTTCTCGATCGCGTCCGAGATGATGGTCAGGTTTCGCAGCCCCAGGAAGTCCATCTTGATCAGCCCCAGGCCCTCACACGTGGGGTAATCGAACTGGGTGATCACCTGGCCGTCCTGCTCACGGCGCATGAGCGGGATGATGTCGATCAGCGGATCCGAGGACATGATCACACCCGCCGCGTGCACGCCCCACTGACGCTTGAGTCCTTCCAGACCCTGCGCGGTTTCGAAGACCTTCATGGATTCCGGGTCATCGGACAGCGTGTCGCGAAGCTCGCCGGCCTCGTCGTAGCGCTTGGCGTCCTGGTCGTAGACGTCCTTGAGCGAGATGCCCTTGCCCATGACGTCCGGCGGCATGGCCTTGGTGAGCTTCTCGCCCATGGAGAACGGGTAGCCGAGCACGCGGATGAGTCCTTGAGTGCCTGCTTGGCCTTGATGGTGCCGTACGTGACGATCATGGCCACGCGCTCGTCGCCGTATTTCTCGGTCACGTAGTGGATGACCTCGGAACGACGCCGATCATCGAAGTCCACATCGAAGTCAGGCATGGACACGCGGTCCGGGTTGAGGAAGCGCTCGAAGATCAGTCCGTGCTGGAGCGGGTTGAGCTCGGTGATGCGCATGGCGTAAGCGACCATGGAACCGGCACCGGAACCACGGCCGGGTCCCACGCGGATGCCATTGTCCTTGGCCCAGTTGATGAAGTCGGCCACGACCAGGAAGTACCCCGGGAAGCCCATCTGAATGATGATGCCCTTTTCGTACTCCGCCTGCTCACGGACGTCATCAGGAATGCCGCTCGGGAACCGGTAGTGCAGTCCCTTCTCGACTTCCTCGACGAACCAGGATTCTTCAGTCTCACCCTCGGGAACGGGGAACCGTGGCATGTAGTTGGCGGAGGTGTCGAACTCCACGTTGCAGCGCTCGGCGATTTCCAGGGTGTTGTCGCAGGCCTCCGGGAAATCGCGGAACAGCTCCCGCATCTGCTCCGGGGACTTGAGGTAGAACTCGTCCGCGTCGAACTTGAAGCGCTTGGGGTCCTGCAGTGTGGATCCGGACTGCACACACAACAGCGCCGCGTGAGACTTGGCGTCCTCAGCGTGGGTGTAGTGCAGGTCGTTGGTGGCCACGAGCGGCAAGTTGAGTTCCTTGGCGAGCTTCAACAGGTCCGCCGTGACGCGCTTCTCGATGCCCAGACCGTGGTCCATGAGCTCGCAGTAGAAATTCTCGGCGCCGAAAATATCGCGGTATTCCGCCGCCGCCTGCACCGCCTGGTCGTACTGACCCAACCGCAGGCGGGTCTGCACCTCGCCTGAAGGACAACCGGTGGTCGCAATGAGCCCCTGGCCGTATTGATTCAGCAGCTCCCGGTCCATACGCGGCTTGTAGAGCTGGCCTTCCAACGATGCCTTGGTGGAGGCGCGAAAGAGATTCTGCATGCCCTGGCTCGTCTCGGCCAGCAGCGTCATGTGCGTGTACGCACCACCACCGGAGACGTCATCACGGCCACCGTCCGCGAACTTCACGCGCGAGCGGTCCTGCCGGGCGGTGCCCGGGGTCAGATAGCCTCCACGCCGATGATCGGTTTGATCCCTGCGCTGCGGGCGCGGTTCCAGAAATCGAACGCGCCGAACACGAACCCGTGGTCTGTGGTCGCGAGAGAATCCATGCCTTGCCGGTGGCATTCCTCGAACAGATCGTCCAGGCGTGCAGCACCGTCGAGCATTGAATACTCGGTGTGTACGTGGAGGTGGGTGAAGCCTTTTTTGCCGGTCGCCGTGGTCACCGAACCAGTCTAGGACGGGTCACCGACAAGCTCACGTTCCGGCGGACGCGATCTATGCCTCATCCCCGCACAGATTGCCGACGACGCCGCTCCGCCGCCCGGTTGCACCCGGTCACGGGCCGTTGTTGCCACGGTTCCGGAGCGGTCAGAGTTGCGGTCCGCCGTCCCGGAGCGTTTCCACGGCGTACGCGAGGTCCGCCGGATAGGCGCTCTCGTACTCGACGTACTCCCCCGTCTCCGGGTGCGTGAAACCGAGCTTCTTGGCGTGCAGCCACTGTCGAGTCAGGCCGAGACCTGCCGACAGCGCCGGATCGGCCCCGTAGGTCAGGTCTCCAGCACACGCGTGTTTGAGCGCCGAGAAATGCACACGGATCTGGTGCGTGCGCCCGGTTTCCAGGTGCACTTCCACCAGCGAAGCCCGCCCGAACGCCTCGAGCACTTCGTAGTGGGTGATGGAATCGCGGCCGTCCTCGAGCACGGCGAAACGCCATTCGTGCCCCGGATGGCGGCCAATGGGTGCATCGATGGTCCCCTTGAGGGGATCGGGAATCCCTTGCACCACCGTGTGGTACACCTTGGTCACCGTGCGTTCCTTGAAGGC
Source organism: Kocuria atrinae C3-8 (assembly GCF_000286355.1). Lineage (GTDB taxonomy): Bacteria > Actinomycetota > Actinomycetes > Actinomycetales > Micrococcaceae > Kocuria > Kocuria atrinae_A. The sequence goes on along the minus strand of NZ_AJXN01000004.1, from coordinate 24,489 downwards.
GCGTTTGAGCACCGTGTAGGCGTTCTCGTCACGTGCAACCACCATGAGCCCGGACGTTCCCACGTCCAGACGATGCACGATGCCTTGCCGTTCCGGCGCCCCCGAAGTGGAGATCGAGACGCCCGCTCCGGCCAAAGCTCCGACCACGGTCGGTCCCTTCCACCCCGGTGACGGGTGAGCGGCCACACCGGCGGGCTTATCGACCACCACGTAGCTCGGTGTCACGTGAACCAGCTGCAGGTCCGCGACGTGCTGCGGCGCGATCCTCGTGGGATCCTCCGGAACCGGAACCTCAACCGCGTAGGTCTCCGAGGTTTCCACGCGGTGGGACTTGGCCACCGGGCGGCCCTTGAACAGCACCCGGTCATCCGCGCACAACTGGGCCGCCGCGGAACGTGACAGACCCGTCCAGGCCGCCACGGCGGCGTCGGCGCGGGCGCGTCGAGCTCGTCGGACACGGTGAACCGTTCCGAGACGAATTCGGGTTCGGAGCCCGTGGGTCGGGTGCGGGATTCATTCATTCTTGGGTGCGGGTCCTTCGGTTTCGAGTTCGGCCGGCTCAGGTGTTTCGGCGCCGACGCCGCGATGTCCAGCGGGTTGAGTCATGTCGCGGTCCCCGAGGATCAAGATCATGATCACCCCAATGCCCACCACCACGCCGCAATCGGCCAGGTTGAAGATCGCGAAGTTCGGGACCGCAATGAAATCGACCACGTGCCCCTGACCGAAACTCGGCTCGCGGAACAAGCGGTCGGTGAGATTACCCGCGGCGCCGCCGAGCACCAGCCCCAGGCCCACGGCCCAGAACGGGTGCCGGACCTTGCGCAGAGTGAGGACGATGAACACCACCACCACGGCCATCACGACCGTGAAGATCCAGGTGAAATCCGACCCCAGAGAGAATGCGGCGCCACTGTTACGGATGTGCTGCCACCACAGCTGCCCCGGAATCACCGGGAATTGCTGTCCGAGCGGCAGTTCGGCCACAACCCACAACTTGGTGAACTGGTCCGCGCCGTAGATCAGCGCGGCCACGATCAAGGACAGAATGAGGCAGCGGCGGCCCCGACCCGAAGGTGTGGGAGCCGCCGCTGTCTCGCGAGCTTGATGCGACACCGAGTGTTACTTGACCACGGTGCGGTTCGAAGCGTTACCGGAAGGCGCGTTGTTGGGCGCAAGGGAGCCGGTGGAATCGATGTCACGCAGCTGACCGTTGATGAAGTTCTTGAGGTTGCTGCGGTAATCGCGCTCGAAGGTGCGCAGTTCGCTGACGGAAGCTTCCAAGCGGGACTTCTCCTTCTCCAGGGTGGAGAGCGTCTCTTCCTTGGTGCGCTTGCCATCGGAAACGAGCTTGTCGGCCTGGGTGCGGCCCTCGGAGATGAGACGCTCACGCTCGGAACGTCCCTGCGCCACGTACTCGTCGTGGAGCTTCTGCGCCATGGCGAGCACGCCCGCTGCGGACTCCGCCGACTCGGTACGCGGCTGAGCAGCATCCGTGGCGGTGCCGGTCGTGGCAGTAGCCGTGGGGGCAGCAGCAGAAGCCGGTGCCGTGGTTTCACGGACCTCGGTGGTCTCGGAAACCTCTACGGTCTCCTGCGGAGCGACCGGAGCGGAAGCCGCGGAATCGCCGCGCTGCTCAGGAGCCACCTGACCGCCAGCGGTTTCGAGCTGCTTACGCAGGTCCTCGTTCTCTTGGTTCAGACGGCGCAGCTCGACCACGATCTCGTCGAGGAAATCATCGACCTCGTCCTGGTCGTATCCCTCACGGAACTTAGTGGGCTGGAACCGCTTATTAATGACGTCTTCTGGTGTCAAAGTCATGTGAGTGCTTCACTCCTACTTCTAATCAAGCCGCGAATGCCAGGCCTCGGTCACGATGTCTAACGCTAAGGATACAACTACGGCGTAACCAACGCGCGGTGATTGGGGTGTCACCGCAACTTATCCCCGCAAGAGCATTCCCCAGAGGATCGACTGAATAATGCTCACGGCGAAAACCAGGATCAGAAAACCCAGATCCAGCGCCACACCACCGAATCGCAACGGCGGCACGACCCGGCGCAACAGGTTCATGGGCGGGTCCGTGACGGAGTAAATAACCGACGCAGCAATCAGTACAAGTCCCTGAGGCCGCCAATTCCGGGCGAACATCTGCACCCAGTCCAGCACGAGTCGGCCCAGCAGCGCCACATAGACGAGGTGGACCAGCAGGTACAGAACGGAGAGAACAAGGTTCACGATCAGCCCTCGGCCTGACCGTAGGACTCGGTGTCCTCATCGATGTCGCTGGTGTGTCCTTGGTCCCGCACCTCTACGTAGGAGGGGGTGAGCAAAAACACCTTGGCGGTGACACGTTCGATGGAACCGTGCAGCGCGAACACCAGGCCCGCGGCGAAATCCACCAGCCGCTTGGCCTCGGCTTCGCCCATGTCGGACACGTTCATGATCACGGGGGTGCCGTCACGGAACGCTTCACCGATCGACTTGGCGTCGTTGTAGGAGCGGGGGTGCACAGTGGTGATGGTGCGCAATTCGCTGTCGTCCTCTCGGGAACTGGGGGCCCTTCTGATGGGCGTCACGGGGGCTCGGTACTCCGCGGAACGGCGCGCCACGGCACCGTTTCCATTGTCACCGACCACTGCGGTGGAACCGCTTGCCGGTGTCTGCGTGACTTCCCGGGGACGGCTGGTCGCTTCGGAGGTGTAGTCGTCGTCGGTCTCGGCGAGACCGAGATAGATCATGGTACGACGCAGCGCTCCGGCCATAGTCTCTCCTCAATCACTGGACGGTGACGAAAACTGTCACCCGCAAAATTATCTCTCATTACGCTACCGCACGGCGGACGCGCCCCGAGGACATCCGAGCCGATCCGCACGTGAGTGGCTCCGGCCGCCACGGCTGCTTCAAGGTCGCCACTCATGCCCGCGGAGACCGCCGTCGCGTCCGGATATTCGGTTTGCAGTTGCTGGGAAATCTCCCACAACCGTTCGAAGGCTTCGCGGGGTTCACCCTCCTTGGGTGCCACGGCCATCACTCCGGCCAGTTCGAGGCCGTCCGTGTCCGCGATCTGGCGGGCGAGCTCCGCAACCCTCGACGGGTGCGCGCCGCCGCGCTGCGAATCTTCCTCCGCCTCCGGGTCCAGATTCACCTGGACGCAGCACTTCAGGTCCGCAGCCACGCACGGACCGGGAGCGGCGTCGCCCTTCTCCACGGCCGCACGATGATTAGCTACGGCCTTCCCCAGGGCGGTGACCAACGACTCACGATCCACCGAATGCACCCACGTCGCGTACCGGACCACGCGCTTGGCCTTGTTGGACTGCAACTGCCCGATGAAATGCCACACGGGTTCGCTCACCGCCGGCTCGCGCTGGGAAAGCACCTGCGAGACTTCCTGGGCCTTGGGCAGCGCCTCCTGGTCCTTGTTTTCGCCGACGGCGCGCACCCCCAAATCTCGCAGTCTCACCACGTCTGCGGCGGGGAAAAATTTGGTCACCACGATCAGCGACGGTAGTTCGCCGCCGTGGGCGCGAGCCTCGTCCCTCTGCTCCGCCGCATCGAGGATTCTTTGCCTCACGGCCGACAAGCGCTGAGCAAGTTCGGCGGTGCGTGCACCGTCATCCGCAGTCTGCACCTGGTCTTCGGAGGGGGTCACGGTGTGTCCTTTCCCGCGGAGTCGGCTACCGAAGGTACCCATACGACACCCGCGAGGCGAGAGGTTGTCTTGTCGCGCCGGTACGAATAAAGCGCATCATGTTCCAGGGTGCACCAATCGGAATGATCGGCTCCCGTGTCAGCGACCTGAACATCGAGTTCTTTGAGCAGAGCACGCGCCGCACCAGGAAGGTCGAGACCGGGGGTCTGCCATGAGGTCTCGGTCTCGATCCCCGGCAGGAGTTGAGCTGATTCGGCGCGCATGTTCTCGGGTACTTCGTAGCAGGAACCGCAGATCGCGGGTCCCACCCAGGCCGTGATCGTGTGCGCGCCACGCTCCCGCAGCTCGTGCACCGTGTTCTGCAGAACCCCGTCCAGTAACCCGCGACGGCCCGCGTGCGCCACGGCCGTGAGCGGAACGGACGTATCCGCACGTTCGGCCACGAAGACCACGGGAAGACAATCGGCCGTCAGGACGGCCAAGGGCGTGCCGTCTTCGCTGATCGCGGCATCGGCCTCGGGCGCTTCGGGGATCGCGGATACCTGATGATCGTTCGTGTCACCCGAGGGTTGAGCGGCGAAGGACACCACGGTGTTCCGTGAACCTGACGCATGAACCGCAAGGAGCCTGCGGACAACTCCAGGGTGTCTTCCAAGGCGGCCCGGTGCGCGGCAACCTGTGCGGGGTCCTCCCCCGTGTGCGCCGCAACATTTCCTTCGGTCGCGTCCGTGAACGCAATGGCCGCTCCAGCGTGCCGGTCGGTGAACCACACGACCCATCAACTCCTCACCACATGACAACGGGGTGGGTACCGCTTGGCGATACCCACCCCGTGATCCAATCATTCGGGGGTCAACCCGGCGGGCAGGGCCCGCTCAACTCACTTCAGGAAATCCGGGAAGTCCAGGGAATCCTTGCGGGACGAGTTGGACGAGGAGTTCGAGGACTCGCCCTCGGCGGGCAGGTCAACGTCGAAGCCGGCGTCGTCCGGGATGTCATCTTCCTGCGACTGACGGGAGCCGAAGGACTGCGAGTTGTTGTTGCCATAGGATGAGCCACCGCGCTGCGGGGATCGACCCACGCCCGAGGGACGCGAGGCGTCACCGCCGAAGGCCGCGCGGGTGTTGGCCGCCTGACGCTCCGCCGGGGAGGAGTTGTTGGCGTTGGTCTCCTGAGAGACAGAGTCGAAGCCTGCGGCGATCACGGTCACGCGAGCCTGGTCTCCCAGAGCGTCGTCGATCACGGCACCGAAGATGATGTTGGCCTCGGGGTGAGCCACTTCCTGCACCAGGCGAGCGGCCTCGTTGATCTCGAATAGGCCGAGGTCGGAACCGCCCTGGATGGAGAGCAGCACGCCGTGAGCGCCGTCGATGGACGCTTCGAGCAGCGGCGAAGCAATGGCGAGCTCGGCAGCCTTGACGGCGCGATCCTCACCCTGTGCGGAGCCGATGCCCATGAGAGCCGAGCCGGCACCCTGCATCACGGACTTCACGTCCGCGAAGTCCAGGTTGATCAGGCCCGGGGTGGTGATCAGATCGGTGATGCCGGAAACACCGGACAGCAGAACCTGGTCCGCGGACTTGAACGCATCCAGCATGGACACGTTGCGGTCCGAGATGGAGAGCAGGCGATCGTTGGGGATCACGATGAGCGTGTCCACCTCGTCGCGCAGGGTCTCGATACCGTTCTCGGCCTGGTTGGAACGGCGACGCCCCTCGAAGGTGAACGGACGGGTGACCACACCGATGGTCAGCGCACCCAAGGAACGAGCGATACGAGCCACGACCGGTGCACCACCGGTACCGGTGCCGCCGCCTTCACCAGCGGTCACGAAGACCATGTCAGCGCCCTTGAGCACTTCCTGGATTTCCTCTTCGTGATCCTCGGCTGCCTGGCGACCGACATCGGGGTTGGCGCCGGCACCGAGGCCGCGGGTCAGCTCGCGACCGACATCGAGCTTGACGTCTGCGTCCGACATCAGCAGTGCCTGGGCATCAGTGTTGATGGCGATGAACTCAACGCCGCGCAGACCTTCCTCGATCATGCGGTTGACAGCGTTGACACCGCCGCCGCCGATGCCGACCACCTTGATGACAGCCAAGTAGTTCTGGGGGGTTGAGGAGTCCATATGCACCTAACTCGCGTGGGGCTTACCGACACCCGTTTCGTCAATCCAATAAGTTCAAGAATTACTTGAGACTTGAGCGATTTATGCGCAAACGGGTATGTCGCATTTCATGTCGACCTTAGAGTACCAATCACCTGCGGGTTCTCCATATCATGACCGTTTGTGTTTCCTGGTGAGTCGCCGAAACCCTGGTCACAGGCGAATTCAGCAGCTTCAAGGTGAGCTTGAAGCTGAGATATGGTCGTGATTGCGGGTTATTCGATCGTGGGGTGCAGCGGCGCCGAAACGTCATATACCGTGCCGTTGGCGGTCGCTTCGTCACTCACGAGTGCGGCCAAGACTTGAGCCTTCAACTCACTGTCCGAGGAATCGCCCCACACGGCCTTCCGACCGTCCGCGAACGTCAGCTCCACAGAGGATTCGGAGGGAGCGGCTGCAGTGTCCAGTTGGCTGAGCACATTGGCCGGCAGCGCGGCGAGCACATCGGAGATCGCGGCGAACTTGTTGGTGCTCAGCACGTCCCTGCCGCCCTCGATCATCGGGACGTCCGGGCGGTCACCCTCACCGTAGGTCGCCAACTGCTGACCCTGTGAGTCAACGAGGACCACGTCTTGCCCCTCCTTCACCGCGGCCACACCCACGCGCTCGTGCAGCTGCACCGTGATGGTGTGCGGAGGTTCCAGCACCACGTCCACGGACTTCACCTGCGGCACGTCACCCACCGCGGCTCGGACCTCTTCTTTCGAGATCCTGGTCAGTGGCACTCCCTCGAACGGCTGCAGTGCCTCCTCGACGTTCTGGGGGTCCGTCAGGCGGGCACCTTCCACGTCTATGGACCGAGTGGCGAACAGCGGTGAGAAGAACACGATGCCCACGAACAAGGCCGCTACCAACAAGGCGGCGAGCAACGCGAGCCAACGATTGCGGCGGCGTCGGCGGTGCGAACTGCGAGGAAAGTCGACCACCGTGTCCGGGTCCGAGGGATCCGCTGCGCTGTCCTGATCCGCAGCTTCCGCCTTGGCGGCCTTGCGACGCTGCCGCCACGTGGAGAACCGGCCACCGGGCAGCGGGGTTTCCTGAAGCTGTCCCGTGTCGACGCGCGAAACCTTGGACTCATCGATGACCCGAACGCGTACCGGCTCGTTCTCGCCGGTGTCGTCGAAATCATCGTGGGCGGCACCGTCGTAGGGTCCGTCCTCGCCGGGACCGTGCGACCGAAGATCCTCCGAGTCGGGATCCCAGCCCAGGCGCGGTTGATGCGGTGGTGTGGGCCTGACCATTAGTTGAGCGCCAACCCGTCCACGATCTTCGGGCCGAGCGCGGTGACGTCGCCGGCACCCACGGTCAAAATCAGGTCCCCTTCAGCCGCCGACTGCAGGACCTCTCCGATGGCCCCTTCCGCCTCGGGGGTGGACACGACTCGACCGGACGGCGCCAGGTCGGAAATGCTACGGCCCGTAATGCCAGGAATCGGTTCCTCGCGTGCACCGAAGACGTCCAGGACGTAGGCGTGGTCGGCCAGTTCCAACGCCGCGGCGAACTCGGCGGCGAATTCGCGGGTGCGCGAGTAGAGGTGCGGCTGGAAGATGGCGTGCACCTTGTGCTCGCCGGCCACCTCACGGGCGGCCTTGAGAGCGGCTTGAACCTCGGTCGGGTGGTGCGCGTAGTCGTCGAAGACGCGCACCCCGCGTGCCGTGCCTTTCAGGTCGAAACGACGTGCGGAACCGTGGAACTGTCCCAAACCGTCGATCAAGGCCTCCGGTTCCGCGCCCGCGGCCAGGCCGGCGGTGAATGCTGCGGCGGCGTCGGCGATGTTGTGCGCGCCCGGAACCAAGAGATCCAGCTCCAGAGAGCGGGGTTCTCCCCCGGCCAAGGAGAAGGTCAAGGTGCAGTGGGAACCCACGCCGCGCGCCTCGATACCCGAGATCCGGACGTCCGCCGCGGGGTCCAGTCCGTAGGTCAGGACGGCTTCGCCGGTTTCACGACGCCGCTCGGCTAGGTTCCGCGAGCCGGCATCGTCCACGCACGCCACCAGGGCCCCGCCGGGACGAATGGTCTCCACGAATCGATCGAAGGACGCAAAGAACTCTTCTGCCGAACCGTAGTGGTCCAGGTGGTCGGGCTCCACGTTGGTGATCACCGCGATCTCGGGAAGGTAGGCCAGGAAGGAGCCGTCGGACTCGTCCGCCTCCGCGACGAACCACGCGCCGTCGGCGAAGCAGCATTGGCTCCGAGATCGGCCACGAACGCGCCGATGGCCCACGAAGGGTCCAGCCCGGCCGCGCGGAACGCCACGGTGGTCATGGAGCTCGTGGTGGTCTTGCCGTGGGTGCCCGCAACGGCCACCACTCGGCGACCGTGCATGGCGGAAGCCAGGGCCTCCGAACGGTGCACGACCCGCAGGCCCTGCTCCCGTGCGGCGGAAAGCTCTGGGTTGCTGGGCTTGATAGCGGTGGAAATGACCACGGTGCCGGCACCGTGCACGTTCTGGGCCTGCTGACCCACGAACACGGTGGCACCGAGTTCCTCGAGTTCACGCAGTCCTTTGGAGTCCTTGGCGTCCGAACCGCTCACGTCCACTCCGCGAGCAAGCAGCAAGCGTGCGACGGCGGACATGCCCGCCCCACCCATACCGATGAAGTGGACGCGCCCAGCGCGTGGGGATCGAGCTGGACCTGGGAGTTCACGTTGGTCTCCTCCGAACGGGAAGTGGGAAGTGGGAAGTGGGAGTGAAGGATGGTCGGTGACTCAACCTTAACGGCGGGCCGCGTGCTCCAGCACCAGCTGCGCCATGGTCTGGGCCGCATCGCGAATGCCGTGCGCCGCGGAAGCTTCAGCCATTTGCTCCAGCCGTGGTGCATCGGTAACCAGTGCGGCCACCGTGTCACGGTAGTACTGCGGGGTGAATTCGGAATCCTTGACGAGTTCCGCTCCCCCGGCAGCCACCAGGGACCGGGCGTTGAGGCTTGCTCGCCGTTACCGATGGGCAGGGGCACGAAGACTGCGGGGAGCCCCACGGCCGCGACCTCGCACACCGTGGCGGCGCCGGCGCGCGCCACGAGCAGATCCGCGGCGGCGTACACCTTCTCCATCCCGTCCACGTATTCGGTCTGCACGTAGCCGGGAGCTTGCAGTAGTTCTCCGTTGTCCGTGCGGACCTCCTTGGTCCGCCCGGTGACGTGCAACAGCTGATACCCCTGTTCGGCCACTTCGTGCGCGATCTTCGCGACCGTACGGTTCATGGACTGGGCCCCGGAAGAACCGCCGGTCACCACTACGGTGGGCAGGTCCGGATCGAGACCGAGCTCTTCACGCGCCCGGGCACGCAAACCTGCACGGTCCAGCTCGGAGATTTCCCGGCGCATGGGCATTCCCACGGGCACGGCGTCCTTGAGCGGTGTGTCGGCAAAGGCCGTGGCGACCACGGAGGCAAAGCGGGCGCCCACGCGGTTGGCGAGTCCGGGCCGAGCGTTGGCCTCGTGAATGATCACGGGGATCCGGCGCCGAGCGGCCGCCAGGTAGACGGGCGTGCACACGTAGCCGCCAACGCCCACTACGACGTCCGCATGTCGAGAATCGAGAATCCGTCCGGCCTGTTGAACCGCCCGGTTCAGACGCGCGGGCAGTCGGAGCAGATCCGCCGATGGGCGGCGAGGCAGCGGCACGCGCTCAATGAGTTCGAGTGGCACACCCGCGGCCGGGACCAAGCGAGTTTCCATCCCCGATGCCGTTCCCACGGCGCACACGGAGGCGGCCGGATGGGCATTCTGAATGGCGTGAGCGATAGCCAACAAGGGGCTCACGTGCCCCGCGGTGCCACCTCCCGCGAGCACCACGTTCACGCTGCGCTCAGCATTGTTCAGCGGTTCACTGGTCATGATGTGCCTTTCCCCCCTGCGAAGTCATACGTCGCAACCATTGTGGCCCCCGACGCCGCGGTTCCTGATCGCCGGAGGCCTCGTGTGCCTCTTGACGATCCAGGATCGCGGATTGGTTGCCGACCTGAACGGAACGCGGAACGCGCGCGAAGGACATCACCACGCCCACGGCCATCAGACTGATCAGCAGCGCCGAACCACCGTAGCTGATGAACGGCAACGGAATACCGATCACCGGTAGCAAGCCCGTGACCATGCCGAGGTTCACAAAGGCCTGGCCCACCAGCCAGGTGGCCACACATGCCGTGGCGATGCGCACAAAGATGCTGCGGGTTCGCAGAATGATCCGGGCCATGGCGATCACCATGATGGCGAAGAGCAACAGGATGATGGCGGTTCCCAGCAGCCCCAACTCCTCGCCGATGATCGAGAAGATGTAGTCGTTGTGGGCCTCGGGCACGTAGTTGTACTTGAGCCGGGACTGACCCAGGCCCACTCCCCACCAGCCACCGGTGCCAGTGCGTTGAGACCTTGCTCAGCCTGCCAGCACGCGTCCGTGGCACCGCATTCTCCGAAGAGCCAGCCGGTGATGCGGTCGACACGGTGCGGGGCGGTGATGATCGCCCCCACGCCACCCACGATGCCCAGTACGGCCGCCCCGGCGAAGATCTTGAGCGGAGCGCCCGCGAAGAACAAGGCGGCGGCGTAAATCAGGACGAACACGATGGCCGTACCCATGTCACCGCCCGCGGCGACCAGGCCGGTGGGCACCAAGAATCCGATGGCCGAAGGCCACAGTGCCTTCTTCCAGTCCTTGATCTCGTCACCCTGTTTCGCGAACTGCGCGGCCAACCAGACACACAGCGCCAGCTTGGCGGCCTCGGAAGGCTGCAGCGTCAGGCCGCCCAGGTTCAGCCAGTTCCGGTTACCGTTGACCTCCTCGCCCAGCGGTGAGAACACCAGGAGCAACAGGCCGACACCGAGTGCCCAGAGGACCCACGAAAATTTCCGGTAGAGCCAGGCGGGGACGAACGACAATCCGATCATGGCCACCAGGCCGGCCACCCCGAACATGGCCTGACGCTGGAACAGGAAGTACGCGGAGCTGTCCTCGGCAATGGCCTCGACCGCGGACGCGGACAGCACCATCATCATGCCGATCGCGGTGAGCATGATCACGGCGCCGGCCAGTGCCCAGTACGAGTGGAACAGCGGCCCGTCCACCAGTTGGTGCCACAGATGACGCAGTTTGGTGCTCAGGGTGTGGCCTCCCCCGCCGCTGGCACGGACCACTCCCAGATCGTCGTCGCGAACGCGGGGCCCGGGAGTCCCGCTGTGGAGCGGTTGCCACTCGGTCGGTCGGCAACTGCGCCGTTGCGGGGTGTGTCGGAGCTTCGGCCGGGGGATTTCGCCATCAGAGTCCCAGTTCTTCGCGCACGCCGTTCATGAAAGCGTCGCCGCGGTCCGCGTAATCCTTGAATTGGTCCATGGACGCCGCGGCCGGTGCCATGAGCACGGTGTCCTGCGGGTTCGCGAGCTTACGCGCCTGCTGCACCGCCGTGCACATGGCGGCGTAGCCGTCCGTGGGGTCAGCGTTTGGGTCGACGGCATCCGGACCCGACGTCGCCACGACGGTCACGTCCGGAGCGTGGCGTTCGAGTGCATCCAACAGCGACTGATTGTCGGTGCCGATCAGAATCACCGTGTGCAGCCGGGAGGCGTTGCGTTCGATGAGCTGGTCGTAGCTCACGCCCTTGGACAATCCACCGGCGATCCAGATGACCGAATCGAAGGCGGACAGTGAAGCCTGGGCCGCGTGCGGATTGGTGGCCTTGGAATCGTTGACCCAGCGAACGCCGTCGGACTCGGCCACCAACTGGATCCGGTGCTCGCCCGGCTGGAACGCGAGCAGACCGTCACGCACCGCTTCCGGCGCAACACCGGCTGCGCGCGCGAGGGCGGCTGCGGCCAGTGCATTGGCCACCACATGGCGAGTGGGTAGCGCGCCGGTATCGGCCACGTTGCCCAGCTCTGCGGCCGTGTTCCGCCGGTCCTCCACGAACGCACGGTCGACCAGGAGATCATCCACGACACCCACCATGGACAGGTCCGGGGAGCCGGTGGTGAAACCGATCGCGCGGCAACCTTCTTGGACGTCCGCTTCCTCCACGAGTTCCACGGAGCCGTCTTGCTCGACGTTGAACACGCACGCAACCTTGGTGTTCTCGTACACGCGGGACTTGTCCGCCACGTAGTTCTCGTAACCCTCGTGCCAGTCCACGTGGTCCTGGGCCAGGTTGAGCACCACGGACGCCAAGGGCGCCATCGAGTGGGTCCAGTGCAATTGGAAGCTGGACAACTCCACGGCCAGTACGTCGTATTCAACCGGATCGCGCAGCGCATCCAGGATGGGCGTGCCCACATTGCCCACCGCAATTGCCTTGAGACCTGCGGCTTGGAGCATGGATGCGGTCATTCCCACGGTGGTGGTCTTACCGTTGGTGCCGGTGATGCACACCCATTCGGCGGTCTTGCGGCCTTCGCGTTCGCGCACGCGCCACGCCAGTTCCACGTCGCCCCAGATCTGGATGCCCTCTTCCCGGGCCGCCAGGAGCAACGGGTGCGTGGGCGGGAAGCCGGGTGAGGTGACGATCACGTCCGGGCGGTCCCCGGCGACGTCGGGAACGAAGGTCATGGACCCCTGGCCGAGGTTGACGTCCAGGGCGCCCACGATGCGCAGGGTGTCGGCACGCTGTCGATTGCGAGCAGTGTCGTTACCGTCCAGCACGACCACGCGCGCACCAAGTTCGATGAGCGTGTCCGCGGCGGCGAAACCCGACACACCGATGCCGGCGACTACCACTCGCAATCCGCGCCAATCGGCATCCCAACTGGTCAGATTCGCCAGCCGCGGGTTGTCCAGAACGGGGTTGTCGTTACTCGCGTGAATCATCGAAGTGCCTCAGCTCCGGGGAAAGCCCCTCCGTTGTGAATCAACCAGTCACCGTAGAACACACCGAGCGCCGCGGCAACGAAAAGACCGGCAATGATCCAGAAACGCACCACGATGGTGACCTCTTGCCAGCCCTTGAGCTCGAAGTGGTGCTGCAGCGGTGCCATCTTGAAGATGCGCTTACCGCCGGAGAGCTTGAAGTAACCCACCTGCATGATGACCGAGAGCGTGATGACCACGAACAGGCCCGCAATCAGGATGAGGAGCAGCTCGGTACGGGACAGCACGGCGAACGCGGCCAGCGCACCACCGAGTCCCAACGATCCGGTGTCGCCCATGAAGATCTTGGCGGGTGCGGTGTTCCACCACAGGAATCCGATCAACGCACCCACGAGAGCGGCGGCCACGATCGCCAGGTCCATGGGGTCGCGGACCTCGTAGCACGCTGCTTGGTCCACGTTCTCGCACAGGTGACCGGACTGCCACAGGGCGATGAGCATGTAGCCGCTGAACACCAGGATGGACGCGCCCGTGGCCAGTCCGTCCAGGCCGTCGGTGAGGTTCACCGCGTTGGTGGTACCGGTCGCGATCAGGTTCACCCAGATCACGAACAGGATGGCACCGATGATCGGACCGGCGAAGGCCAGGTCGAAGTTGGTGTCCCGGGTCCACGAAATCGCGGTGGATGCGGGCGTGTTACCCGCTTCGTCCGGGAAGAAGAGAACGAGCACCGCGAACGCGATACCGATGGTGCCTTGCAGGATCATCTTGCCTGCGGCGGTGAGTCCCAGGTTCTGCTTCTTGGCGATCTTCTTGTAGTCATCCAGGAAGCCCACCAAGCCCATACCCAGCATGAGGCCCAGTGCGAGCAGGCCGGAAATGGTCATGCCACCGTTCTCCGGCCAGGCCAACACACTGACCAGGTGGGTCACGAGGTAGGCCGCAACCACGGAGAGCAGAATGGCCACGCCACCCATGGTGGGGGTGCCGCGCTTGGTCTGGTGGCTCGTGGGGCCGTCGTCACGGATGTACTGGCCGTAGCCACGGCGAGCCAACAACTTGATGAGCGCGGGGGTGCCGAAAATCGAAAAGACGAGGCCCAGCCCCGCAGCCATGAGCAACTGAATCATGCTGGCTCGTTCCCCTTGCCGTTGGTCGTTTCGTTGGTGGCCGCGGTCCGGACCGAAGCATCAGCCGCGACCCGGTCCCCCAGATGGTTGAGTCCGGCGGCGTTGGAAGATTTGAACAACACGATGTCCCCGGGTTGCAACGCACCCTTGAGGTATTCCTCCGCTTCTTCCGCGGTGGCCACCCACTGTGCCTCGTCGCCCCAAGAACCTCGAGGGTCGCCGCAGTGAAGATGGGTCGCGCCAGGTCACCCACGGCCACGACGTGCGAAATGTTCATCCGCACCAGGAGCTGGCCCAGTGCGTCGTGAGCGGCCACGGACTCTTGGCCGAGTTCGTACATCCCGCCCAGCACGGCCACGGTGCGGCGCGGTGCGGTCTGGCCGTCACCGCGACCCATTTGAGCCAGGGTCTGGAGCGCGGCGCGCATGGACTGCGGGTTCGCGTTGTAGGCATCGTTGATCACGGTCACGCCGTCCGGGCGCTCGGTGCGCTCCATGCGCCAGCGGGACTGTGCTCCCTGGCCGTTGAGGCCGGCCACAATGACCTGCGGCTCGACACCTGCCGCGAACGCCACAGACGCAGCGGCCAGGATGTTGGACACGTGGTGCGCTCCGATGAGCTTGGACTCGATCTCGTGCGCCGAGCCGTCGGGCAAGTGGAGCGTGAAGCTCGGGCAGCCGTCAGCGCCCACGGTGACGTTTTCGGCCCACACGCGGTCGTCACCGTGTTCCGGCGCATGTGCCTCGGCCCCGAGGCCGAAGGAGATGATGTTCGCCTGAGTGCGGGTCCGCATCTGACGCACACGGGGATCGTCGTCGTGGAGCACCGCAGTGCCGTTCGGGGCGAGACCCTCGACCATTTCACCCTTGGTGCGCGCGATGTTCTCGACGCCGCCGAACTCACCGGCGTGCGCTGTACCCACGCACAGCACGGCCCCGACGTCAGGGCGGACCATGTTGCAGAGGTACTCGATGTTGCCCAGGTGATTGGCACCCATTTCGATCACGAAGTACCGCGTGTCCTCTTGGGCGGTGAACACCGTGAGCGGGACACCCACTTCACCGTTGTAGGAATTGCGCGGCGCCACGGTCGGACCTTGGGATCCGAAGATGCCGGCCAACAGGTCCTTGGTGGTCGTCTTCCCCACCGAGCCCGTCACGGCCACCACGGTCACCGGGTGCTTCTCCCGCAGCCGATCGATCACGTTACTTGCCAGAGCGCCCATGGCCTCGACGACGTCGGTCACGACCACACCGGGGTAGGTCTCCCCCGCGTCGTTGGTCACCTCGCGCTCGAGCAGGTTGAGCACGGCACCGGCCTGAGCGGCCTGGGGTACGAACTTGTGCCCGTCAGTGGCCTCGCCGGGCTTAGCCACGAACAGGGTGCCCTGGGTGACCTCACGTGAATCCGTGGTGACCGACGAGATCACCACGGCCTCCGGGTCCTGGACACCAACCAAACGACCACCGGTGGCTTGAGCCACCTGAGTGGCGGACAGGGAAATCATGACTGCTCCTTACGGCCCGAGTGCAGCGCGTCCAGCGCCGCCCTGAGCTCAACGCGGTCATCCAGGGGATGCGCCACGCCATTGAGATCTTGGAAAACTTCGTGACCGCGGCCGGCCAGGATGATCGAATCCTCCGGTCGGGCCATGCGCACCGCAGTGTGGATAGCTACTTCTCGCGGGGCGATCACGTGCACCTCAGCGGCACGGGCCCCGTGTTCCTGGGCCTCACGTGCGCCCTGAGCACCTGTTCGCGAATGGGCGCGGGGTCTTCGTCGTGGGGGTCGTCGTCGGTGACGATCACGATGTCCGCACCCTCTGCGGCGATCCGTCCCATGATGGGTCGTTTGCTGGTGTCCCGCCTGCCGGTGGCACCGAACACGATGATGGTCCGGCCACCTTCCTCGGTGGGCTCCACGGACTGCAGGGCTCGGACCATGGCGTCAGGGTTGTGCGCGAAGTCCACGACCGACGTGGGTCGGGTGCCGATCAGCTGCATGCGCCCGGGCACATCGGTGGTCAACGGATCGTGCTCGTCCAGTGCCTTCTGCAGGGTGTCCAGATCCACGCCGGACTCCAGGACCATCAAGACGGCAAGGGCAGCGTTGGCCACGTTGAAGTCACCGGGCAGGGCGGTGGAAACCTTGAGTTTGCGACCGTCTCGGTGCTGCAGCGTGAAGGCGTGGCCGATACCGCGCCGAGTCAATGAGTTCAGGGTCCAGTCCGCGCCGGAGCGATCGGGTCCCGAGTGGGCGTCATTGCCCACATTGCCGCGCAGGGCCACCGAGCTGACGTGGTCGGCCCCGAGGTTCTCGCGGGCACGGCGTGCCATTGCCTCGCTCCACTGATCGCCTTCGGTCAACAGGACGACGGCGCGCCCGGTGCGTTCCGCGGTGAACAACTGCGCCTTGACCTCGAAGTAGGCCTCCATGGACCCGTGCAGGTCCAGGTGATCCTGCGTGAGGTTGGTGAATCCGGCCACGTCGTAGCGGACTCCGTCCACGCGATGGAATTCCAGCGCGTGAGAGGAGACCTCCATAGCGGTCGCACCAATGCCGCGCTCGCGCATGAGGGCCAGCAACGAATGCACCTGAGGAGCCTCAGGGGTGGTCAGCTTGGACGGAATGGGGGTGTCCCCCGCCAGGATCTCAATGGTGCCGATCAGCCCCGTGGTGTGGCCCAGTGCCCGCAGGATGGAGGTCACGAAGTACGTGGTGGTGGTCTTGCCGTTGGTTCCGGTAACGGCGAACAGCTTCTGAGCGTTGCTGTCCGCGGGCTGAGAATTGTAGACCTCGGCAGCAATCCGACCGGTCCACGCCCGTGGGTCCTCGCTCAGCAACACGGGCAGATCCACACCAGCTTGGGCGACGAGATCCGCTCCCGCGGAATCCGTGAGAATTGCCACGGCACCGGACGCGGCGGCGTCGGCGGCGAATTTTGCCCCGTGCACGCGCGCCCCCGGAAGGGCCGAATACAGGTCGCCCGGCTGGATCTCTCGAGAATTCAGGACCACGCCCGTCACGGAAGTATCCGATGTGCCCTGCGAACCCACGATCTGCGCGCCCGTGAGACGAGCCAACTGCTCAACTGTGTGCGCCACGGGACGGGACGGACGCACCGACTGCGCGTCGAGTCCCTGTTCGGCAGATGCAACCATGGATGTCCTCTTCAAAAAGCTGTAGCGAGCGTGCCCCGCTCACCGGGGCCGGTACGTACCGGTAAATAACCTGGTGCTGCGAGTTTATCCCTGCGACTCTTCCCGAGCCGGTGAAGGCCACGTTTGGTCCAGAGCGTTCGTGGGTGTCACGGAACGGTCCAGATTGTCCGGAACTTCCTTGGGAATCTCCACCGGATCAGTGGTGGAAGGCGGCACGTTGTAGTGGTGCAGAACCTGTTCCATGATCTTGGAGAAGGTCTCCGTGACGCCAATAGTGTGGACATCTCCCTCGGGTCGTTGGAGAGTCACGGCCACCAGGTACTGGGGGTCTTCCATGGGTGCCACGCCCACGAATGACGTGGTGTAGCCGTCGTAGCCGCCCTGATCGCTGGGGGCCTCCGCGGTACCGGTCTTGCCACCCACGCGATAACCGGGAACCGCTGCCTCCTTGGCGCCGCCTTCGGTCACCACGGTCTCCATGACCTCCATGGTCTTCTGCGCGGCCTCAGGGGACACCACGCGCTTGCCTTCCGGCTGCTCCGGAGTGGTGACCGTGCCGTCCGCGTCCTCCGTGGATTCCACGAGGCGAGGTTCGATCAGCACGCCGTCGTTGGCGACCGCCTGGAAAATCGATGCTGTGCGCAGCGGGCTCTGCGAAACGCCCTGACCGAACAGCACGGTGAACTGCTGACGGAAGTCCCAGTCATCCGCGGGGGCCAGGATGCCCGAGGTCTCGCCGGGAAGTTCGATACCCGTGGACTGGCCCACCCCGAAATTCGCCATATAGTCGTGGCGGGTCTGCTTGTCCATCTTGGAACCCATGATCACGGTGCCCGTGTTCATGGAGTCCGCGATGATGCCCGCCACCGTGCGGTTCTGAGTGCCGTGGTCAAAGGCGTCCGTGATCTTCTCCGTGTCGATCTGCAGATGCGGAGGCACGGTGATCTCGGTATCGGGATTTGCGATCCCCTGGTCCATGACGGCGGCGGTGGTCAGGATCTTCTGGGTCGAGCCGGGCTCCACGGCGTGCGTCACGGAGCGGACCCCCAGATCCTCGCCCTCAGCTTCACCGGGAACGTTCGGGTCGACGGTCGAGGAGTCCGCCATGGCCAGCACCTTGCCGGACTTGATGTCCATCACCACGGCGCTGCCCCATTCAGCGTTGAGCTCCTCGTCCCGCTCCGACACGGCCTGCTGTGCGAAGTACTGGACGTCACTGTCCATGGAGAGCTGGATGTCGGAACCGTCCTGCGGGGCCTGCAACTCCTGCGGTGCCACGGGGATACGCACGCCGTCACCGGAGATCTCGTACCGGCGTTCACCGTCCACGCCACGCAGTTTCTCGTCCTGGGTCTGCTCGATGCCACCCAGGGCCTCGTTGTCGCCGCCCAGGAATCCTACGATGGAACCGCCCACCGCGCCGTTGGGATAGCTGCGTTGGAAGGTCGGTTGTCCGAAAACGTACGGGAGATTGAGGTCCTGGATTTTGCCGTACTGCTCGGGGGTGACACCTCGGGCCACGTAGTTGAAGGTCTTGTCACCGTCCAGTGCGTTCTTGACCTCGGTGTCCGGGAGGCTCAGTGCATCGGCGATCTCGTACACGGCCTGGGTGGGAGTCACCTGCTCGGTGGACTGGTCATCTTTCACCCGGGTGTAGGCGGCCACGGCGGTCTGATCGACCGTGATGTCGTAACGCTGCAGGGTTCGGGCCAGGACCTCCCCGTTGGTGTCCTTGATGTCACCACGGACGGCCGGGATCGCCTCGGTCTGCGTGCGGCTCTCCGCTGCCGCTTCCGCCCGACCCGTGGGGTCGAGTCCCTGCACCCAGAAGAGCTTTCCCGCGACCACCAGCAACAACGCCAGCAACAGGGCGATACCAACCTGTGCACGCGTCCAGCGGGGTCGCCAGGACGCGTTTCCGGTTGCGGGTGATGACACGGTGAATCCTCAATTCCTAGCAGTCAGCGTAGCGGGCTACCTCCGAAGGTGCGGGCTGTGATTCCGGCGCCGTTGCCGGAAGTGCAAAGTTTACTGGCCGGGCGCGCGCTGCGCAGGTGCCGGGATGGAGCCTCCGTTGAGGTTCTCCTTCTCCTGGGTCTTCTGCTGCGCCTTACGCTCTGCGGCCTTCTTATCGGCCTCTTCCTTGGCGCGCTTCTCAGCGCGTTCCTCGGCAGCCACGCGAGCGTTCTCCGCAGCTTCAGAGCCCTTCATCTTGGCCGGGGGCACCAGGATCTCCTGGGCATTGCCCTTTTCGGCCACTCCCGACGCCGCCGCGACCGCTCCGGTGCTCAGCGTCACGGTGCCCACGTCCTTGGCCTGGACCATGCCCAGGTCATTGGCTCGTGCGGCCAGGTTCTGGGGTGCAGCGTTGGCTTCGATGTCTTGCGTGAGCGCCTCGTTCTCCTGGGAGAGAGCTCGTTCCTGAATGGTGAGCTCGGTGAGGCGGTACTGACCGGAGGAGATCTGGATGTTGAGGAACAGGATGCCCATGAGGGCGGCGGCCAGAGCGATGGCGCACATCACCACGGTGGAGACTCGACTGCGCCGCACCTCGCGCTGCGGAACGACCGAGAGCGGAGTGCGTGACTGTTCGGAGTGAAGCTCTTCCTGAGGGGTCGATGACGGCGCCGGATGTGACATAACCGCGCTGCTCATCGTGTACTCCCTGACTTCATGGTGGTGCGAATTTTCTCTACTGCCCGCAACCGAGCCGAGGCCGCTCGGGGGTTGGTTGCGGTTTCCTCGTCGCTGGGCCTCTCGGCCCCGCGAGTCAGAACCTTGAGCGTGGGTTGGTGTTCCGGCAGCTCCACAGGGAATCCCTTGGGTGCCGTGGAACGCGCTCCACGCGCAAATTCCTGCTTCACAATTTTGTCCTCTAGTGAGTGGTAACTCATAGCGACGACACGCCCCCCGACCCTAATAGTTTCCAAGGCGGCAGGAATTGCACGGGTTAAAACATCAAGCTCTTCATTAACTTCAATGCGTAGCGCTTGAAAAGTTTGCTTTGCGGGGTGGCCCTTTTTGTGTTGGGCGCTCATGGGCACCGCCGACTTCACGACGTCCACGAGTTCTCCGGTGGTCTTGAGTGGTTTCACTGCGCGTGCCGCGACAATGGCTCGCGCGATCCGCGGGGCGAATCGTTCTTCACCCCAGTTACGCAATATGGTGCGCAATTCATCTTCGCTGTACTCATTGACCACGGTTTCAGCGGTGAACTCGGCTTCGGAGTCCATGCGCATGTCCAGGGGCGCGTCGAACGAATACGCGAAACCGCGTTCCCGTTCGTCCAACTGCAGGGATGAAACTCCCAGATCGAAAAGGACCCCGTCCACGGTGTCCACGCCGGCGACCGCGGCGGCGTCGGCGATGTTGTCGTACGTGGTGTGAATGCTCAGGAACCGATCACCGAACGGAGCCAACCGCTTCCCTGCGAGCTCGAGCGCCTGGGGATCCCGGTCGATACCGACCACCGTGAGATTCGGAAAGCGCTTGAGCATCGCTTCGCTGTGCCCACCCATGCCCAGGGTGGCGTCCAGGACCACCGGGGAGTCGGTGTCGAAACCGGGAGCCAAAAGGTCCAGACAGCGATCGAGCAGCACCGGTACGTGGCGCTGCTCAGTTGGTGTGTCCTGCATTCGGGCTCCTGATCTGTCCGGGTTCAGCCCTGGTTGCTGTGACCCGCATGGTTGACGGTCATTGGTCCTCCGCGGTCCGGCTACCAGATCCCCCTCCGCCACTCGCCTCTCGAATCCGGCCTGACTCGGGGGAAGTCGAGTCAGGACGGTGACGTGGGCGGCTGGAGATCTCGTATCCGGGGCGCGTGAGCTGCGGTGAAATCAGAACAGTCCGGGGATCACCTCTTCTTCGGTGTCCGAGAACGCTGCCTCCTTCTCCTCCAAGTACTGCTGCCATGCCTGTGCGTCCCAGATCTCCGCTCGGCTACCTGCACCGATCACGGCGAGCTCTTTACCGAGCCCGGCGTATTGGCGCAGTGCCGCGGGAATGGTCACGCGACCTTGCTTGTCCGGGACTTCGTCCGAAGCTCCGGACAGAAAAACGCGGATGTAATCCCGTGCCTGCTTGGACGACAACGGTGCCGCTCGCATTTGTTCGTGCACCCGGGCGAATTCCTCGTTACTGAACACGTACAGGCAACGCTCTTGCCCGCGGGTCAGTACGAGTCCTTCCGCCAGTTCAGCCCGAAACTTGGCCGGGAGGATCAGCCGGGCCTTCTCGTCAAGGCGCGGTGAGTATGTTCCGAGAAACATCTCCACCACCTTGATTCAGGGGTCCTACTGCACCCTCGTTCCTCTACCGCGCTCCACTTTACTCCACTTACCTCCACCGTCAACGTATTCACTCCACTCCCCCGTGTTTCCGGGGTTCCGGAGGTCCGTTCGGCAGCTTTCGGGCAAAGAAAAACTCCCCGGTCACTGACCGAGGAGCTGAAAAAGTGGTTCTGGGGAGGAAAGTGGGGGAAGAGTGGAGGGACTAGTTGCCGCCGCCCTGATTGCGCTGATCCCACTTCTGTTCCAGGTTCTGCAAGAAGCTGGACGAGGACTTGGGGCTACCGCTCTTCTTGGGGCCTGCGGGGCTGGAACCGGCGGGCTCTCCCTTGGCGGGGATGATGGCCACGTACACGCCCACTCCCATGACGATGAAGCCCAGCACACCCAGGATGATCAGGTTGGTGGCGACACCGGCGAGGACAATTCCCAAACCGACCACGGCAATCACCACGCCCAGCACCACGTTGCGCTTGGAACCACGCCCACGAGTGGGTTCCGGCTGCATGGTGGAAGCGAAACGCGGATCTTCTTGGTGCAGTTGCTTTTCAAGCTGCGCCAGAAGTTGCTGTTCGTGCTCGGAAAGGGGCACGATTCCTCCTGCGAGTAGAGATGAAGATGACCGCGAAACCCGAATGATCATCACGTGTTATCAAGGATATCCCTTGCGGACCGGTTTGGCACGGTGGGATCAAGGAGCTTGGCCGGTCTGACCACTCCCGGTCCGAAACGACTGTGTACTCGGTCCATGGCCTGCTCAGCGGCACCCCATTCTTCCTCGCGGCCGTCCAGGCTCAGTTGTAACGCGTCATCAGATGCTCCCAATTTTTCAGCGCGAACTCCCAGTAACCTGACGGCCTGCTTTCGGGGTCCCAAATGGTCGAGCAGCGCCGCGGATTCCGTGTACAGATCATGAGCGGACGTGATCGGATGGTTCAGCGTCCGCGAGCGCGAAAGGGTCGAGAAGTCCGAGTACCGCAGCTTGAGCCCCACGCGCTCCGCGCGTAACCCGTGACGGCGTAGGCGTGCGGCGGTGTCGTGGGACAGCCCGAGCAGCACTCGTTTGAGTTGCGCGGTGTCGGAGATGTCCTTGTCGAAGGTGCGTTCGGCACCCAAGCTCTTCTCCTCGCGCACCGGCGTGACGGCACGAGGGTCGTACCCGTTGGCCAGTTGATGCAGGTGGTGCCCCGCTGCGTCACCCACGAGGGAGCGGAGCCTGGTCACGGGAGTCTGGGCAATATCCCCACCGTGCTCATCCCAGCCCCTTGCAAAATGGCAGCGGTGCGCTTGCCCACTCCCCACAGTTTGGTCACGGGCAGTTGTGCCAGGAAGGCCAGCGTGTGCTGCGGTTCCACGATCAGCAGGCCGTCGGGTTTGCAGTGGGCCGAGGCGATCTTGGCCACGGTCTTGGTTTCCGCCACCCCCACGGAAGCGGTCAGGCCGGTACGGTTCTCGATCTCTGCCCGGATACGCCGGGCGATCACGGCCGGTGGACCCAGGCGCCGGATGGCACCCGAGACGTCCAGGAACGCTTCGTCCACGCTGAGCTGTTCCACGCGGTCGGTGATCTCGCGGAACATGGCCATGACCAAGCCCGAGTAATAGGTGTAGTCCTCGCGGTGCGGTTCCAGCACCACGGCGTGTGGACAGGCCGCGCGGGCCTGAACGAGCGGCATGGCTGAATTCACACCGAACTTTCGCGCTTCATAGGAGGCGGACAGCACCACGGAGCGCGGCCCCAGGCCGGCCACGATCACCGGCTTGCCTCGGTGCTGGGGCGTCCGCAGCAATTCGACCCCCACGAAGAACATGTCCATGTCCACGTGCAGGATGGCGCAGCGGCGGTACTTCTCGAGCTGCTCCGGCGTGGGTCCCGGGTGGCCTGGGCAGCGCGTCGGGAGGGAGGAACGTCGCTCATGGAAACCACCCCTCTCCCGGAGCTCTCTGCTGATTCGAACATGGCTGACTCGAACGCGGCTAACTCGACCGTGCCATCTCCGAAACTCTCGGCCACGCTCTCTTCCGTTGTCCTCAGCCTAAGCACCGGCACTGACACGCAGAGACGCGGTGGCTTCCCGATAGGCTGGAGCGGTGCTCCGCGCCACTGGTCGGAGCCGATTCAGTCGAAACCGCCAGGACAATGAGGTGCCCGCCGTATGACCGAGACGCCAGACCCCGCAACCACAGCAGGTGCCGAGGACGCGCAGTTCTCGCGGGCGCTCAACGATCTCCTGGCGGAATTCTTCGCGACCGAACGGGATCGAGTCTCACGCATTTCTCCGGACGCTCCGCGCGTGGTGGAGTCGATCGAGCGACTTACCGCCGGGGGCAAACGACTGCGGGCACGTCTGAGCTACTGGGGTTGGCGCGCTGCAGGCGGCGAAGCACTCTCGCCCGCCATCGTCCGTGCGGCAGCATCCTTGGAGCTGTTCCAATCCGCGGCACTCATTCACGACGACATCTTGGACCGCTCCGACACCCGCCGTGGGCAGCCGAGCGTCCACCGTGAATTCGAGCGGTTCCACACGCGGTCCGGCTGGCGCGACGACGCCGCTCACTTCGGTACCAGCGCCGCTGTCCTGATTGGTGACATGAGCCTGTCCTTCGCGGAGCAACTTTTCGCTCAGGCTTCCGCTACGCTCCCCCGCGAGCACGAACGCGCAGGCCGCGCCATTTTCGACACGATGCGCACCGAGGTCATGGTGGGCCAGTACTTGGACGTGCACGCGGAGGTCGCCCCCACGCCTAAGGACCCCGAAGAACAGCTCGCTCGCGCCATGGCCGTGCTGCGATACAAGTCGGCCAAGTACTCGGTCGAACACCCCGTTCGAATCGGTGCCGCGTTGGCCGGCGCGGACGAGGAATTCCTGGCTCACTGTTCGGCGTTCGCGTTGCCCGTGGGAGAGGCGTTCCAGTTGAGGGATGACGTCTTGGGGGTCTTCGGCGATCCCGAAACCACGGGCAAACCCGCCGGTGACGACATCCGCGAGGGCAAGCGCACCGCGCTCGTGGCCCTGTGCGCCAGGGGTGCGTCAGCAGAGGACATCGACTGGTTGGACTCCGCCCTCGGTCGCAGCGACCTCACGGAAGATGAAATTCAGCGTGCCCGCACGCTCATGGAGGACAGTGGAGCGCTGGGACACACCGAAGATCTGATCGGTGAGCTGGTCGCCACAGCGGACCACCAACTTGCGACCCTCCCCGCGGACGAGACAGCCCGCGCCGGGCTGCACGCACTCGCGGATGCCGCGGTGCGGCGCAGCCGGTAGGGCTACCAGCCAAGGCTTGGGCGCGGCGT
>NZ_AJXN01000003.1 GCF_000286355.1 Kocuria atrinae C3-8 | reverse complement strand
GGTGGATCGAGGCTAAGGCGCGTCGAGTTCGATACGTGGCGCAGATCCTGCAGCGAGAAACCAGACGTGTTGTAGAAGTCCTGCTTGGCCGCATCGCGCAGCGGTGCATCCTGGTCAGCGACGCCCGCCTCGTCCAGCATCTTCTTCATCGCCATCACCGCATCGCGCGTCGAGCCAAGGACGCTGTCCAGGCGACGCAGGACCGTGAAGGGAAGGATCACGTCCCGATACTTGCCTCGGACATAGAGGTCGCGGAGGACATCGTCAGCGATATTCCAGATGAGCGCCGCGATTCGCGCGTGGTTGAAGGAGCTGTGTGGCACGGGGATCCTTCACTGGTGACTAGACAACCTGCAAGCGGCGGGGCGACGAGACTGGTACTAGTGGTGCCGCCAAACCAATACTAAAGGTAGACGGAACCACTGACATTCTCTCAGCTCGCGTGAAGTCTTGCCTGCCCGGTCAGGCATCCACGATGCCCAACCCGTTCGCCATGCAGGACCAGCTCACGAAGCGGGCATCAAGGCAGAATGATCAGCGAACGCGCCTCGACGCCGAGTTGCTCGGCGAGGGCGTCGACCGAATCCAGGGTGAGGTTGCGCTCTCCACGCTCGATCCCCGCGAGGTACCGAGTCGAGACACCGAGCTCCTCGGCAAGACCTTCCTGCGACAGATGGCGCGCAAGACGCAGATCGCGCACCTGCGCTCCGAGCACCTTTTTCAGTGGATCTGTCACACAACCAGCCTCAGGTCTGGTAGTCATGACTTCCAGGAAGTTATCGCTTCCAGTCGCGGTCAAGGCAGGGTCCCTCGCGACTCGAAGTGGGCCGCATCAGACCTCGAAGGAGAGCACGGCCATGCCCGATTCACAACGGTCCCCTGAGGGCGACTCGAGCGCACTCCCCCGCGTCCTGCACACACCGCGTAGCCACGCGTTGCTCTCGGAATCGTGGGCCCAAGCAGAGGAAGCGAAGCGGAAGGAGCGGGCAGGCGACGACCTCCAGCTTCCGCATGAAGCCTATGCAGCCGGCGCACCCTGCCGCGCTTGTGGGCGCGCCCTTCTCGGCGAGCCGACCCTGGGCACGGACGAAGAGAGCCTTGCGCGGATCGACGCCGACAATGCCGAGTTCCGAGCCGAACACACGGCATGCAACATGGGTGTTTGGCGTATCGAGAACAACCGGGTAGAGCACTGCCATCTCTGCTGCCCGTTCCCGCCACTCTCGCCGACTCAGCGCGATGAGCTCCGGCAGCTCCTGTACCCGTCCTCATTGCGGGCTCTTCACAATCGAGGGTGTAGATCTGTCAGCGCGTCGCTCACCGGGTAGGGGTCGAGGTCTTCCGAGGATGAAGGTTCCTACACGCCTCATCTGGAAGACCTCGACGTGCCCAACGCTACTGCCGAGGACGGCTTCAGCTGTCCTGACCTGACCTCGTTCTGCGGTCTCGACGAACTTGGCCTCATCACCGTTGGGCAACGTCTCGAACCCGACCGGGCCGTGCTGGCGTGCAGGGTCGTTGACGATGACCGGTGGTGCCACCGGTGTGGCTGCCAAGGAATCCCGCGGGGCAGCGTGGTTCGCCGGTTGTCGCATGAACCGTTGGGCTGGCGACCAACGACGCTGCGCGTCACGGTGCGGCGGTACCGGTGTACCAACTGCGGACATGTGTGGCGTCAAGATACCAGTCGCGCGGCCGAGCCGCGGGCCAGGGTGTCGCGGCGTGCGATGGCGTGGGCGCTGACCGCGATCGTGTGTCAGCACCTCACGATCGCCCGAGTCGCTGAAGGGCTCGGCGTCGCGTGGAACACCGCAAACGACGCCGTGCTCGCCGAGGGGCATCGGGTGTTGATCAACAACCCGGGCCGGTTCGAGGGTGTCACCGCGATCGGTGTGGATGAGCACGTGTGGCGGCACACCCGCCGCGGCGACAAATACGTGACGGTCATCATCGACCTGACCCCGATCCGGGACGGCACCGGTCCAGCACGTCTGTTGGACATGGTTCCCGGACGGTCCAAGCAGGTCTTCAAGGCCTGGCTCGCCGACCGTGAACCAGCGTGGCGCACTGCGGTCGACGTCGTCGCGATGGATGGCTTCACCGGATTCAAAACCGCTGCTACCGAAGAGATCCCGGAAGCGACCACAGTGATGGACCCGTTCCACGTCGTCCGGTTGGCCGGTGACGCGCTGGACAAGTGTCGGCGCCGGGTCCAGCAGGACCTGCACGGCCACCGCGGCCGCACCACGGATCCGCTGTACCGGGCCCGGCGAACCCTGCACACCGGCGCGGACCTGCTCACCGACCGACAGCACGAACGCCTCACCGCACTGTTCGCTGTCGATGAGCACGTGCAAGTCGAGTGCACCTGGGGCATCTACCAGCGGATGATCGCCGCGTACCGGCATCCCGACCGCACCCAAGGCCACGATCTGATGAGCGCGGTGATCGCCTCGATCAGTACCGGCGTGCCGAAGGCCCTAACCGAGATCACCACGCTGGGTCGAACCCTGGCCAAACGATCTGCCGACGTGCTCGCCTACTTCGACCGACCCGGCACCAGCAACGGCCCGACCGAGGCCATCAACGGCCGCCTGGAACACCTCCGCGGATCCGCTCTCGGCTTCCGCAACCTCACCAACTACATCGCCCGCAGCCTGCTCGAGGCCGGCGGCTTCAGACCGCAACTACACCCTCGATTGTGAAGAGCCTCATTGCGCATCGACCGCAGCGCCACCTGGCGAGTGGAACTGACCTGTCAGCACGTCGAGACCTTGACCGGGCATTCCCCTCGCTACGTTGAGCCAACCGTCCAATGCACCGAATGCTCCGTCATCCGCGGCGTGGTCAAAGCCGTGCGAATCGATGATCAGGCGAAGGATGGTGACGACTGCAGCGACATCGAGGGCCTCCAGTCGGACTATCAACGACTCACAGATGAGCAATGGAGCTGGATCAAGCACATCGTTCACACAGAAGATGGCCCTCGCCGCGGGCGGCCGCGCACTGACATACGCACGATCGTCGACGCCGCTCTCTACAAGACCCGCACAGGCATCCCGTGGCGCGAGCTCCCAGCAGAGTTCGGGTCATGGCAGACCGCCGTGCGCCGGCACAACCAATTGATCGCGAGCTCCCAGTGGGACGAGATCACTCGCGCTCTGGCCGAACGAGACCTGCCCCAGTGAACCGCGGCGTCGTTGAGGCGACCGACTTTTGAGTCAGACTGCTTATTGAGTCAGCGCACCTGCCGAGAGATCGCGCGTCGAACGGCTTGAACCCAACCCGGAGCTGGCCAGCCGAGACTGCGTCCCAGAGACGCTCCCGCACCGCAGAAAGCAGAATCGGCCTCTGCAGGAGCTCCGCAGAGGCCGATCAAAGTCCCAGGTCAGCGGGGCAAACGCTTAGCAACTGATGTTAAATCGGAACCCGTCCGCCGAGCCAGATCGGAAGCTGCGAGGGTAAAACCCCTGGTCAGAAGGCTTTTTTAGACATTGAATCTGAATTCAACAACGTCCCCATCCGCCATTACGTAATCCTTACCCTCCATACGCACCTTGCCCGCGGCCTTGGCATCAGCCATGGAGCCTGCGGCAACCAGGTCATCGAAGGACACGACTTCGGCCTTGATGAAGCCGCGCTCGAAGTCCGTGTGGATTACACCGGCAGCCTTGGGTGCGGTGTCGCCCTTGTTGATGGTCCAGGCGCGGGATTCCTTGGGGCCGGCGGTGAGGTAGGTCTGCAAACCCAGAGTCTGGAAACCGGTACGGGCCAGCTTGTCCAAGCCGGATTCGTCCTGTCCGGACATTTCCAGCATCTCGCGCGCTTCCTCATCGGAGAGCTCCACCAGGTCGGACTCGAGCTTCGCATCCAGGAACACCGCCTGCGCCGGCGCGACCAGATCAGACAGCTCCTGCTGCTTTTCGGGCGAGTCCAGCACTCCCTCATCAGCATTGAACACGTAAATGAACGGCTTAGCGGTGAGCAGGTTCAGCTCACGCAATTGATCGAGCTCAAGCTTCTCGGGGCCTGCAGCCTCAAAAATCGTGCGGCCTTCCTCGAGCACCTTCTGCGCGGCCTGGTAGGCGGCCAGCTGCTCGGGCGAGCCCTTCTTGATCTTGACCTGCTTTTCGAGGCGCGGGATCGCGTTCTCCATGGTCTGCAGGTCCGCCAGCACCAGCTCGGTGTTGATGGTCTCCATGTCGGAGGCGGGGTCGATCTTGCCATCCACGTGAATCACGTCCGGGTCGTCGAACGCGCGCACCACCTGGGCGATCGCGTGCGCTTCACGGATGTTGGCCAAGAACTGGTTACCCAGCCCCTCGCCCTCGGACGCGCCCTTCACGATGCCCGCGATATCCACGAAGGACACGGTCGCGGCAGAATGCGCTCCGAGCCGAAGATCTCGGCGAGCGTGTTCAAACGCGGGTCCGGCAGGTTCACCACACCAATGTTCGGCTCAATGGTCGCGAACGGATAGTTCGCGGCGAGCACCGTGTTCCGCGTGAGCGCGTTGAACAGCGTTGATTTACCGACGTTGGGAAGACCGACAATTCCAATAGTAAGAGCCACGGTAGGACAGTCTACCGCCGCCCACAGACACTCGCAGACCACGGGGCACACGCGAATACTGGGGCATGACGACGCCGCTGCCAGACTTGGCAGCGGCGCCCACCGATTACTTGGAGGCACCTCGTGAACTTGGCAGAACTCATCACCGGAGTGACCCGCACCGTGACCACCCAGGGGTCCCATCACATCGTGCAACTGGAGCACGTTTTCGAAGCCCCACCAGAGGAGATTTGGGACGCCATCACCCAGCCCCAACGCCTCGAGAAATGGTTCGAACCACCGAGGGCGAACTCATCGAAGGCGGCCGCTACCAACTGACCGAGAGCGGCACCGAAGGCACCATCCAACGCTGCGACCGCCCACGATCGGTGAACATCACCTGGGA
Source organism: Kocuria atrinae C3-8 (assembly GCF_000286355.1). Taxonomy (GTDB): domain Bacteria; phylum Actinomycetota; class Actinomycetes; order Actinomycetales; family Micrococcaceae; genus Kocuria; species Kocuria atrinae_A. Next base: position 23,651 of record NZ_AJXN01000003.1, on the reverse strand, counting down.
GTACGACGGCGACGAAAGCGCCGTTCAGGTCACCCTGCAACCACTGGAGGGCGGCACTCACCTGACCATTCGCCACACCATGGAAGAAAACGACCACTGGCGCACCTACGGTCCCGCCGCCACGGGAATCGGTTGGGAGAGCAGCCTCGTGTCACTCGCGCTGCATCTCAATGCCGCGTCCAGCGACATCCTCCAGGATCTGTGCAATTTCGCGCGCTCGACCGAGGGCCACACCTACACGGACGACGCCGCGGACGCCTGGAAGAACGCCTACGTCCAGTCCGGCGCGGACGAGGATCAGGCCCAGCAGCAAGCCATCAAAACCGCAGCCTTCTATAAAGGCGAGGAGTAATTCAGGCCTCCGAATCAAGCGACCGATACATCAACGTCGCCTAGAGAAGCCCCGAACGGCGAGTACTCAGCCCAGCTGGTCCAACAACCGTTCAGCCACCGGGATCCATTGCGGCCTGAACGCGTACACGCACACCAGTCTCGCCCGAGTGGCCTCGCGGTACACTTCCATGCGCTGCACACTCGCCCCTACCGCACGCGCCGCCTCAGCAATTGCCACCCGCGCCACGTAGGCCATGTCCTCGCTGAGCAGCCCCTGCAGCACGCGCAGGTCCACGTGCACCTCGAGATTGGCCAGGTCCAGTTCACGATCGGCCAGCACCGCCGTGTCGAAATCGAGCAGTCCCATACGACGGTTCCCGCAGTCGAAAAGCATCTGGCCGTCGTGCAGATCGCGGTGCGCGGGCACAGGAGAGCTGCCCGCTATCCCCCGGGCTGGATCATCCAGGGTCAACAGCTTCTCGCGAACCCGCCCCTCGACCTCGGTCAATCGATCCGCATAACGATCGGCCAGCTCTCCCGGGTCGTGTTCGCGCACGTTCCCGAACCACGTAGCAACCACGTCCGCCTCCGCCGCGGCGTCGTGCACCTGCCACCCTTCGGACCCGCCGACGTCGCTCTGGGCCATTCGCGCCCACGCCGCCGACCACTCGTCCCACGCGAGTTCCCAGCAGTCCTGTTCCAGTTCCATCATGGGTTGGCCGGGCACCGTGCTCAGCGTCACCGAATGCTCGGTAGTCTCCAGTACCTCCGGCACCGAGAACCCCGCTGCCCCGGCGAGCGCGCCCATCGTGGTGGTGGCCGCGGCGACGTCGGCGGATTTACCGGCGCGCAAGTGCTTGACGAAACCCCGCGATGTCCGTTCAACGGCGCGTTTACCCGCCCGATGAACAATGAGATCGCCACCGGGCTGCAGCGACGGCAGTTTGCGGTCCTTGGCGTACGGCGCCAATTTCACACCGAACTCGGGGTCCTCCTTGACCGCGCGAATCCGCTGGAGCGAATCGCGACACTCATAAATCCGTTCCCCCTCTTTCCCCGGCCATGAGCGACGCACAATTAATCGTTCACCATTGATATCGAATTGCATTGGAGCTTGTGAGTGCTCCGCCCCCGCGCCCGCTGGGCGCTATCCCCGTCATGTCATTCCACCTTGCCCCGCAGCACGGCGTGCGCGAGATCAACGCGCTGCCGTGCGTGATTGACGCAATCCGGATCCAGATTGCGAAACGCTTCGGTCACTCGCAAAAGCACATGGAACGCCGTCCACGCGCGCAAGGATTCGTCCGTGACCACCCCCGTGCCGGGTACACGACGATACGCCTCAGCCAGGGCCATCGCAGTAGATGAATCGCGACCACTCAATAGCTCCACGGCCGCGAAATCACCCAGGTCGTAACCAATGGGTGCCATCTTCATGCGGTCGAAATCGATGAGGAGCGGCGCGCCGTCTTCCCCGAGCACCACCTGATCTGCGGAAAGATCTCCGTGGGAGAGCACCGCGGCGCCAGGATTCTCGGCGATGGCCCGCAGTACGTCGTCGGCCACGGTCTCGAATCGACCCGCAAATCTGCCAGGAAACATGTCAGCCCGTTGGCCGCACCCTGCAGGGCGGTCACAGGATTCACGCCCGGCACGGCCAGTTTTTGGCCGAGTGCCCCGGGCATGCCCGAGTGCAGCACCTCCTGCGTCATGGACACCAACGCAGCCGGGCCAATGTTGTGCAGCCGGGTGACCGCCTCAGCCACCGCCGGCAAGAGATCGCTTGGCGAGAGCGCTACCGTTGCCGCAGCACCGGTCGCCGAACCACCGGAGACCTTGTCGCCCGCTGCGCCTGAATCAGACGTCGTCACGCCCGACACCGCGCCGCCCGTCGCCGCAACATCCGCAGCCAGCCGTTCCGTGAAATCTCCCCCGGTGATCCACGGTTGCTCGATGCTGTGCTGGGTCATCCCCGTCACCGGCAGTACGGGCGCACCGAGCTGATGCAACGCCGACAGCAACGGCGCCGTGGCGGGAGGTTCCGCCCACACGCGCACCACGGAAGACTCGCCGGAATCGCCGGCGCGCTTGAACACCACACGACGCCACGGGTTGTAGCTGAGCACGGTCCCGTCAACCTGCCCACGCGGGTCCACGGCCTTGATCTCCGCAAGCGCCTTGAACAACATGCGGTCCAGGCCGATCGGCCCACAGAACACGCTGGTGCGCGGATCGTCCGGCAGCAGCGCGGTGAACAGCGGGTACCCGGTCTGATCAGCGCGCTTGAGCAATTTGCCGGCCTTGTTCGTCTCGCTCGGTGCGTACGCGGCGAACCACCAGGGCTGGCTTGCGGCCCCGAAACGGTCGCGAGCGGCGTCGACAATCCGCGCCACCGCGGAGGTCTCCGGCTTGAAGCGAAGGTGCTCAATGACCGGCTGGGCCATGCCCGTGTTGGCGATCAGCATGGCAATCGAACGGGCATCCGATTCCGAGCCCGGCTGCCCGTAGAGCGCGTTGAGGACCGGTGTTTTCAGTGCCTGGCTCATGAGACCTCCGTTGCATTGCGCTGGGTCTTGACCCACGCGGCGAACCGGCCGGAGTGTTCCGTCATGAGTTCGGCGGGAGTGCCGTCCAGTTCGATATTTCCGTTCTCGATCCACAGCACGCGGTCCGCATCCAGCGCCAGGTGGGCGTCGTGGGTGATGGCCACGGTCGTGCGATCCACGGTTAGGTGGTCGATGGCCTTGAGCACCGCCGACGTCGCCGCGGGGTCCAGTCCCGTGGTGGCCTCGTCCAGCACAACCACCGGCGAATCACGCAGCAGGGCACGTGCCACCGCAATGCGCTGACGCTGACCGCCGGACAGGGTGCCGCCGCGCTCGCCCACGTAGGTGTCGTAGGCCTCGGGCATTGCACAAATGAAGTCGTGGGCATAGGCGCGGCGAGCGGCTTCCTGCACCTCTTCATCGGTGGCGTCCAAGCGGCCGTAGCGAATGTTGTCGTTGATGGTGCCGGAGAACAGCACGGTCTCCTGGGGCACCAGGGCAATGTGCGAGCGCAGGCTCTCCAGCGTGATGTCGCGGATGTTGGTGCCGTCCAGGCATACCTTGCCCTGATCGGGATCGATCAGTCGGGGCAGCAGCTTGCTGATCGTGGACTTGCCGGCACCCGAAGGACCGACCACCGCCACACGTTGACCCGCGGGGATCTCCACGTCCACACCACGCAGGATGGGGTCGCCGGGGTTGTAGCCGAACCACACGTCGCGCAGGGCCAACTCGCCACGGGCGTAGGCCAGCGGCTTGGCGTCCGGATCGTCGCCGATATCCACGGGCACGTCCAACACGTCCGCGATGCGTTCACCGGAGGCGGTGGCCCGGGCGATGCGGCCGGTGTATTTGGCCAGGTCGCGCAGGGGTTTCATTGCGGTCTTGAGATAGGTCAGGAAGATCACCAGATCGCCGGGGCTCATCCCGCCCTGGACCACGCGCCAACCGCCGCCGCCGAGCACGAGCGCGGTGGCCACACCCACGATCACGTCCGTACGGCGCTCGAGTCCGGCGGCGAGCTTCTTGGCCTGGACGCCGTCCTTGAGGGTCTTCATGTTGGAGCCGGAGAAGTTCTTGCTGATCTCACCGTGCAGGCTGTAGGCATGCACCACGCCGATTGCGCCCAAGGACTCCTGAGCGATGTTGGCCAACTGGCCCTCGCCCTTACGAGTCCGGCGGGACGCCTCGGTGATGCGCGTGGTCGAGCCCTGCGACGTCACCCAGTAGGCGATCGCAGCGAGCACCACCACGCAAGCCAGACGGGCGTCCAGCACGAACATCACCACGGCCATGACCAGCAGCGTGATCACGTTGGCGATCAGCGGCAAACCGGCAGTCACGGCCACGTCCTGCAGCTTGCCCACGTCGCCGACCAGTCGTTGCACCAGGTCACCGCGCTTACTCGTGGCGTGATAGCCGTCCGAGAGCGATTGCACGTGGGAGAACACCGATGCGCGCAGCTTGGTGGCCACCCGAGATCCGGCCAGGGCGAAGCACACCGTGGCCAGATAATTGGACAGCGCACGCAGCCCCACGATCAGCACCACCGCGGCGGCGCACGCGACCAGCAGGCTCGCGGTCGCAGCGGGGGCACCGGGAATCGTTGCACCCAGTTGGGCGGTCACGGCATCCACCACGAACTTGGTGGGCCACGGTTCGAGCACGCGGAACGCCACCTCGAACAGTAGAGCGGTAACGCCACCGGACATCAGCCACTTCTGGCTGCCCAGGTGGGGCCGCACAATTTTCAGTGTTCGGCGCAAGGCTCCGGGATCGACCTTGCCCGCCTTCTTGGATTTTGAGCTCACGGTGCGCCACCATCTCCGGCCGCGACTGCAGCGGTTTCGGGCGCGCTGTCAGCGGAGGGTGCGGAGGCGGCGTCGTCGGCGGTCTCGGCAGGCTGGCTGGCTACGCCGCTCAGGATCGTGTCCACGGCCTTGGACCAGCTGTGCCGCGAGACGGCCAGGGCGCGTGCGTTGCGTGCCATTCGGTCGCGGCGTTCGGCGTCGACCACGAGCTCGTCGATCGCGTCCGCGAGCGCTTGCGCGTCCGACGGGGCCACGAGCACCCCGGCGTCCGTGCCGTCCAGGATCTGCGGGATCTGTCCGATGGCCGAGGCCACCACTGGGAGCCCCGCGGCGAGGTATTCGTACACCTTGAGCGGGGAGAAGTAGGAGTCCTCGGCGGCCACGGCCGGGTAGGGCGCGGTGGCGATGGAGCAGTCGGTCAACAGACCGGGAACGGCCTCGGGCGTCACGGCACCGGTGAACGACACGCGGTGCTGTAGCCCGGCATCTTCCACGCGAGCGCGCAGAGACTCCCCCTGCGGTCCGTGGCCGATGATGCGCAGATCCCAGTCCTGCTGGGCCAGTGCTGCGGCCTCGACGAGGGTCTCCACACCGTGCCACGGCTTGAGCGTGCCCACGAACGCCACGGTCGGGCGGTCGTGTTCCAGAGGATCATCGCCGGGAGCGATGCGGTCCGTGTTGACGCCGTTGGGCACCACGGTGACGTCCGCTCCCCCGGTGGTTCCGGCCACCCAGTCCGCGACCATGGCGGACACGGCAATCGTGTGCGCGGCGGCCGAGGTCTGTTCCACGAGCGCGCGGTGCGCGAGCTTCTCGTCCACCAGGTGACGGTGCGTGCGCTGTTCGTCGATGAGCGGCGCGTTGACTTCCAGGATGCCGGGGATACCGGCGGGCGCGACCTGCGCGAGCGCCGTCGAGAACAAGGAGTAACGCTCGTAGACCAGGTCGAAGCCACCGGCCGCGATCTGGAACGCGAATTCGGAGCCGACGGCGTGCTGGGCGGCCTCGCGCTCGGCGGTTTCCTTGGTCTTGATGGGTCGGTGGACGACCTCCACGCCGTCCAGGTCCGTGGGCATGTCATCGCCGGTGCGGGTTGCGAAAATCGTGACGTCCGCGCCGCGGCGGATGAATTCCCGCACCACTTCCTGCACGTGCACGGACGCGCCCTTGGTGCCGAACACCGGGATGCCCGGGTCCACGCACACGTACGCGATGCGCTTGCCCTGCAGGTCCATGACCGGCGGGGTGGTCGCGGCGTCGGCGCGTTCGCTCGTCCGGGGAACGGACGGCACGGCGGGTTCGACGACGTCCTCGAACCGGCCGTCCTCCAGAGCCACGAGCGTGCGTGCCTGGGAATGCGAGTCGAAGCGGTTGTCGATGTGGCGGCGACCCGCGGCGGCCATGGCCTGGCGGTCGAAGGACGGGTCAGCGATGGTTGCCAGCGCGGAAACGAGCTCGTCCACGTCGCCGGGGGTGTGCAGGAACCCGGTGACACCGTGCTCGATGGCCTCCGGAATACCCGTGACTGTCGAGGCAACACAGGGAACGCCGCTGGCCATGGCTTCGAGCAACACGGTGGGCAGGCCGTCGGCATTACCGTCCGCGCCCACGATGGAGGGGGCCGCAAAGACATCGGCCCAGGCCAGCAGATCTCGGACCTCCTGCTGAGTGCGGGCACCCAGAAGCGTGATCACGTCACCGAGTCCGGCGATGTCGATCGCGGTCTGTACGCGCGCGAACAGCTCACCCTCCCCGGCGATGCGCACCTCCACCGGAATCCCCTTGGCCACGAGCCGGCCGGCGGCCGCAACCAGATCGAAAAAGCCCTTCTTCTCGACAATGCGGCCCACTGCGGCGATCTGCAGCGGACGAGAACCGTTGACCGCCGCGGGCGGCGCGTACGGGAAGCGCTCGAGTTCCAGACCGTTGTAGACCAGGTGCAGCTTGTCTGCGTGATCCGGGTACTGGGTGGCCAGGTGGTTCAGGTTGTACTCGGAGATCGTGATGACGTGGTGCGAACGCGCAATGGTGCGGCCCAGTCGGGCGGGCACCACGGACTCGTGGAAGATGTCCTTGGCGTGAGTCGTCACCGAGTACTGGATGCCGGCCAGCAGTGCGGCAACCTCGGCAGTCTGGCCAGCCAGGGAACCGAAGTGCGCGTGCAGGTGCGTGATGCCGCGGCGAGCGACCTCGCACGCGAGGTGGATGGCTTGGTGGACGTCGGCGGCGTCGTAGGTCGCCAGCTCGGGCAGCAACTCGGCGTAGCGGCGAGCGAAACCGGGGATCGTGGCGGTGGCATCCGCGAAGAGCGCCCAGGCGTCGGAGAGCTTGTACGGCTTGGGGAGGAACGTCACGGGAGCCTGCACGCGCGCGATCTCCGGGTGGAAGCGGGTGTCCGAGGTGGGGCGCAGGGCGAAGATTTCGAGGGACTCACCCGCGGCTTCGCGGGCGAGAATCTCGGTCACTATGAACGTTTCGGAAAACCGCGGATACACCTTGAGCACGTAGGCCGTCTTGCGGGCCGGGAGGGCGGTGGCGGACTCAGACTGCTGCATGCTTGACTCCTGCTGCTTGGAGCGAGTGGACCGGAACGGTCACCGCATTGCGGGGTGCTCCCGCGGGATCAACGACTGCGGCGACCCTGATTCAGAAGAATAGCCAGCCACGATGCTCCCGTCCTGAACAGGCAGGGGTAAGACAGACTTATCGGTCAACCATGCGAGATCCACGGCCAGATCCACCACGCGCTCCAGGCCGTTGAGCCCAAGGCCTTCGCGAGCGGCAACCTGCTTCTCCCGGATGGCGGGGTTTGCCACGGCCTCGGCCAGCCACTGGCCGATGACCTCGCTCGTGGCCTCGGAGGGATCCACCCAGTCGAGGGCTCCGGTCTCGCCCAGCCCGCGAGCGCGGATGATCTGCTCGGTGCGAGGGGTGGTGCGCGGAACCAGCAGCGCCGGAGTATCAGTCGACAGCGTCTCGGCCACGGTGTTGTACCCGGCCATGGACACCACGGCTTCTGCAGACGCCACGTAGGACATGCCGTCCGAGACCTTGTTGGTGACCTTGGTGGACGGGCCGGCGGCGGCTTCCACCTCGTGACGTTCGGCGGGGGCCATCTGCGGGCCGGTGACGACCAGGTGCTGCACGCCGGCCGGCACGGGAGCGGCGGCCGCGGCCTTGGCCACGTTCACGCCGTCGGACCCGCCACCGAGCATGGTGAGCACGAAGGGCTTGATGGTCGCGTTGTGGCGGCCACTGAACTTGCGACCGCTCGAGAGCAGGCCCGTGTAGTCGACCATGTGTGCGAATTCCGCGGGCAGCTCGCCGGTGGCCAGCGGGTCGTGGATCTCGCGGTCGCCGTAGACCCACACGCGGTCGAACAGGTCGGTGACGGAGTCCACGCCCACGCGCTTCCATTCCTCGGCGGCAACCTCGGGGGCGTCCAGGACCTCGCGCAGCCCCAGGACGAACGTGGTCTCCGGCTTCACGGCCTTGAGCTCCCGCAGCGGCTTGATCAGCTCGCCGTCGATGCCGAACGGGTGACGGTCCACGATCACGATGTGCGGGCGGAAAGCGTCCAGCGCGCCACCGATCACGGAGGAACGGATGTCGAACAGACGCTCGCTCTTGACGCCCAGGTGACGGGCCTCGTACTTGCCGCTCTTCTTGCGGATGCCGGGGACGACCAACCAGTCGAATCCCTTGGGGCAGCGGTAGGAGGTGGCGGTGCGCTCACCGGTGATGAGCAACCCGGACAGCTTGCGACCGGTCAGCTCGGGCAGCGCGTCGGACAGTGCCTGCGCGATGGCGAGGTTACGGCGGGTGTGGCCCAGACCCAACGAATCGTGTGAGTAGAGAGCGATCCGCAACTCCTGGGAGTGATCTGCAGTGTCCATCTGTTTACCTCACGTTCGAGCCGGCTGGTGGATCCGCCGACGGCTGTCCTGATAGCCCAAGACTAAAAATCCGCTGTGAAACGGACGTGAGACGTTCATGAGAAACTTCTCATGTGTTACCCGTCGGTTGCTTAAGCGATTTACGGCCCCGCGGGCGGTCACTCACCGCGAGGTACCCATGACGTTTGTCATGCGTGATCCGTGACGTTCGGCAGTTCTGAGCCGGGCCGATTCCCGCGAATGTAGGGATATGAACACATCAGCCCTTCCTCAGCTTCACGAGCCACTTCTACGACCGCTCCGCTCGCACCGGCCATCGAGTGCTCTCACGTTCATCAGTCGTTCCGCAACCGCAAAGAGACGGTGCACGCGGTCAACGACGTGAGCCTGCGCATCGACCGCGGTGAGATCGTGGCTCTACTCGGCCCCAATGGCGCGGGCAAGACCACGCTTCTCGACATGATCCTGGGGATGTCCGATCCCAAGGAGGGGACGGTCTCGGTCTTCGGGCACAGCGCGCGCGAAGCAGTGTCGAAAGGTTTTCTGGGTGCCGTTCAGCAAACGGGCGGTCTTCTGGACGACATTTCCGTCCGCGAGACGGTGGTCATGATCGCCTCCCTCTACGACCAGCACATGCCCGTGGACGAGGCGCTGGAACGCGCCGGAGCAACGTCCTTCGCCAAGCGCAAGGTCTCCAAGTGCTCGGGTGGCCAGCAACAGCGCCTACGTTTCGCGCTGGCCCTGCTTCCCGAGCCCGACCTGCTCGTGCTGGATGAGCCGACCGCCGGCATGGATGTGCAGGCCCGGCACGAGTTCTGGGACACGATGCACGCCGAGGCCAGTGAAGGCCGCACGGTCGTGTTCGCAACCCACTACCTACAAGAGGCGCAGGACTTCGCCCAGCGAGTGGTGCTCCTGGACCACGGCAGCGTTCACCACGATGGCACGGTGGACAGTTTCCGCGCCGCCTCACGACGTCAGACGGTGACGTTCTCGTGGCCCTCGACGACGCCGCTGCCCGACTTCCCCGGGGTCACGCACCTGGATCGTCGGGGCGAGCGCATCACCGCCCGGACGCGGGACGCAGATCAACTGGCTCGCCTACTGCTCACCGAAACGCCCGCCTCCGAGTTGGAAATCTCCCGCGGTGGGCTCGAAGAGGCTTTCACCGCTCTCATCAACCGCTCCGCGGACAGCTGAGACGGCAGATCGGAGAGGAATTCATCATGAATCTCACCTACACGCTCCACGATTTCAGGCGCCAGCTCCGGGACGTCGCCAACATGTTTTTCATCGCCATGCTGCCCGCTGCCTTGTTCGTCATGTTCGGTGTCCTGCAGGACTGGTCTTCCGAGTCCGCGGGTCACGGAAATGTCTCCGCGTACCTCATGGTCTCCATGGCCACCTACGGCGCCATCACGGCCACCACCTCCATTGCGGGTAGCGCTACCGTGGAACGGCTCCAGGGGTGGGGCCGCCAATTGGCCATGACCCCCATGGGGACCAGCGGTTACGTGGTGACCAAGGTGATCGTTGCCTTGGCCGTGGCCGTCGTGCCCGTTGCCGTGGTGTACCTGGTCGGTCTGGGGACCTCCGCGACCATGGATGACGTGTGGCGCTGGTTCGCCACGGGAGCACGATCGTGGCCGGCTCCGTAGTCTTCGCGCTCTACGGCCTGGCCGCGGGCCTGCTGTTCCGGTCGGAAGGAGCCGTGGGTGCGGCGTCGGGCTTGCTGGTGGTCTTTGCCTTCCTGGGCAACGTGTTCATGCCGCTGTCCGGCGCATTGCTGGAGTTCGCCCGCTTCACGCCCTTGTATGGAATTGTTGGACTTGCCCGCTACCCCATTACCGAGGCTGGGTGGTTTCCGTGGACGGTGCCCCAGAACAGGACAGCGTGTGGATGCTGCTCGCCAACGTGGGCGTGTGGACCGCGATCTTCGCCGCCATCACCCTGTTCGCCGCGCGGAAAGCGACGGCCCGCAAATGAGCACACTGACGACTGACACTCAGACAGTGAAAGGAACCTCGACCGAGAACCCCGCCGAGTGGTCCTCCGGGTGGAGCGATGTCCTCTACGCCTCCGTGTGGCTGGTGTTCCTGCTCTTCCCCATTTCGAATGTGCTCTCCGCGCCGGTGTCCTCCGGACTCAAGGCGCTCGGCCTCACGGGTATCGGTTTATTCGCCGTGCTGTACGTGATCTCATGGATCTACGAACTCCCGTTCCCCCGCCGCAGTGAACTGGTCAACGCGCTCTTCTGGTGTGCGATCCTCCTGTTGCCCCTGGCACTGGTCGTCCCGTCCGCCGGCCTGACCGGGACGTACGTGGCCCCGTTCTTCGTGGCCGTGTGCGCGTTCCGGTTGTCCATGAAGGGCGCTGTCATTTCGGCCGGTGTGATTGCACTGTTGGCCATCACACCGTGGCTCATCTTGTACCCACCGCAGGAATGGTTCTGGCCCCTCGTGGGTATCTCGCCGGCCTTCATGCTCCTCCTGGTTTCGCGGTGGGTCATGGAACGGTCCGTGGTCAGGGAGGAACTGCAGCGTGAACTCAAACTCGCCCAGCAGCGCGAATCAGTGGGCCGCGACGTCCACGACATCCTGGGGCATTCACTCACCGTGGTGTCCATGAAGGTCCAGCTGGCCAAGCGCCTCATGGCCACGGACCCGGAACGCGCGGCTCAGGAGCTCGACGACGTCCTGGTCCTCACCCGTGATTCCCTCACCGACGTGCGCTCCACGGTGGGCAAACTGCGCGAGCCGGAGCTGAGCGTGCAGCTGGTCCAGGCCCGAGCCGCACTGCGCTCCGCGGGCATCACCCCGCACCTGCCCAGCACGGTTCCGTCCATCGAAGCTCCATGGCGCTCCACGTTCGCGTGGATCCTTCGTGAGGCCGTGACGAATGCGGTGCGGCACTCATCCGCTTCGTCGTGCTCGGTCACCCTCACGTCGACCACCCTGACGATCACCGACGACGGCGTTGGGTTGGCTTGCGAGCGCGACGCCGCGAACGCGGCGTCGTCGTCGGTACCCGGCAACGGCCTGCGTGGTATGCAGGAACGGGCCGAGAAGGCCGGGTTGAAATTGACCGTGACCTCGCCCGTGGAGGGCAAGGACCAAGGAACGAGAATCGTGGTGGAACCGGCATGAAAACCATCTCGGTAGTGATTGCGGATGACCAGTCGCTGGTGCGAGCCGGGCTCGCAGCGTTGCTCGAGCTGGAACCGGACATTTCCGTGGTGGCGCAGGCCGGCAACGGCCGAGAAGCCGTGGACGCCGTGGCCGCCCAGGACATCGACGTGGCCCTGTTGGACATCGAAATGCCTGTGCTCAACGGGTTGGATGCCACCCAGGAGATCGCGCGCGGGGGTAGCGGAACCAAGTGCCTGATCGTCACCACGTTCGACCGCCCCGGGTATCTCCGGCGCGCGCTCGATGCGGGGGCCAGCGGATTCGTGGTGAAGGATACGCCCGCCGAACAACTGGCCGAGGCCATTCGGCGCGTGCACGCGGGGCTGCGCGTGATCGACCCGCAGCTCGCGGAGGAATCACTGGTGGCCGGGTCGAATCCGCTGACCCAGCGGGAGCAGGACGTGTTGCGGGAATCCGCGCAGGGTGGCTCCGCGAAACAGATTGCCGCTTCCTTGCATCTCTCCCCCGGAACGGTGCGCAATCATTTGTCCTCCGCTATTGGGAAGACAGGTGTGCACAACCGTTCGGAAGCTGCGGCCACGGCGCTGCGGAACGGGTGGATCTAGGGCACCGTCGGGTATTCGCGGCTCCCCTTGTGGAGCTTCCAGGTGGCTGCGGCCTGAAGGTCCTTATGGATGTCGGAGGGGTCTGAGACAGTTCCCCCATGGACGCTTCCGTGATGTCTCAGGTGTGGTGGTTGTGGGCGTTGCTCACCCTGGTGGTGGGCCTCGGGCTGGGTGCCGCCGTGGGCATGTCCGTGGCTGGCCGCCGGACACGTCGGATCGAGCTGAGGTCGACGAGCTGCAGGCCGAGAGGCTTAACGCGCTGCAGGAAAGTGCCGCAGCACGGGAAGCCAAGGAGCAACTCGAGAAGCACGTGGCCACTCTGGAGGCCAGGTCTTTTCAGGATCAGAACGTGCTGCAGGCGTTGGCGCCACTCAATGATCAGCTGCGCACCGTTGGACGTCACGTCACACAACTGGAACGGGACCGCGCGGAACAATTTGGTGCTGTCAGTCAGGCGCTGGATGCCGCTCGCAGCACGGATGCGCAGTTGCTGGAAGCCACCGGGTCGCTGTCCTCGTCGCTGCGATCCACCACCGTGCGCGGTGCGTGGGGTGAAATGCAATTGCGCCGCGTGGTCGAGGCTGCCGGCATGCTGCGCCACGTGGACTTCACGGAACAGGATTCACGCACGACCGACCGCGGTGTGCAGCGCCCGGACATGATCGTGAAGCTGCCCGGCGGACAGGTCATCGTGGTCGATGCCAAGGCACCCATGAACTCCTACCTGGATGCCCAGGCCGTACCCGCGGACGGCTCACCGGAGAACGACCAACGCCGAGCACAGTCACTCAAGGCGCACTCCAAGGCGCTGCGAGCGCACGTGGATGCTCTGGCCACCAAGCAGTACTGGACCGGAAATGACGGCTCTCCGGAACTCGTGATGTGCTTCGTCCCGGTCGAATCCGCCTGGCCGCAGCCCTGGAAACGGATGCGGTGCTGCTGGAACACGCGTCTCGGAACAATGTGGCGCTGGTGTCCCCGGTATCGCTCATGGCATCCCTGAAAGCCGTCGCGTTCAGCTGGCGGCAGGCCACGCTCACGGACAACGCCCGCGAGCTCTATCGGCTGTCACGGGAGCTGTACGACCGTATGGGGTCCGTGGGAAAACACCTTGCGGACATGGGTGGCTCACTGCGCCGTTCGGTGGACGGATACAACAAACTCGTGGGCTCGCTCGAAACCCGTGTGCTGCCCTCCGCCCGCAAGATCGCGGCGCTGGATCCCACCGACAACGACTCCACCGGGCTCGAAACCAAGCCCGTGGAAACCATGCCCCGTGCCGTCACCGCCACCGAGTTCGTGCTGGACGGTTCCACCGATCAGGAAGAACACCCGGACAATGAAACTGGCCCGCGCGAGGACAACGCACGGGCCAGCTAATGCTGTGCCGCTCGGCTTACAGAGTGATCGGGCGAGCGGGTCGAGACAGCTCCCGGCCGGTCGCAGCGTCGCGACCGCCAGGCGTTCGAATCAGCGGTTGGGGCGCGATCCGCGACCGCCGAGCTGACGGGACTTGTCGCCGCCCTCGGCGAGCTTGGCGCGCAGTTCCTTGGGCAGGGAGAACAAAATGTCTTCCTCGGCCGTGACGACTTCTTCGACTTCGCCGTAGCCGTACTCGGCCAGCAGCTCGAGAACCTGCTGCACGAGCACCTCGGGTACGGAGGCACCGGAGGTCACGCCGATGGTGGCCACGCCCTCGAACCAGGACTCATCGACCTGGTTGGCGAAGTCCACGCGCTCGGCACGCTTGGCACCGTATTCCTCAGCTACTTCCTTGAGCCGCACGGAGTTCGACGAGTTGGCCGAACCCACCACGATCACCAGATCCGTCTGGGGAGCAATTTCCTTGATCGCAGCCTGACGGTTGGACGTCGCGTAGCAAATGTCATCGCTGGGCGGGTCCTGCAGGTTGGGGAACTTCTCGCGGAGCTTGTTCACGGTCTGCATGGTCTCGTCCACGCTCAACGTGGTCTGCGAGAGCCAGACGACCTTGTCCGGGTCGTTGACCTCCAGGGTGTCCACGTCCTCCGGGGAATTCACGATCTGAATATGATCGGGCGCTTCACCGAACGTGCCCTCAACCTCTTCGTGGCCCACGTGACCGATCAGCAGGATCTCGTAGTCGCCGCGGGCGAAACGCACGGCCTCGCGGTGCACCTTGGTGACCAGCGGGCAGGTAGCGTCAATGGTTTGTAGATTGCGGTCCGCCGCGGACTGAACGACCGCCGGGGAGACACCGTGGGCGGAGAACACGAGCAGGGATCCCTCGGGAACCTCGTCGGTCTCGTCCACGAAGATGGCGCCGCGTTCTTCCAGCGTGCCGACCACGTACTTGTTGTGCACGATCTCCTTGCGCACGTACACGGGAGCGCCGTAGTGCTCGAGTGCCTTCTCCACTGCGATTACGGCGCGATCCACGCCTGCGCAGTATCCGCGCGGCGCGGCCAACAGGACCTTGCGAGAACCGGCGACCGGAGCGGCGTCGGCGATCTCTTGAGGTGTGCGCCGTACGCGAGGAACGGTGGGCATGGAAAGATCAACGGTTGTGGACATGCCCTTAATGGTAGGCGACAGCGTGACGTCTCACCACGGCGCCCGTCACACCCACGAGGACCAACACGGCAGCCCAGATCATGCCCGTGACGCACCGGGCCACGAATGATTCCCGCAATAGACCCACGATTTCGAGGACCACCAGATTCGCCACTGGCTCAATCGAGGATGCCGAGATGAGAGATTGGGCCGCCACCAGTGCCGCAATCAACAGTGCCGCGGTCATGGCCAGCCCGGCGAGCCCCAGGCCCGCGACGGCCAGCCAACGGCGGGGGGCCAACAGTAGCGTGGCGATGCCCAGTGCCCCGGCCAGCCACGGGAGCACGAAGCGCCACTGGGCGATCCACACGATCACGTCGATGGCAGGTCCCGTACGAGCACCGGGAAGGGTCACCGTGAGCTCCTGGGTGCTCAACGCGGGGTCAATCCCAATGGCGTCCCGAACGCGCTGATCGATCGTGGCGCCCACGGGATGGACGTTCACGATCAAGTTCTCCGGGGCCTCCCCCATTTCCGGCGAGAGCGGCACGTTGGCAGCGTGGGTTTGAACGAGCACCTGGGTCCACATCTCCCGTTGCTCAGGGGCCGTCGCGAAAGATTCTGCGGCGCCGACGGCGCGCTCCCGCACGTTTTCGAGGGTCCGGTCCACCGGCCCGAGTCCGGTTTGGTAGTCATCGAGCAAGCCGAATGAGGCGCGATCCAGGAGTGTGCCCACCAGCTCTGTCTGGAACTGGGTGTCCGTAACAACCGAGTGCGCGGTGTCCTGGAACCCTGACGGTGACAGCAAATGGTCCTGCAGCCACGTGAGCCCGAGCCACGCGGCAAAGAACAGCCCGGTGAGGAGCCCGCACAGCACGGCGCATGCGGTTCGCAGCGCCCGGGTGGTGGAGGCAGGGGGTTGAGGGGTCACGGCTCCACTTTAGGGAAAAGTTGCCTGTGCATGTCGTCCGGGGGTGGTAAGCATGACCCATGAGCACACCAACTTCGCCGCAGCCCTCGGATGCTGTAGACGTCCCGGACCCCCACCGGGAACTCGCTCAGTTCGCTCGGGACACGTCCCCGGAGAATCCTTGGCCGCTCGCCCGTCTGTCCTCCAACCTCAATGCCTGGATCAAAAAGGCCCCGGATGCGTGGGTCGAGGGTCAAGTCATCGAGGTCAACCACCGGGCACGCGTCTCCTACGTGACCCTGCGGGACATGAACGAGGAAATGTCGGTCTCCGTCACCCTGTTCGGCCAGGAAATGGCTGCGCTGCAGAGGCCCCTGGAACAGGGCATGCGCGTGGTGGTGAACCTCAAGGCAGACTTCTATGCCAAGACGGGTCGCCTCTCCATGATCGGCCGCGGCATCCGCCCCGTAGGCCTGGGCGATCTGTTGGAACGCCTCGAACGGTTGCGCCGTGCGTTGGCGGACGAGGGGCTATTCGATCCCCGCCACAAGAAACCGCTGCCCGTGCTGCCCTCGTGCGTCGGACTGATCACGGGCCGCAATTCGGATGCCGAGAAAGACGTGGTGCGTAACGCGTCCCTGCGCTGGCCGGGTGTGCAGTTCGAGATCCGCGAAGTTCCGGTACAGGGCAATGGGGCCGCACACGCCGTGAGCGCGGCGCTGGCGGAACTGGATCAGTTGGAGCACGTGGACGTCATCGTGATTGCCCGCGGCGGCGGCGCATTCGAAGACCTTCTGGCCTTCAGCGACGAGTCCTTGATCCGCAACGTCTTTGCCGCGAACACCCCCGTGGTCAGCGCGATCGGCCACGAGAACGATCAACCGCTATTGGATTACGTGGCGGATGTGCGCGCCTCCACTCCCACGGATGCCGGGAAGCGCGTGGTGCCGGACGTTCAAGAGGAACGGCTGCGCATCGGCCAAGCCCGCGCCGCCCTGGACCGGGCGGTCACCACCCTCATCGAGCGCGAACAGCAAGGTTTGGCGTCCATGCGCACCCGGCCGGTGCTCTCCCAACCGGACGGCATGATCCTGGTGCGGGAAGAAGATCTGGACCGCTGGCGCTCCCGGGCGTGGTCCGCGGTCAACACGGCCACGCTTCGTGCGCATGACGCGGTCACCCAAATGCGGGCGCGCGTCCGTGCCCTATCCCCTCAGCAGACTTTGGATCGCGGCTACGCCGTGGTCCAGACCAATGAGGGGCATGTGGTCACCCAATCGGATTCCGTGAAAACCAAACAACAGCTTGCCGTGCGCCTTGCATCCGGGGAACTGGGTGTCACCGTAGACACAGCCAGCAAACGCCATCCCGGCGAACACTAACCAGCTCCCCCAACAGCACTGCTTCAGAAAGGACCATCATGGCCAAGGAAAACCAGTCCTCGGACAACGCCGCACCGGACCTGTCCGACATCGACCAGCTCGGCTACGAACAAGCACGCGAGCAACTCGTGGAAATCGTCTCCAAGCTCGAAACCGGCGGCACCACCCTGGAAGAGTCATTGCAGCTGTGGGAGCGCGGTGAAGCACTAGCCACCCGCTGCGAGAAGTGGCTGGACGGTGCTCGGGAACGGCTCGACGCCGCCCGCGCCCGGCGTGAAGAAACTCGAGAGCAAGCGGCGTCGGAGGAGTAACGGCCCGGGGCGGTACCGCCTACTGGTGGTACCCGGACAGGAACTCGCCGAGGCGGTCGAGAGCGGTATCCAGCATCTCCACTGCGGGCAAGGTCACCAAGCGGAAGTGGTCCGGTTCGCCCCAGTTGAACGCAGTGCCGTGGCTGAGCAGGATCTTCTGTTCCTTGAGCAGGTCCAGGGCGAAGCGCTCGTCATCCTCGATGCCGAACTTCTCCACGTCCAACTTCGGGAACAAGTAGAGAGCACCATGTGCTTGCTGGCACGTAACGCCGTCGATCTCGTTGAGCTTCTTGTAGGCCAGGTCGCGCTGTGCCTTGAGGCGACCGCCGGGCAGAATCAGGTCGTTGATGGATTGGTGCCCGCCCAGTGCCGTCTGGATCGCGTGCTGCGCGGGCACGTTGGCGCACATGCGCATGTTGGCCAGCAGCTTGATGCCCTCGATGTAGGACTCCGCTTTCCAGTTGGGGCCGGTGATCGCCAACCAACCGGAACGGTAGCCGGCCACCCGGTACGCCTTGGACAGGCCCGAATACGTCAGGCACAGGACGTCCTCGCCGGTGAGTGAAGCCAGGTTGATCATCTCGGCGTCGTCGTAGGTGATCTTTTCGTAGATCTCGTCCGCGAAGAGGATGAGCTCGTGCTTCTTGGCGATCTCCACAATCTTCTTGAGGGTCTCGCGCGAGTACACAGCGCCGGTGGGGTTGTTGGGGTTGATCACCACAATGCCTTGGTGCGGGAGGTGATCTTGGATTCCAGGTCTTCGAGATCCGGGTTCCAGCCATTCTCCTCGTCGCACAGGTAGTGCACGGGGGTGCCGCCGGACAGCGCAACCGATGCGGTCCACAGCGGGTAGTCCGGGGAGGGCACCAGGATCTCGTCACCGGTGTCGCACAGCGCCTGCAAGGACATGGTGATCATTTCGGATACACCGTTGCCCAGATAGACGTCATCCGTGTCCAGATTCATGATGCCGCGCGTCTGGTAGTACTGCACCACGGCGGTGCGGGCGGAGTAGATACCGCGCGAGTCCGAGTAACCCTGGGCGTTGGGCAGGTTCTTGATCATGTCGACCAGGATCGAATCCGGCGCCTCGAAACCGAAGGGCGCGGGGTTGCCGATGTTCAGTCGCAGAATGCGATGTCCCGCCGCCTCCATTTTTTCCGCTTGGTCCAGCACGGGACCGCGGATGTCGTAGAGCACGTTCTTCAGTTTGTCGGATTGCTTCACCATTGCCATGAGGGCAACACTACTCGTCCGTCATGGCGCTGCCACGCAAATTTAGCGGGGCTGTTCCCTGATAAATGCTGCCGCTTCCTCGGGTGCCATCTCCGGATTGTCGCCGCTGACCAAGCGCGTCATCATGGCCAGGTCTCCGGTGCGAACATTGGTCGTGATGCCGTTGATCGCGGAGACGGCGCCCCCGGTGAGCCCTTCCGAAGCCACTGCCACGAGCTTCTCCGGGCGGTACAGATTATTCGGGTCGTCGAGCACCCGCAGATCGTCATCGTCGATCACGGGTGAGGACTCGGGCAGCACCGCGGCCTGCACCTCGTTGTTGAGCAGCGCATCCACCCGCTCGTCATAGTCGACAATCTCCGGAGCGGATTTCGGCTGGCAGTCGTAATAACTTTCCAACCCCTTCACGCCCTGGTCAGAATCCGCGTAATTGCCCGGCATACCGACCGCCATGTCAGAACACTGCTCCCCCACCGAGGTCAGATCGTCCAGTTCCAACTCCACGGCAGTCGCGGGAGCCACCACGAATCGATCGGTGTTTTCCGCCGGGCCTTGATTAAGAATCTGCAGCCCCCTGGGCATCGAGTCGGGCAGCGCGTCGTAGACGTCATCCCCGGAGGGCCCGGTCTCGCCGGTGAACCCAAGCAGCTGGGCAAGCGAACCAATGAATCCCGGACCCTCGGAAGCGGTGGGCGCAGGCGTAGGCGTGTTCGATGGCGACGCCGGGGTTTCGTTCTCCGCCACGTGCACGTACAGATCACCGGTGAAATCCGGGAACACATGCACTTGCTTGGCCTGCAGCGCGTCGAACAGTTCATTCCGGTCACGCCCGACATCAACGACCTCGGCGCAATCCCCTGGTTGCGCAGCTGCTGGGCGTACATGTGCGCCACGACACGAGTCTGGTCGCTCACGCCCGTGGCAATCTTCACGCGCTGCCATCTTTCGTACCCGGTGACGACGCCGCCGCGGCCGGCTCGGGTGCCATATCTCCCGGTGCGGAGCTCTCACCTCCGTTGTCGCACGCACTGAGCGCGAGCAATCCCGTCAAAGCGATCCCGAGCAGACCAACTTGGCGCGTTCTCACGCGGCTCCTCATGACTTCGCGGCTATTCAGAGGGGCGCTGTGGGGAGCACCCGTGCTGTGCTCAACGGTCATTCTTCGATGTCCTGCTCGACCACGGGGCTCGGTTGTTCTTCTGGTTGGTCGACCCATGTGCCAGGCCAGCCAATCGCAGGGCTTGATCCACCAAATCCAGGCGGTCGAGTTCGTCGAGCTCCACCAGGGGAACCCACCGGGTGTCGTCGGAAGATCCATCTTCTTCAACGGTCAGTTCACCGTCCACCACGTGCGCGGTGTAGAGAACCCGACACGCGTGATATTCCCGGGGGTTGCCGTCCAGTCGCTGCTCGGGAGACATCCACCTGCTGTGCACTCCCAGCATGGTGTCGGTAGCCACCGTGTACCCGGTTTCCTCCAGAACCTCGCGCAGCATGGTGGTCTCCGGTTGCTCACCGGGTTCCATACCGCCCCCGGGGAGGGTCCACGCGCCGTCGAAATCAGCGCGTCGCGGATTCCAATGGGTCAACAGAACCTGTTGGTCATGGACGATGAGCGCGTACGCGCCCACCCTGGAATCGAAAGCCAAACTCATGGTGACGAGTCTACTGACCGGGAGCGAGCGGCGTCGTACCCGCCGAGCCACCCGACCCCGCCCGTTGTCGCGAGTAAAAGGTGAGCGGAGATAATGGGCGGGTGAGCATCGTGGACAACGCCATTTACCGCAACGGGCAGCGGATCGAGACCCCGTCCAACCTGCAGGAAACCTACCGGTTGTTGCGACAGCTGGACGAGGAATGCGGGACCACCGATGACGGCCAGAAGGAGTCGGTACTCGCATGGATCGGGCTGTACCGGCCCAGCGCGGCGGAGGTGAAGTCGCTGGCGGAGCACTTCAAGTTGCACGAGCTGGCGGTCGAGGACACCATTCAGGCACACCAGCGGCCCAAGATCGAGCGCTACGGCGACACCCTGTTCACCGTGCTGCGGCCCGCGGTCTACAACGATCATGACGAGACCGTGGACATCGGCGAAATCCACATTTTCACCGGGCCCAATTTCGTGATCACCATCCGCCACTCGGAATCCATGGGTGTCACGCGAGTCCGCGAGCGCGTGGAAGGTCAAGCTGAGCTGATCAGACTGGGCGGGGACGGCGTGCTCTACGCCCTGTTCGACCAGATCGTGGATGATTACTTCCCGGTGCTCGACGGTCTTGAGAACGATATCGACGAGATCGAGGACGCCCTGTTTGCCGGCGAGCATCACGTGTCCCAGCGCATTTACGAGCTCGCACGCGAGGTCAATGACTTCCACCGCGGGGTATCACCGCTGAACACCGTGATGAACCAGTACTTTGCGGGGTTCCAGAAATACGGCACCAACGTGGAGCTCCAACACCGGCTGCGCGATGTGCTGGACCACGTGATCGTGGTGAACAACAAGCTCGAGTCCATGCGATCCTCGCTGGCCGACGCCATGACCTTGGACTCCACACTGACGACGGCCCGGCAGAACGAGGCTGCGATGGAACAGAACGAGCAAATGAAGCGCATCTCATCCTGGGCTGCCATTCTGTTCGCTCCGTCCATCGTGGGTTCCGTTTACGGTATGAACTTCGCGCACATGCCCGAGCTGGAGTGGCAATACGGCTACCCCATGGCCCTGGGCTTGATGCTGGGCGTAGGTGTGGTGCTGTACGTGATTTTCAAGGCCAAGAAGTGGCTCTAAGGCTCGCTTAGGGTCCATTCAACCGGGGCGGTTAATCTAGTGCTCGATGGAAGAGAAACTGCTTGATTGGCATTTTTGGTTGGATGCACCGTTCCGTGTGCTCCTGATTTTCCTGGGCGCATTGGTCCTGACCGCCGTGTTGCGGTTGGTGATTCGCAATGTCACCCGGGGAATTGCGCGTGGATCGCGCTCTCGCATCGTGCGCAAAATCGACAATGGGAAGGCCCGATGGGTCGCCGATGCCGGGCTGGCCTCGGACCGTCAGTCCCAGCGAGCCTCCACAGTGGGGTCCGTACTGTCATCGGTGGCTGTCATTGTCATTTGGGCCGTAGCCATCCTGATGATCATTGCGGAGCTCGGTTTCAATATTGCGCCGGTGCTGGCCTCCGCCGGTATCGCCGGTGTTGCCTTGTCTTTCGGCGCGCAATCCTTGGTGAAGGATTACCTGTCCGGGATTTTCATGGTGGCCGAGGACCAGTTGGGTATCGGCGATTCCGTGGACCTGGGCGAGGCGATTGGCACCGTGGAAAGTGTGGGCCTTCGTGTGACCCAGGTCCGCGATGTGAGGGGCACCCTGTGGCACGTGCGCAATGGCGAGATCCTGCGCGTGGGCAACCAGTCCCAGGGCTGGGCCCGCTGCGTTCTGGATATCCCTGTCCCCTACGACACCAATATCGACCTGCTCACCGACCTCATCGAGCACGAGGCGCAGCTGTTGCGCGATGACCCGGACATGGGTCCCAACATCATTGACGACCCCGAGGTCTGGGGCGTGGAGAACATCACCGGCGAATCCATCACCGTGCGTTTGGCGGTGAAGACCGCGCCGCTGCAGCAGTGGGACGTGGCGCGCGTGCTGCGAGTGCGCATCAAGAAGATGCTGGACCGCGAAGGCCTGCGCTTGCCATTGGTCAATCAGATGGTCGTGCGCAACGACGGCACCCCCGAGGGCTCGACCGCGGCCGACGAGGACACCCGCACCACGTCTTTCCCGCAGCCTCGCATACCCATGACGGGGCAGCTTCGTACCGCGGTGCGCAAGCCCGAGCCCGCTCCGGATACCTCCACTACCGACGGCCGCACCCCCAGCAAGGACGGCACCACCACCGATTCCTCGGAGCGCCGCGGGGACGGTTAGAAACGCACGAAACTAACGAGGGCGGCGTCGTCGGGCATTCTTGCTCGCCGACGCCGCTTTTGCTCCCTTGGGCCCCTTTCCGCCTCTGCGCTGTTGGGCACTGGGCTGCTGTTTCTTTTTCTTGTCTTCTTGTGCTTTTTTGTCCTGGCTGGGCGGGGTGTCGCGACCGCTGTTGGCGCTGCGACCACGCACGATACCGACGAACTGCTGGACCGCGGCCTCGTCCTCGTCGCTGAGATCCTGCGGCCACACGAGCACCACGGGATGGTGGGTGCGTCCGTGAGCTCGCGGTAGGTGACGTCCTTGCGGTGATGCAGGCGGGCCACTGACATGGGCAGGATGACCGGGCCAACGCCAGCGGCGGTGAGTTCGACGGCCATGTCTGCTTCGTCGGTGGCAGGCTTCTTCTGCGGTTCGCTTTCGGCCGTCAGCTCGGCGGTCGTGAGTGTCTCCGCGACGGTGAGGATGTGGTCCTTGTCGAGCACGACGACCTGGAGTTCTTCGTAGAGGGCAACGGCGCGGAACTCTTCGCGGAGCTCTTCCAAGCTGGGGTCTCGGTCCTCCCATTCGAGGCGGACGAAACAGGCCTTGATCTCGCCGCTGGTGAGTGCTTCTCGCCAGCTGTCGGCGCGGACCGGATACTGGCTCAGGGCCGGCTTGTGACGGCGTTCCTCCCACCTCCGGAACCACTTCCCCGGCATCACACCGGGAACGTAGCCCACCGCGAACTGGTTTGTTACTGGCTCTTGTTCGCGTGGCTGCGCTGTTTCGAGGCGTTCCGGTTCGGTCATGGGACAACAGTAATCTGCGCGGCTGCTGGGTCCTGGTCGACGTGCGAAAACTAGGTAGGAGGACTACAGTGATCTCTGTTGCACGGGGCTATAGCTCAGTTGGTAGAGCGTTTCGTTCGCAATGAAAAGGTCAGGGGTTCGATTCCCCTTAGCTCCACTTTTGTCCTGAGTCGGGTCATCGTTGACAGATGAGTCGGTAGATGGATGAACCGGCCCGGGT
>NZ_AJXN01000002.1 GCF_000286355.1 Kocuria atrinae C3-8 | reverse complement strand
GCTCATCTGTGAAGGGCCGCATAACTTCCCTGCGCGATCTCTCCACCGCCGACGACGCCGCTCCCGCCACCTTCTCAGCCGCCCGTATCGTCCCAGGGTCTGCGCCTAACACTGCCGCCGATGCCGCCCCTGTCACCGGTCCCGTCCCGGTGCTCCACCCATTACGGGGACCCCGAAAACGGATGTGCCCGAACTCGACCCCCTCGACGTCCTCGACGATGAAACCGCCCGCCGAGTCCGGCATGTGCTGAGCGAAAACGCCGAGTGCTGGAGACGGTGCAGCGGCTGCGCCAAGGCGACCTGAGCGGCGTCGGCGAATTGATGACCGCCTCGCATGTCTCGCTGCGCGACGACTACGAAGTCTCCTGCCTCGAACTCGACCTCGCCGTCGACGCAGCCTGAACGCCGGGGCCATCGGCGCCCGAATGACCGGCGGCGGCTTCGGGGGATCCGCGATCGCCCTCGTTCACGAGAGCCAGCTGGACCAGGTCCGAGACGCCGTCCTCAAAACATTCGCCGACCATGAATTACAGACCCCGGACACCTTCACCGTCCTCCCGGCGGACGGTGCGCAGCGGATTACATTCGCGGGTCCTGGCTGTCAGGAAGATGTCCGGAGTTCAAGTACAAGGTGAACGCGGAGCTCAGAATGGTCGATCTCCGGATGGACGGTGTTTAGGTAGTCACGAACCTGCTGCTTGGCCCGCTCAAGAGTGCGGACTTGGGTCGCATTGTCCTCGTCCAGGATCAGTTCCCACCCGTGTGACCATTGCCGGGCGGTCACGGTGATTTCGGTGTCCATGTTTCCCACCCCTATTGAATCTGCAGTTTCTCGATAGCAATTAGGAGCTGATACGGCACATCTTTGGAGATCGAGATTCCAGTCATATCGTTGCGCAGATCAAGGACGCGACTGCATCCGCATGGCCTCTACGGCAGCGACTAGATCTTCATCTTGGACCTCAGACTCATTCCACTCAGTCCAAAAATTCTTTGTGGCGCTACTGGGCTTAATGGACGGAGTATCAAGGCGAATACGCGTAGGAAGAACAAGCGCATCTCCAAGAACCAGAGCCTCCCCTACATCAAGCAACGGCAGAGCCGCAGCGATCCCCTCCATGCTATCTGGCATTAATCGCTTGACGACAGCTTGGTCTTGGTCATTTGTTAACCGTAGGGCTATGAAGTTATTACATTGTGAAAGCACCGTTCTGCTGACATCGGAAGGACGCTGACTCACGACTAACAGAGAAATGCCATATTTGCGGCCCTCCTTAGCTATGCGTTCAAAGGAGTCGAGTGCGCGAACCTCGGCGATGTCGGCGACGCTTGCCGGAAGATATAGATGCGCTTCGTCACACACAAAAGTAATTGGGGTCCGCTTATCCTTGGCGGTCCAAAAATGCACTTCGTAAAGTAAGCGCGCGAGAACTCCGACAACTATCGGCAGGACATCGCTGGGAACTTCGCTGAAGTCGATAATCTTGATGCCCTGCTTGGTGCCTAGGAGATCTTTAGCGAGACCGTGCAGCCAATCGTACCCAACAGCCTCGTCAGGGGGGCCGAACATAAACCCATATCGTCGATCCTCAGTTCGGGCTTTCAGGCGGGCCACAAACCTTGTTAGTCGACCATTAAACGGCCCTGCTTTTTCGGAGCGGGCACCGGGGACCATCTCTGTGTCGTCATCTTCGAGTCGGGCAATGAGGTCGATAAGGCTAAAAGGGACAGGACTGTCAACAGTGAATCGGCCCGCGACCTCAGTCCTCCCCGCTTCTTCCAGTTGGGCGAGCTTGAGTTCGCGCACGTGATGAGTCAATCGTGCAGCTTGGTTAGGTGCATTCGACTCAGATCGATCCAGCAGAAGTGCTTGCATTTCCTCTTGATTCAAAAGCCACCAAGGTAAATACAGTGAACGACTGTCGGAATCGGAGTCGCCTGGTCCTGCAATCCGAAAACCTTGAGCGATAGGTTCTTGACCCTCGGTGAGTGGCGAATACTCACCATGCATGTCGAAGACAATTAGATTTGGGAAGGATAGCGCTTTGGCGCGCTCAAGAATAAGAGCTACGGACCAACTCTTTCCCGAGCCTGTACTTCCGAGAAGAGCAGCGTGACGTTGGAACAGCCGATCACCATCTGCTACGGCCGTAGCTGCGGAATCAGCAACAAAGGTACCCAGCTGGAGTTGTTTTTCTGGATCTAGTTGTTGGGTTAGGAGGCCCATAAGGTTCTGTAGGTTTGTGCCGTCGATGACCCAACAGGGAGACTCCACAAGCGGATAGCTGTCAGCACCCCGCTTGAAGGTGTTCCTTCTTGTGCCATCTACCTCTCGATATGTGCCGAGAAGAACTACTCGCAGTAAGTCACGTTGACGTGCCTCTAACGGAACAGTCCCATCATCGTCAGGGTTTTCTAAGAGCGCCTCCTCTTGGAGATCGCGTGTCACGCGGTCTAGCATACCGACAAGGTATTCCGATGAATTCGACCCTTGAAAAGCAATTAGGCTTCCGACCCCCACTCGTGTCAGCCGGTCGTGATCGGTTGCCTCGGCCCAAACGCTTGAGGTATCAACCTAAACACTCTCCCCAGGGCAAGACTGGGCGGAAATTCCAGGACACTTGTGTTTTTCATTTTCCTAACACTTCCTCTACAAGACGATTCAAATTCCAAATGGGACTGTCGAGCGTAGCCTCCCCGTCCCCTTTCACGACATGCGTATGCGCGTCATTGACTCTGTCCGCCTCGACTCCCAGCGCTACGGGGCTGATGGAGAGGTACTCTCGAGCACTTTGAGTAATAGTGCGGCTCAGGATCACCGAAGGAACTTTTTGTATTCTTTCTCTAATGTGAGTCTGCAAATGATCATCGTTAAAACCGTATCCAACAAATAGCAGTGCGTCAGCGGCATCGATAGCTGCGTTGGCGCGTTCACGTTGCTGATCGAAGGGCATTTCATACCCTTGGCGGTACTTATTTCCCCCGGGCGCCACGATACGGCGAGCGCCAGGAATGGCTAGATCGCTCCGAAAATGTTCTCCATTGTACGTTAGCCAGTCGAGGCTGCCGTGAGGTTTTGATAAGCGAATATGTGGGGTTTTTCGAATTGATGTTACTCGACGGCGCCCCACTTGGTTGTCCAGGCGCAACATAGATTTTCTGCTCTGTTCTGGATCAAATTTGCCTACAGTATGACCGTAAAACATTGAATCTACTCCAATGCCAACTCGAGCAGCCTGGGCCTCAATCAGTCGATCATAATTTGTCGTGATGACGTCCACGCATTCCGTTGTTCTAAGTACATGCTGAAATATTCGACTGAACGCCGGAGGCTCGGCCTCCCTTAGTATCTTCTCCATGGCGTGCATTTCTTTCCCTGAAATGCACGTAGCTATCTGCTCGGCAATAAGATCAGCTAGCTCATCCGAACTGACACCGTCCGCAAGGGCATCTTCAAGCCCCTGGCCTTGTTCAAGTAACTCCGAAATCGGTGTCCACTGCGGTAGGCAACTTAGGGACCGGGCAGTTATCTCATTTGGAACGTTTTCTCGAAGGTGAGCCGCGAGATCCGTCATCCCGGGTAGACCTAGCGCGGAAGAAGCTCCCGACCCAACGATTATCACGAGCCCTTTACGGAAGAGTTCCTGCACCTCCGAGTAGACCTGTTCCTGGTCGAGATCCATTTGTCTCCCCGTGATCCGTTCGCCGACACGGCAGAACTCCTCTAGTCCATGTTTGTATTGTTGCAGAAAGAGAGTCCTGTTGGTGCCTGGTTCAGTGTGAATCACCGGTGTGTTGCAGCTGATCAGCGGAGTTTTTAAGTAGGCAATACCCTGCGGGCCGGGAGAGCGGGGCTTGTCTAGACCACTTTGTCGCCGTGGTAAAAGGTGATCTGAAGGATGCAGGTTCTCACACTCTGGGCGCGGGCGGTGTGTCAGTTTCCTCCGTAGAGCTCAACCTGGGTAGATACGCCGGGTTGTTGCCTTAGATGGTGTTAGTGACCTACTTTATGGGTGGTTCAGGTCGAACAGTGCTTGGCTGGTCTACGTTGTGGCGGCCTATAAGCCCGCGCACGTACCCTTGTCCCTGGCTGGTGGTGCTTTCACTCCCGCTGGCAGGCCCTATTCCGACCATTTCGCGCATGGCCCAGGGGATACTTCTCCCAATGGTTCATCACAACTTGAGCCTTACCGCCAGATACCGTGTAGCGCGCCTTCAAGCCGTCCTGTGCCGGCACGATTTGCGGAGCCAACAATGGAAAGATCAACGGCATTCAGGTTGGCCATCCCGCATCAACCAATCTCCATCGGGATGGCTTAAAGCTCCCTCAATCCTCCCGCAATTCATACGCCGCCGTGCGTTGCTGTACCCGCCGCAACCGCTCGACGTCGAACTTCCGACTGCGGTCGAAGCTGTAGATCCCGTTCTTCTCCTGGAACACATCGGTGAGCTGCGTGTAGCAATAGCCGAACATGTTGGAGTCATCCAGCAGCACGTTGGTCAGCCCCTCGAAGCGTTCGTAGAACTCCTCTTTACTGCGCACGCGATCCCCGTAGCCCCAAGAATCGGACTGATCCTGGCCCGCGGATTCCGCATCAGCGCGAGAGGCTTCCTCCTCGTTCCACCAAATACCCCCGTACTCCGAAATGAAGAACGGCTGCCCGGCATGCGGCACCGAGTATTCCGGCCGCGCGTGGGGGAGGGCGATCTCACCCCCGTGATACCGGTTCACGTGCGGATCCCCGTGCGCCAGCCCGGCCTGCTCCGCGCGGAACGCCTCGGGATCCTGCTCGTAGGAATGCGAGTCGTAGACATCGGTCTCGCGAACCCGGTGCGAATACCCGGACGCATCGATCACCGGCCGGGTCGGATCCGCCAGCTTGGTGGCCCAGAACATAGCCTGGGTGACGTCGTCGAGCACGGTGATCCGGTCGTGCAGCACCTGGTGCGTCTCATTCAGCGGGCACCAGCCCACGATGGACGGGTGGTTCACGTCCCGCCGTACCGCCTCAATCCATTGCGCCACGAACGACGCATCCGGCTTCTGGTTGTGCCCCACCGGCCCCTGCCCGGACACACCCCAGTCCCCGAATTCTCCCCACACCAGGTATCCGCGCAGGTCAGCGTGGAAAAGAAACCGCTCCTCGAAGACCTTTTGATGCAGGCGCGCGCCGTTGAAGCCCGCCGCCATGGACAGCTCGATGTCCTCGATGAGCGCCTGATCGCTCGGTGCCGTCATGAGCGATTCCGGCCAGTACCCCTGATCGAGCACGAGCCGCTGGAACACCCGGCGCCCGTTCAGTCGGAACGAAGTGCCGTCGATACTCACCGATCGCAGCGCCGCGTAGCTGCGCACCCGGTCGAGTTCCGCGCCGTCGGCCTCAGCGAGCACCGCGACTTCCACGCCATATAGTTGCGGGTCGCCCACGTCCCACAGCCGCACGTCCTCTTCGGTAATGCGGACGACGGCGCTCGGTGCCAGATCGTAGCCCGTCCGCACCGATTCTTCGGCGACCAACCGACCATCCGGATCGGACACGCGAACCCGCAGCACGCCGTCGGCGAGGTTGCGGGACAGCGGTGCCAGAACCGTGAGGGTCCGGGCCGCGACGTTGGGGGTGACCTGTAGCCGCTCGATAGAGACCGGTGGGACCCCTTCGAGCCAGACCGTCTGCCAGATCCCGGTGGTGCGCGTGTAGTGGCAGTGGGTGTTGGCGAACACGTGGCCTGCTTGCCGCGGGCCTGGACCTCGCGGTGCAGGTCGCGGGCGCGGACTGTGATCTCCACGTCCTCGCCCGGGCCAACCACGCTCGAGAGGTCCGCGCTGAACGGAGTGAAGCCGCCGCGGTGACGGGCGACTCCACCCCGTTGGCCCACACCGTGGCGTCGTAGTCGACGGCGCCGAAGTGCAGCACCGGACGCAGTCCATCCCACTCGGCCGGGACCGTGATCACCCGGCGGTACCAGACGGCCTCCAGGAAATCGGTGTCCCCGATCCCTGACAGTTCCGACTCCGGGGCGAACGGGACGGTGATCGTTCCGGCCAGCGGCCGCGAGACCAGCCCGCGGTCGATCCCGGAGTCACTGCGGTCGATCTCGAAATCCCACTGGCCATTGAGATTCACCCAGTGCTCCCGCACGAACTGCGGGCGAGGATGCTCCGGACGGGGAATCCCAGGCTCGGGTGAGGCGGGCGGGTCGAACGTGCTGATGGTCATGCGGGTCCTCCAAAACGCGTGGAATCCCAATTCTGAACGACACTCCGGCACAGATCCTGAATGCTGATTCCTCGGTGAGCACTGTATCCATCGGTCTTCAGGGCTCCCTCAACCCCCTAACCGAGGCCTAGAGTCGAATTCATGAGCACTACACAGAACACGGACATCACACTCAACAATGGCGTTGTCATGCCTGCGATTGGCTTCGGCGTTTTTCAGACCCCACCGGAGGAGACCAAGACTGCTGTCGCTGAGGCCTTGAGAGTCGGTTACCGGCACATCGACACCGCCGCGGCATACAGCAACGAGCGCGGCGTGGGCGAAGCAATTGCCGAATCGGGCATCCCGCGGGACGACATCTTCATCGAAACCAAGATTTGGATCAGCGATTTTGGGTACGACGAGACCCTGCACGCCTTCGAAAAGGCCACCGGCAAGCTTGGGATCGACACGATCGACCTGCTGATTCTGCACCAGCCGCTCACCACCGAGTTCGACCGCACGATCCAGGCGTACAAGGCTCTCGAGAAGCTCTACGCGGACGGCAAGGTGCGCGCGATCGGCGTTAGCAACTTCATGGTCGAGGACCTGACCGAGCTCTTCAACCAGACCGATGTCGTCCCCACGGTCAACCAGATCGAACTGCATCCGTACTTCCAGCAGGCAGAGGTTGTCGCGGTGGGGCGCGAGCACGGAGTTCTGCCGCAGGCTTGGTCACCGATAGGCGGCGTCGTGAATTACGAGGGTGGCGAGGGCAGCCCGCTGCAGGACCCCACGATCGGCGAGATTGCCACCGCCCACGGCAAGTCACCCGCCCAGGTCATGCTGCGGTGGCACCTGCAGAAAGGTGTGCAGGTTATCCCCAAGTCGGTGCGCCCAGAACGCATTGCGGAGAACTTCGACATCTTCGACTTCGAACTGATCGATAGTGAGATCGCGGCCATCGACGCCTTGGAGAAGGGTGTTCGCGGCGGCCCCGAACCCGCCTCCATGACGCTGGAGAAGTGGGGCAAAGCGATTCCCGAGGCGTAGTCACTCGGAAGGCGGCACTCGTGCGCGCCGACATCCTAGGCAGAGGACCGCAGCGAAAACCGGGTTCCGGGTGCGATCTAGTGCCACAGATGTCGGCGCGCCACCGTTTTCGGATTCAGGGAGCTGGTCAGCTGTAAATGATGCGGCTCAGCTGGGTTCCGTAGTCGGCATCCACGGTCAGCGTCTCGTCCTCCATGTGATCGAACAGGACGGCAACGAACATGTCGCGGCGGTGAGCAAGCTTCTCCTTGCGCGCAGCCTTCAGGGCCGCGGGGATCTGGTCTGCCGTGAGTTTCGTGCAGTACACCGGGGAGCCGGGCTGCTGACGCCACGATTCGGCCAGAGAACCGGCATCCACGGGATCCAGGCCGGAATCGTTGACGAGGGTCATCGCGATCTCCTTCGCGTGGGCGTCGTCGCCGGCCACCGGGATGGCCACGCGCTCGGGATCGCCCGCTTCGCGCGCATCGTCCGCGAGCACGCCCCAGCCGACGGCGTTCCAAGCCTCCACGATGGTGCGTCCACCCAGCTGCTCGACCACCCACTCGCTTTCCACCTGGCCGTTCTCCATCGCCTCAATGGACTCGTCCCGGTTGGGGTAGTAGTTGGAGGTGTCGATCACTGCGGTCTGTTCTGGCAGCGCCTGAACCAGCGGCGCGATCTTTGACATGGCGTTCAGAGGAATGGACAGGATCAGTGCGTCGACATCGCTCGCGGCCTCTTCCGCGGTCACAGCCTGTGCGCCGGTGGCCAAGAGGTCGCTATCAATGGTTTCGGGTCCGCGCGAGTTAGCGATTTTGACCTCATGGCCCTTGGTGGGCAGTCGCTTGGCCAGGCTGGAGCCGATGTGGCCGGTTCCGATGAGTCCGATCTTCATGAGTGATGTTCTCCTAGCGTTGGTGTCCGTGCGTCGGTCCGCCGACATCCTGGGCAGAGGTTCGCAGCGAGAACCGTGTTCCGGGTGCGAACTCGAGCCACAGATGTCAGCGCGGCCTTCGTCGTCGAGATCTGACTACAGATCAGCCGTAGATGAGGCGGTTCAGCTCGGTCAGGTAGTCCGCGTCGATCGTCATGGACGGGTCATCCGCACGGTCCATGATCACGCCGATGGCCAGGTCACGACGCGGCGGGATGCGGTCCTTCTCAGCCCTCGCGAGTGCGTCCACGACCTGATCTGCGGAAAGACTCGTGCAGTACACGGGGGAGCCTGGCTGCTGGCGCCAGGACTCGGTCAAGGGCCCGGCGTCCACGGCGTCGAAACCGGTGTCCTCGACCAGGGAACGCGCGATCTCTCCGGTGCGAGCGTCGTCGGCGGCCACGGGAATGGCGATGCGCTCGGGATCACCCGATTCACGCGCCTGATCTGCGAAAACGCCCGCTAGAACTGCGTTCCAGGCCTTGGCAATCGTGCGTCCACCGAACTGCTCGACGACCCACTCGCTTTCGGTCTGGCCGTTGTTGATCGCCTCGATGGCGTCGTCGCGGTGGGGATAGTAGTTGGAGGTGTCGATCACCGCAGTCTCGTCCGGGAGCGCCTGGATGATCGGCGCCAGCTTGGGCATCGCGGCGAGGGGGATGGACAGAATGAGGGCGTCGACGTCGCTCGCGGCCTCTTCTGCCGTCACGGCCTGTGCGCCGTTGGCCAGCAAGTCCGCGTCGATGGTTTCGGGGCCGCGGGAGTTGGCGACCTTGACCTCGTGACCCTTGGCGGGCAAACGCTTGGCGAGCGTGGAGCCGATGCTGCCTACGCCGATGATTCCGATCTTCATGGGTGGTTCCTCTCTGTGTGCGCTTGTGGGAGTGCAAACGGAGAGGGTTTCCGGTTTATTCCGGGTACGCAGATCCTGAGTGAGGATCTCGGGAGCGCTGAAACTTGGGATGCCTGGGCTCGCAGTCGATCGTCGTGGTTTGAGATCCGGCGTTCTCAAGCGGCAGTCTCCAAGTGGAATGAGCTATATCCCGGGTGTTGAAGTTGAGTCCCACCTGTAGTCAATGGCCTGAAGATCCTCGTCTCGCGGGTTCCACTCCCGGACTACGAAGGTCGCGTCCTGGTCATCAATTTCGCCCTCATCGGTGAAGCGTAAACCGCTTAAGATCCCAATGACACACTCGCCGGGATGCTCTCGCGCATGATTCACTTCACCGTTAGTCACAATGACAGTCGACCCCTTGGACTGCGTGCCCTTAGCTTCTAGGTATCGGACTTCATCGCCTTTCTTTGCGATAGCATCGAATGGGCCGTCGTGCCGCACGTCATCAACTTCCCACCCTTGGGCTCGATAGTGATTTTCCAGGCGAATTTGAGCGGCATCTTCGATCTTTTTGCGGAGTTCTGGATTAACTATACGACCTTGACTGTCTACTTCGGCTTCATGATCGATAATTTTTCCAGTATATAGTTCTGGGTCGGAAATTAGATGATCTAGGTGGCTCGTATCGTGGTAATTGAACTCTCGACGACCTTTGCGCACTTGTGATCCATGGAGCTCGTCATGAACGGGGTGACCGGGATGAAGGACATAACCCTGGAGGGCCCGGCGTCGTTTGCCGTTTTTATAGAATTCAGGACCCACTTCCTCGATGCCGGTAATAGCAGCGACTAATACTATTTTCCCACCGTATGAAAAGGTAGCAATCTTTTCATCTCGGGCGTCATCACCCAGTCGCCAAACCCCTCGGTTGTACTCCCAAACTTCCTCTGGTTCGGCCAGCGGGTCCCAGCCTGCCCAGGGGCGATTATTCCATGAAGAAAATGAATCATGAGGGTCCTTCTTGACAAATTTAAAATTTATAGACATTTCAACCTCTTTAGTCGTTTGCGTAAATCGTATCTGGAAACTAATTAGGTAAAGAGTGAACTTGTTACTTATCGGTTCAAGGCATGTGTTCAAGAATCTGTCATTCTAGAACTTCTAGCCACACAAGCGATTATGCGGTAGATATGACTTAAACGAAAGGCACCCACATGTTCACCGGACTCAGCGCCTTCCCGCTCACGCCGCTCCACGACGATCAGGTCGACGAACAGGCCTTCATCGGCTTGGTTCAACGCCTCGCTGCGGCCGGCGTCGACTCCATCACAGCCCTCGGCTCCACGGGATCCTATGCGTATCTGAGCCGCGAAGAGCGGCAGCGGGTCGCCCGGCTAGCAGTTGAGCACGCGGGTGACGTCCCGGTGTTCGCGGGTATCGGCGCGCTGCGCACCTCCCACGTCCTGGCCCACGCCGACGACGCCGCCCAAGCCGGCGCCTCTGCTCTCCTTCTCGCACCCATGAGCTACCAGGCGCTCACCGAGGACGACGTGTTCGAGCTGTTTCGCGCCGTCACCGAGCACACGGATCTGCCGGTCATCGTCTACGACAACCCGGGGACCACGCACTTCAGTTTCACCACGGATCTCTACGCCCGTATCGCCCAGTTGCCGGGGATCGCGTCCATCAAGATTCCCGCGCTGCCTGCCAACAGCGCGGAGGCGCAGAAGAAGGTTCAGGAGATCCGAAGCGTGATCCCCGAGAACGTGACCATTGGCATCTCGGGTGACCAGAGCGCCGTCGGCGGCCTGAAAGCCGGGTGCGATGTCTGGTATTCGGTGATCGGCGGGACCTTGCCGGACCTGGCCGTGAAGCTGACTCGGCTCGCCCAGAATGGCGACGCGAACGAAGCGACCAAAGAATCCGTCCGCCTCGCCCCGCTGTGGGAGCTCAACGCGGAGTTCGGAAGTCTGCGCGTGGTGGCCGCTATTGCCGAGTACCTAGGCTTGGCACCGGAGAAGTGTCTGCCCCTGCCGATCCAGGGCCTGGATGAGGAGCAGCGCGCACGCGTGAAAACGGCGGTCGATCAGCTGGACCTCACCTGACCGAATTCGGGCGTAGCCTGAGGTTCAACTCGCACGAGTCCTTCAGCGGATCGTCACTGAAGAAGTCGTCCACGATCAGAGAGGATCACGGACATGGTCGAAGCGTGGATCGTGATCTTCTTCTACTTCGTGCTCGCCACCACCCTGTGGTCCGTGGTGACCTGGGCGTGGGTGTACCTGCGGAGCGCGCTGCGGGGACGGCGCGCGCAGAGAACAACAACGTCCCCGCAAGCCCAAACCGAGCGGCGCCCCGCCACCACCCAGAACCCACCAGGCGAACCGCCCACGTACAGCAAGAAAGCGAAGCGAATTGCCCTTGCCTACGGCGTGATCGACCTCCTGATCATCCTGCTGTGCGTGATCGCATACCTGACCGCGTCCGGCGAACTCGTCGGCGAACTGATTGCGTACGGCCTGATCATCACGCTCGTCCACGTGGGGTTGTGCTGGGCGCTGCAGTACTCCAAGCGGAAGAAGATGGCCTCAGAGCCGCTTCCCCGCATTCAATGACGCGGACATGAACTCGGCCACGACCTTCTGCGAGATGGCCACATCCAGGACGAAAACGCCTTCCTCATGCGTGGCCAGCCAGTCGGTGAGCACGGACAGTTCCGCCAGGCTGCGGACCTTGGCGCCGTCCGCGCCCATGGCCTTGCCCATCGCGGAGAAGTCCACCTCGTCGATGAGCATGGCCGTGGGATCCAGGCCCTTGGACGCGTACTGGTGCAGTTCGGCACCGTAAGCGGAGTCGTTGAGGACCACCACCACGCCGCGGCGGGTGGCGCGCACGAACGTTTCCAGATCCGCCAGGCCCATGAGCCCGCCGCCGTCGCCCGTGACGAACACCGTGGTGCGTTCAGGGCGAGCCACCGAGACTCCGGCCGCGGAGCCGAAGCCCAGCCCGATCGACTGGAACGCGGTGCCCACCAGCACCATCGCCTGAGGGTCCGGGACGGACAAGTACATGGGTGCCCAGCCGATGAAGTGTCCACCGTCCATGACCACGGAGCGCTCGGCGGGCAGGATTTCCTCGAGGGCTGAGACCACCGCGCGGGGGTTGAGCCGTCCGTCTGGGCCGAACTCGGTGGGGTCCTCCACTGGTTCGGCGGAGCGGAATTCTTCCCCGGCGACTTCGGGGACGGCGGCGCGCCAGGTGGCCGCGGCGTCGGTGGCCGAGATGCGGGCCAACAGGCCGGCGGTGGCGGGCCCCAGATCCGCGCGCACGTAGTCGGTGACCTGCGGGTGGGCCATGATGGCCTCGGGTTCGTTGTCGATGCGGATCACGCGTGCGTCCGGCGAGAAGAGCGTTCCGTACCGCGACTGGAAGGTGTTGAGACTCGCACCGGCGACCAGAACGACGTCGGCCTGTTGCGCCAGATCCAGGCGGTGCTCGCGCGTGAAGCCCCCGGCGATGCCCAGGTTCCAGGGCGAGTCCAACGCGTTGGTGGCCATCACGGAGGTCATGAACAGCGCCCCGAGACGATCGCCGAGCTCCTGGAGCGCACCGGCGGCGTCTCCGAGGAGCACCCCGCGGCCGGCCAGGATCAGTGGCCGCTCCGCGCCACGAAGAATAGATGCAATACGATCGAGTTCCTCGCCCGGTGCGACCCAGGACGGCTTGTTCGGCAGCGGCTCCAGCTCGGTCTGCGCGGTGAGCGGGGCGGTGGCGTGGTCGTAGGGGATCGCCACGATCACCGGCTGCACGGTCTGCTGCGCCAGATCGAAGGCCCGGTGGGTGATGGCCGCGGCATTGTCCGGGCCGGCCACCAGCGTGGTCACACCCACCGCCGACGCCGCTCCGGCCTGGTCGATATCGAACGGTCGCCTTCCGGTCGTGGGCGCGTCACCCACCACGAGCACTAGCGGAACGCGGGCCAGCCGAGCCTCCGCCAAGCCTGTGTACGTGTTGGTGAACCCGGCACCGTAGGTCACGGTGGCGGCTCCGATCCGACCGGTCGCACGGTGATACGCGTCGGCCATGGTCACGGCGGCCACCTCGTGGCGCGCAGAGGTGAACGGGAACCCCTGATAGGTGAGATGACTGATCACGTGGGCATTGCCGTTGCCCATGAGGCCGAACAGGTGTCGGAACGCTCGGCAATCACGTCAGCGACCGCCGTCGAAACGCTTGCTGTCTCAGCGGGCTGATCCGATGCGGGACGGTTCTGCTCGGTGGTCATGGCGTGTTTTTCTCCTGAGTCATGGGTGCGACGGGGAAGCGCATGCGCGAGCGTCGTGTGCCCGGCGGCAGGCGCGGATCAAGGAACCTGCACTTCAGCGGGGCGGATGCGACCCGCGCTGGGATTCAGAACCTTGCAGTCTGAATGTGGTCTGGCTAACATCTAAAACTAGCCTACGGCGGGTCCGGATTCGGACTATCTACCGGGCGAGCAACCAAGAATCGCACTGATTCGGCGCCAGAGAGCTCCCGGTACAGCTGAGGACGGATCCACTCCACGTCGCAGTCAGTGGCTTGTCACGAGGAGTTCAGCGCCATGAGCGAGATCCGTTTAACCATCAACGGCCACGAACGCGGCTTCGCCGGCGTCAATCCCCACACCCGCTTGCTCGATTTCCTGCGCGACCAGGGTCTGACCGGTGCCAAGGAAGGCTGCGCGGAAGGCGAGTGCGGCGCTGTGCAGTGCTGGTCGCACGGCCGGACGGCGATGATCGCACCCGCTGGACCTCCGTCAACGCGTGTCTGCCACCCGCCGTCGCCTTCGACGGGCAGGAAGTGGTCACCGCCGAAGGCCTCGGCACTGCACCCGGACCTCGCGGCCCCGGCCAACTCCATCCGGTGCAGCGCGAAATGGCCACCCGCGGCGGCTCCCAGTGCGGCTACTGCACCCCCGGCTTCGTGTGCGCGATGGCCGCGGAGTACTACCGCCCCGAACGCACGCCGTCCGATGACACCCACGGCGAGAAATCCGGCACGGAGGTCCAGGGCGAAGAACACTCCGCCGCTCACGAATGCGGACCCAACGGCTTTGACCTGCACTCCCTGAGCGGCAACCTCTGCCGCTGCACCGGCTACCGCCCCATCCGCGACGCCGCCTACGCCCTGGGTGAGCCCGAGGAAACGGACCTGCTGCGGCGTCGTCAAGAGCAGCCCGCCCCGAAACCGAGCTACACCCGGATCGATACGGCGACCACGCGCTTCGTGCGCCCCGCCACGCTCGACGAACTCTTCAACCACCTGGACGAGGCCTCTGACGTCCGATTGGTCGCAGGCGCCACCGACCTCGGCGTGGAGGTCAACATCCGCCACGTCCGCCCGCCGCTCGTGCTGGCCGTGGACCGCCTCGACGAGCTGCGCACCCTCAACGTCAGCGACGACCACATCGAAATCGGCGCCGCGCTGAGCCTGTCGGAGGTCGAACGAGGCCTGGCTGGCCGGGTGCCCCTGCTCGATCAACTCTTCCCGCAATTCGCGTCCCGCCTGATCCGCAACGCGGCCACGTTCGGCGGGAACCTGGGCACGGGCTCGCCCATCGGCGACTCCGCCCCGGTGCTCCTCGCGCTCGACACCTCCGTGGTGCTCGCCTCCAAGGGCAAGGAACGTGAGGTCCCGCTCGCCGAGTACTACACCGGCTACCGCGAAAGTGTGCGCCGTCCGGACGAAATCATCCGCGCCCTGCGCATCCCGCTGCCGCTCGCCAACCACGCCGCGTTCTACAAAATCGCCAAGCGCCGCTTCGACGACATCTCGAGCGTCGCCGTGGCCATCGCGATCCAGATCGACGACGCCGCCAGCATCACCTCCGCGCGCATCGGCCTGGGTGGCGTGGCCGCCACCCCGATCCGTGCACGTGAGGTCGAAGAAACCCTGATCGGACAGCCGTGGACCCGCGAAACTGCGGTCAATGCCGCGGCCGTGATGGCCCAGCAGGCACCCCGATCGATGACATGCGGGCCAGCTCCCGCTACCGCTCGGCCATGCTCGAACAATCCCTGCTCAAGTTCTGGGCGCAGGAACAGCCCGCCCAGGCTCAGGAGGTCTCCCGATGAAATCCCTCGCAGAACGCCCCGAGAACCCGGTGGTCGGCGTTTCGGTCGCTCACGAACACGCAGCCGATCACGCCACGGGCACCGCGCTCTACACCGACGACCTCATCGTCCGCCACCAGAACGTGCTCCATGCCTGGCCGTTGCAGGCCCCGCACGCCCACGCCCGCGTGACCTCGCTGGATGTCGCCCCCGCCCTCGAGGTGCCCGGGGTGGTCCGGGTGTTGACGGCTGAGGACGTGCCGGGCGTCAACGACGCCGGCATCAAGCACGACGAACCCCTCTTCCCCAGCGAGGTCATGTTCTACGGCCACGCGGTGTGCTGGGTGCTTGGCGAAAGTCTGGAAGCAGCGCGCCTCGGCGCGGAAGCCATTGAGGTCCAGTACGAACCCTTGCCGTCCTTGATCACCGTCAGGGAAGCCATTGCCGCAGACAGTTTCCAGGGCCGCCAACCCACGGTGAGCCGCGGCGACGTCGAAATCGGCCTGGCCAACGGAACCCACCGTTTCAGTGGGGAGTTCGAGTTCGGTGGGCAGGAACACTTCTACCTGGAGACCCACGCGTCGTTGGCGTACGTGGACGAGGGTGGGCAGGTGTTCGTTCAGTGCAGCACGCAGCACCCCACCGAGACCCAGGAAATCGTCGCCCACGTGTTGGGACTGGACAACCACGAGGTTACGGTGCAGTGCCTGCGCATGGGCGGGGGCTTCGGCGGTAAGGAAATGCAGCCGCACGGTTTCGCCGCGATTGCCGCGCTGGGGGCGACGCTGACCGGACGGCCCGTTCGGCTGCGGCTGACCCGCAATCAGGACATCACCCTTTCCGGCAAGCGCCACCCGTACCTCGCGGAATGGGACGTGGCCTTCGACGACGACGGCCGCCTCCAAGCACTGCGCGCCACCGTCACCAGCGACGGCGGCTGGAGCCTTGACCTCTCGGAGCCGGTGATGCAGCGGACACTGTGCCATATCGACAACGCCTATTGGATCCCCAATGTGGAGGTCAGCGGTCGAATCGCGAAGACGAACAAGACCTCGCAGACCGCCTTCCGCGGATTCGGTGGGCCGCAGGGCATGTTGGTCATCGAGGACATCCTGGGTCGCTGTGCACCGCTGCTCGGTCTGGACCCCACGGAATTGCGCGCTCGCAATCTGTACGTGTCGGGGCAGAGCACCCCTTATGGTCAGCCGGTGCGCCATGCGGAGCGATTGGCCGAGATCTGGGGGCAGCTGCACCAGCGCGCGGACGTGCGGGAGCGGCGCGCTGAGATCGAGGAATTCAACGCAACCCACACCGATACTCGCCGCGCGCTCGCGGTGACCCCGGTGAAGTTCGGCATCTCGTTCAACCTCACCGCGTTCAACCAAGCCGGTGCGCTCGTGCACGTGTACCGAGACGGCTCCGTGCTCTTTAATCACGGTGGCACGGAGATGGGCCAGGGGCTGCACACCAAGATGCGGCAGGTGGCCGCCACCGCACTGGGCGTGCCGCTGGAGACCGTCCGGTTGGCGCCCACGCGCACGGACAAGGTGCCCAACACCTCCGCCACGGCGGCTAGTTCCGGCGCGGACCTCAACGGCGGGGCGGTCAAAAACGCGTGCGAGCAGATCCGCGACCGGCTGGCCGAGGTCGCCGCGCGCAAGTTCAACATCCATCCCGACGACGTGCGGTTCGTCGACGGCAAGGTCACCGGCATCGGCTTCCACGACCAGGAGATGCCCTTTGCCGAGCTGGCCCACGATGCCTATTTCCAGCGGATCTCCCTGTGGGCCGCCGGCTACTACCGCACCGAGGGGCTGCACTGGGACGCGGACCGGATGCAGGGCGAGCCGTTCAAGTACTTCTCGTACGGGGCGTCCGTGTCTGAGGTGGAGGTGGACGGGTTCACCGGTGCGTATCGGATGCTGCGGACGGACATCGTGCACGACGTGGGCGACAGCCTGTCCCCGCTGATCGACATCGGGCAGATCGAGGGTGGATTCGTGCAGGGCGCCGGCTGGCTCACGCTCGAGGAACTGCGCTGGGACGATTCCGACGGCCCCTCCCGAGGTCGCCTCACCACCCAGGCCGCGAGCACGTACAAGCTGCCGAGTTTCTCGGAGATGCCCGAAGAGTTCAACGTGCACCTGTTCGAGAAGGCGACCGAGAGCGGCGTTGTCTATGGCTCCAAGGCCGTGGGGGAGCCCCCGCTGATGTTGGCGTTCAGCGTGCGCGAGGCGTTGCGGCAGGCCGCGGCGGCGTTCGGGCCGGAGGGGCACAGTGTCGAGCTCGCCAGCCCGGCCACTCCCGAGGCCGTGTTCTGGGCAGTTCAGGACGCACGGCGGGCGCTCGCGGACGACGGCGCGAAGCGGCCGCTCGCTTCGGGCCGGGGTCGGTCAGACGACGGCGCTTCCCAGCCGCCGGCTTCTCGACGGGACCGAGCGGCGTCGTCGGCGACGGGCGTGTCTGCTGGCGAAGCGGCGTCGACCGAGGCGACTTCAGCGGAAGCTCGCTCGACGAGTGCCGCCGAGGACTCACCGGACGCCACCGCCGCAGCCACGCGCTGACGGCTGCCCATCTGACGTGGATGACTGACATGGACTGGTTGGATGCCCTGCAGCGCCTGCGCGGGGAGGGGGCCGGGGGTGTGCTCGTCACCGTGACCGAGGTGCGCGGGCACGCCCCCAGGGCACCCGGGGCCAAGATGGTCGTGGGTGAGTCGCAGACCTGGGACACCGTGGGCGGCGGCAATCTGGAGGCGACCGCGATTGAGCGCGCCCGTGAGCTGTTGAGTTCGGGTGCCACCGAGCCCGAAACCATGACGTTTTCACTCAACGAGCACGCCACCGTGGAGCACGGCAGACAGTGCTGCGGCGGCGTGGTCAGCGTGCTGCTCGAACCGCAGCAGGCGCGGCCGTCGGTCGCGATCTTCGGTGTGGGGCACGTGGGTTACGAGTTGGCGCGGGTGCTGTCCCGCTTCCCGCTTCAACTGCACCTGGTGGACAGCCGGGCCGATCAGCTGGATCCGGCCCGGTTCGCCGACGTCACCAACGGCACCGCTCAGGTCCACCTCCGTCACAGCCCCGTGCCGGAATCCACGCTGGCCGAGCTGCCTGCCGGTGCGCACGTGCTCATCATGAGTCACGACCATTCGGAGGATTTCATCCTGTGCGACGCCGCTCTGCGCCGGGGCGATCTGGGCACGGTGGGACTGATCGGGTCCTCCGCCAAATGGTCGCGTTTCCGCAAGCGGTTGCGCGACGAAGGTCACGACGACGCCGCGATCAACCAGATCTCGTGTCCCATCGGCGTGCCGGGGATCCCCGGTAAGGAGCCAGCGGCCATCGCGGTGAGCGTTGCGGCGGATCTGCTGCGGGTGTTCGAGGGAGCGCGGACGTCTGGTTCGTGAGGCGGTCCGTGACTCAGACAGCAGGCGGCCGTTGGGTGGTTCCGCGCTCGCTGAGGTGAGGCGCGAGGTGAAGGGGGAGAGCGGCGTCGTCGTCAGAAAAGCGGCGTGGAGGTGACGCTGAAACCCGAGCCGCGACGTGAGCCGCTGCCGGTCGGGAACGCGGTGGCGTTGAGGTAGATGACGCTGGTGCCGTAGCCCTGCACGGTTACTGTCCGGTACAGGGAAACGGCCGTGACCCGGGAGGAACTGGTGCTTTTGGAGTCC
Source organism: Kocuria atrinae C3-8 (assembly GCF_000286355.1). Taxonomy (GTDB): domain Bacteria; phylum Actinomycetota; class Actinomycetes; order Actinomycetales; family Micrococcaceae; genus Kocuria; species Kocuria atrinae_A. Next base: position 49,744 of record NZ_AJXN01000002.1, on the reverse strand, counting down.
AGAACGTTATAGGGCGAGGCGAACGTGGTGCCGCACGCTTGAGTCCCGTTCAGTCCGCCTTGGCAGGTTCCGTCAGTGCGCCCCACGGTTCCGTTGGCCGCAACGGCCGTTCCGTTGGTGACGTCGTATGTGTTGCCGTTGGACAGCCTGAACCGTGACGTACCACCTCCGTTGCCAGAGTTGATCGACCCCGAGGTGACTCCGCATGCTGCGGCATCCGCGCTGATCTTGAAACCGAAGTCCAGATACACCCGCTTGTTGGAGACCAGATCACCCAGGGTTTCGTTGGTGATGTTGATGTAGGTGACCTCGAACGCAGCTGCGGGCAGGGGCTGTCCACTCACGAAGCGCTGGCATTGAGGCGAGGCGGCAATGGCCGGGGCGGCAGCGGAGACCATGACTACCGGTGCGGCCCAGACCGTGCCTTTCGCGAGGGTTCGGCGGGAAATCGTCATGGGGGACCTTCACAAATCGATGACATTCCATGAAAACACACGGATGCCGTTCGATAAACCCAGGTCGGGAAATGTGACCAGGCGCAATAGCTCCGCGTTTCCGGGTTTCTGCGTCTTGCCGCGTTTCTCCTTGGACCTGTTGGTCCGGCGCCGCGACTGAGACCGGGACTGGGACTGGGCGGGGCCGCGACCGGGGCTGGGCAGGCTCTTCACTCAGACCTCGAGCCGGTCCCTATAACCCCGGATGCGCGCGGGAATCTGGTCCTCCGGGAGGTCAATGACGGCTTGCTCGGAGCCGAGGCTTGTGGCCGCTTCGTAGTACCAGCACTTGTACTCGACGATCTCCAGGGTGCGTTGGAGCTGTTCCATTTGTTCGAGTACCGAGGTCCGGCAGTTCTGGAACAGCTCCTGGCGCTGCTTGAGCGTCTCATCACCTTGCTGGTACCACTGCATGAATTGGCGAATCTCGCTGATGTGAAGCCGGATTGCTTCAGGCAGTCGATGACTTTGAGGGCCTCGAGGTCCTTGTCTTCGAACGCTCGTCGTCCGCCGGCGCCGCGGGACAGCTCCGGGAGCAACCCCTCCTTGTCGTAGTAGCGCATGGTCGAGGCCGGAACACCCAGTAGTTCTGCGGTCTCTCCGATGGTGTAGGTCATGGCGTCTCCAAAAACTTTTGCCGGGTCCTTGACTTGAAGTGAACTTCAACTGTGACTATCAAACCACTGACCAAGATTTTGAGGAGAGCACCATGCGCGGAGTAGTACTGCACGGACCGGGCGACGTCCGGGTGGAAGAACGCGAAGATCCCACCATCCAGGAACCCACGGACGCGGTCATCAAGATCGTCGCCGCGTGCGTATGCGGTTCCGACTTGTGGCCCTACCGCGGCGCAGACCCCGCCGAGAACCAGCTCATGGGTCACGAATACGTGGGAGTGGTCGAGCAGATCGGTGACGACGTCAAGACCGTGAAGCCCGGAGATTTCGTGGTCGGCTCGTTCGTCATCTCGGACAACACGTGCCCCATCTGCACCAACGGGTACCAGTCCCGCTGTGTCAACGGCATTTTCGTCGATGGCCAGATTGGGACCCAGGCCGAGTACGCGCGCATTCCCTACGCCGACGGCACTCTGGTCGCCACCCCGGGCCAGCCCGACGACGATCTGATCCCCTCGTTGCTCGCCGCCTCTGACGTGCTGGGAACCGGATGGTTCGGAGCTGTGGCAGCCGAGGTGGGACCGGGCAAGTCTGTTGCGGTAGTCGGGGACGGCGCCGTCGGCCTCATGGCAGTGCTGGCCGCCAAGCAACTGGGAGCGGAGAAAATCATCGCGATGAGCCGTCACGAATCCCGCCAGAAGCTCGCCAAGGAATTCGGGGCCACGGACATCGTGGAGGAGCGTGGCGAGGCCGGCGTCGAGAAAATCAAGGAGCTCACCGACGGGCTGGGCGCGGACAGCGTGATCGAGGCTGTGGGCACCCAGGAATCCATGATGCAGGCTGTCCAGTCGACCCGGCCCGGCGGGCATGTGGGCTACGTGGGCGTCTCGCACGACGTCTTGCTCAACGGCCTGGAACTGTTCTTCGGGCTGGTGCACCTGCACGGCGGGCCCGCGCCGGTGCGGCGGTTCCTGCCCGAGTTGATCCAGCTGATCTGGGATCGCAAGATCGAACCGGGCAAGGTCTTTGACCTCGAACTTCCGCTCGACCGTGCCGCCGAGGGGTACCAGGCCATGGACGAACGTAAGGCCATCAAGGTGCTGCTCAAGCCCTGACGTTCAGGAGATAAACCATGGAACTCGACGATCTGCTCGCCGCACTCAACTCCGGCGAGACCATCACCGGCGGTTCGCCACTGCACGCTGTGATGCATCGGGCCAGCCAGGACGCGCTGCGTGTGACCGCGGAACTCAATGGCAGCTACCACGAACCCACGCGCGTACTCGAGCTGCTGGCGCAATTGATCGGCAAACCCGTGCACGAATCGGTGGCGCTGTTCCCGCCGTTCTACAGCGATTTCGGCAAGAACATCACGCTGGGGGAGCGGATATTCATCAACTCCGGCTGCAAGTTCCAGGATCAGGGCGGGGTGACCATCGGCGACGATTCGCTGATCGGCCACAACGCCTGCTGGCGACCCTCAACCACGACATGGATCCCGCCCGCCGCGCGGACATGCACCCCGCGCCCATTGTGATTGGCAAGCGCGTGTGGCTGGGGTCGAACGTCACGGTCCTGCCCGGCGTCACGATTGGCGACGGCGCTGTGGTCGCCGCCGCCTCCGTGGTCACCAAGGATGTCCCCGCCAATTCGGTGGTGTTGGTTCTCCGGCCAAGGTGGTGCGCTCGGTGCCAATGGAGGGCTGACTGCGCGGCGGGCAAGTTCTAGGGTGGATGTATGGCAGAGACGAAGACGACCAGTACCAAGAACCTATGGTTTCAGGCGATCGCCGGCGGGGCATTGACCCTCATCCCCGCGCGGAAGTACCCGGCGTGGGTGCGTCACACGCTGACCTGGGGATCGGCGGCTGGGATCTTCACATTGATGGCGGTTCCGGGGGTGGCGTCGAAGCTTGAAAAGGCGACTTCGGGCTGGGCCGGGTCGGAAAAGGCTGCACCCGAGGATGTTGGTGCCGAGACTGTGAATGTCCACGGTGACAGCGTCGAGCACGCCGGCACCGAACGAACCAGCACCGGGAAGTTCGATGCCTCGAAGCCGGAGTCCGAGAAGTTGGACAGCAACCCGGTGATGCGGATTGGTCTTGCCACGGCTGTTGCGGCTTGTACCTATGGCGTGTTCCGGTTCTCGTTCTGGTTCGATGACGCCGCCGAGCGTGGACTGCGCAAACTGTACGTTCCGTATCCTCGGGTGGTCATGGGCCTTGGAACCGCAGCGCTTTATGTGGTTTCGGAGGAGTTCGATCGTCGATACGAAGCCCGTGCGGCTGAGTCGCCGCAATCTGATGCACGGTAGAGCCCACGCTGCTAGCGCGTCTGCACGGTGATCCACGTTCGGACCCTCGCCCCTGCGGTGCCTGCAGGCGAATCGACGTGAGGACCACAGTTGATCTGAATGCTGCACGCCGGTCGACGTTAGAACCTTCATCGCTGCCACGCGTGCACCGTGATCGACGTAAAGACCCACCTCGCCGAGGGGCCTGCACCCTGATCGACGTATCGACCCCGAAAACCGAATTCTGAGGCTCTACCGTCGATCAGTTGGCAGCGGCCCAGCTCCGAGGGTCGCAACGTCGATCAAATTGCGGGTCCTTGGCACGGGTGACAGGGATACTGGGCAAATGATCGAGTGGACTGCAGTTCTAGACGCCGTGCAGTTGACGTTGAGCGGTGACAAAGGACCGGGCGAACAAGCATTGCGGAAGTGCTGGGCCGACACGATGCCGTCCGATCACGCGCAACGGTGCGTCATTGCCCATTACCTCGCTGACCTGCAATCCGATGTCGCAGCCGAAGTCGAGTGGGATGAGCGCGCACTTGCTGAATTCGCTGATGTTTCTGATGCCGGTCTCGCCCCGATCGGTGTTCCCAGCGCCAAGGGATTCGCGCCGAGCCTGCACCTGAACGTGGGGGACGGCTACCTCCGGATGGGAAGAGCGGAGGATGCTCGGAAACATCTCGAAGCAGGAGAATCTGCGCTGCAGGAATTCGAACGGGATGGATACCTGCAGTTCATCGGACAGGGACTCGAACGTTTGCGCCAACGGTTGGAGAAGCACGCATGATCGATGGCGAGACGGGCTGGTACTTCATCCACACCAGTGTGAAGGTCGCGATTTTCAACGGCGCCAAGACCCTACTCGCCTTGAACCCACGCGATGAGTGGGAACTCGTCGGCGGGTGGCCAACCGCCGATGATGAGTCCCTGGAAGAGACAGCTCGCAGGGAGGCCTCCGAGGAGACGGGTCTAGAACTCGGTGAATTACGCCTGGCTCATGCGACGCTCTTCGAACCCGTTCCGACAAAGAAGGTTGTCCTGGTGATTTACGCGGCGGAGTTGTCTTCCGCATATCAACTGATTCTGAGCGAGGAACACGTCTCCTTGCAGTGGTTTCACGTAGCTGACCTGCCGGCCAATTTGTCCGAGGAATACGAGCAGAGCATCCGTCGGGGTTACGGGATTCTCAATCCGCAGCTGTAAGCGCGGCTCAGCAACGCCGGCGCGCAGCGCCTCCGGCCGGACCGTGGCCCAATGGCCAGAACGTGGATCTCGGCGCCTACCGTTGGGGTATGAATCCACCTCCGTTGACCACCCTCGACCTCCCCGACCAATTGGGTCGCACCTGGCTCATCACTGGCGCGACCAGCGGGATCGGTGAGGAGCTAGCGCTCGCGGTAGCTGCTGCTGGCGGCACGGTAGTGGCACCAGCACGGAATCGGGAGAGAGCGGCGTCGTTAGTAGCGGCCGCTGGGAAAGGCGCGGGGCGTCTCGAGACGCCGCACATGGATCTTGCGGACCTTGCTTCTGTGCGGCGATTCGCCGACTCACTCACCACTGACATCGACGTTCTCATCAACAACGCCGGTGTTGTATCTCCGAGACGGCGCGAGACAGCCGATGGATTCGAGATGCTGCTCGGCACCAACTTCCTGGGACCTTTCGCGCTGACCAACTTGGTGGCTCACCGGGTGCGTGAGCGAATCGTGATCACGGGGTCCGACTCGTACAAGGTGGGGCGCGTGGACCTGGATGATCCGCATTTCCGCGCACGCCGGTGGAACCCCATGTCCGCCTACGCCCAGTCCAAACTGTGCGACATGCTGTGGGCCCGGGCGCTACAGGAACGCCTCGGATCGCGCGCGCTGGTGACGCTCGCTCATCCCGGTTGGGCGGCGACAGGAATTCAGAACGTCACGGGGAGCAAACTGCTGGATCGGGCAATCGTCGTGGTCACCTCGCCGTTCTCGCAGTCCGCCGCCGACGGCGCTCGCCCCCTCGCTGAGGCCGCTCTGGGTGACCTCGCTCCGCTGAGTTACGTGGGACCGGACGGATTCATGAAGTGGAAGGGGAGGCCGGAGGTGCAGTCGGTGTCACCGCGCGGGACCTCTGCCACGAGTGCTGAAGAGGTATGGGCGCTGGGCGTGCGGGAAACCGGCACGGATTTGGCGTGAGCCTTCCTTGCTGAACATTCCAGTCCCGAAAAATGCCACATGAGGCCTCTGAAATGCACCTTTAGGGACTGGGTTGTTTGCGGCCACAATGCAGCCGTGAGATCTGAGACATCCCCAGGCCACCGGCAAGATTTGAGGCACTCCCGAGCCGCCTTGGGGCGGCGGAAGTGGCTCCGGAGTGACTGGACTCGTCGCGTTTGAGTCCGCACGAACCATGCTAAGAGTCGCTACCCCCAGGACAGGTCAGTGGGCGACCAAAATCCGGTTGCATTCCCTGCCAGTACTGGGTCCACAAACAGCTGCATGAGTTCCAAGGCTTCGTGGATATCTGGGCGTCTAATTGAACTGGGCAGCGAGCGAATCATGCTGTTGTAACGAGGCCCCCAGTTGGCAGGGACTTCGAAGCGATCAAATGTTGCCAAACGGCGTCGTGAAGATTCAAGAAGTATCGCTTGCCCGAGGAGGTGCGCATCAATGCGGAGCTCCTGGCTGGTGGCAGCAACGACTAGGTCCACGAGGTCCTTTTCTCGGGTGGAGGGCAGGCCGCTGTAGGTGCTCATCGTCGCGCATATTTTGTCGGCAAGCTGGTGGGAGATTGGGCACAGCCGGTAAGGGTAGTTCTGCAGCTTTGTCATGTGCAGTCCACTCGCGGGACTCTGTACTTCGGCGGGACCGATGGGCATGGTTCCAACAACGAGATCCACATTCAGCTTGCCCTGTCGTTGGGGACCAATGTAGATGTCAAAAGTGACTCGGAGACCGTCGGTGTATTCCTGTGCTTCGCCCGCGGTAATCGACTGGGAGCGCGTGAATACAAACCGAAAGTGATCATTGAGGTCGATCTTGGCGATCCTCAGCAGCTCAGCGAGAGCCGCATCCAGATCCTTCATTTTTCCAAGCAGGTCAATATCTAGTGTGGTCCTTGTTGCGGGCACACGTGCCAGCATGGCGGTGCCACCCTTCAACAACCATTCCGATGATTGGCCTTCGGAAAAGACCCTCGACAAGAAACGATTGAAGTACTCCTGCCGGATCAAGGCATCTACTGACAGTTTGGGGTTCTCCCGCCGTGCTTGACGGGCCGCATCGTTGATTGCGCGCTTGGTGGCGGTCGGAGTCGAGTAACTACTTCTGGCGTTCATGTCTGTCTAGCGGAGCGATCGGTGGCAGGGGAACATCGAACTCGGGCATAAGGCCCTTGGGCAGTTCAACGTTTCTCAGAAGATTCTGATTGACCCATGAGTGGTCGATCTTTGTCAGAAGATCTCGTCGCTTCAGGTCGTCCATGAGAGGTCGGATCGCACGGGCCGCAATCTCAACTCCGATGGGTGAATCCTGGAGTTTACGGATGACTGATTCTGAATCTAGACCAGCATGTCGAAGTAGTTGGTCCCGTTCTTCAACGCCTCGATCGTGATGCTGGGGGTCAAGTGCATTCGCAAGTGTGTCGATATCAAATCCAGGGCGCTGCGTGGCATCCACGAGGCAATTGGAGATCAGCGACAGATCCGTTCTGGCGTGAACTAGATCGGCAATGGTCTGTTCAACCGTAGTGACCGGTAGGCCCTGCGACACGGTCCTGAATTCAGGTGGCACATTGCGCCGTCTGAAACGGACGTCTGGTCTGCGGGTTTGTCGACGAGCTGGCGAACTGAACTGGTAAGGCTCGGTTGAAGGTCTCCTATGCCATGGAGCCAGGCGGCACTCGAACCCGAGACGACCACCGGATCTTCATCGTTCAGCCGTTCATAGGCGGGTCGTTTCGGATCGGTGCTGAGCCACGCTGCGCGAATGCCATCAAACTCGTCGGATGGAACTCCAGCCAGTCGGTAAACCCCGTGGGTGATCGGTTCAATCTGACCAGCCTGTGCAGCACGTGAAAGCTCAGTGCCGATGATGCCTTGCTGCTTGGCCTGGGCCGTGGTGAAGAGTCCCCACTGATCTGCGGAGACCTCCTGCACGCGCCGCACAACCTCGATGGCCTTCATACTGCAAAAGTAACATAATACTGTAACTAATGCAGTACTAATCCGTAGAATCAATCTTGAAAACGTAACTATTGAAGTACCAGTCGACGTCGGTCGCAGAAGATCATGACCGGTCAGATTTATGTCACTCCCAAGCCATCATGGGGCACGGAAGGTGGCTCCAGGGTGACTGGAACCTTCGTGACCAAGACCTAAGGCGAGCTAGCGGCGTCGTCCCACCTGAGCGGCGTCGTCCGCCCAAGCCCCGCAATGGGAGCTAGCCGACCTGCTCCGCCAGCGCCACGATGATGCCCTCGGGCCCGCGGAGGTAACAGAGGCGGTAGACGTTCTCGTAGTTGGCGACCTCGCCCAGAAGCTCGGCGCCGTGGGTCGCAGGCGGGCGATGGTGTCGTCGATGTCATCGACCGCGAACATGATGCGGTGCAGCCCACGGTGTTCGGCGCGGCGCGAGCGGCTCCGGCGTGATGAGCGCGGGGGAGTGGTACGTCGTCAGCTCCACTCGGCCATGCCCGTCCGGGGTGCGCATCATGGCGATCTCGCTACGAATCCCGTCAATACCAACGGTCTGATCCGCAAAGAGCCCCTCGATGGGTGTGCGCCCCTCCAGCTCCATGCCCAGCTCGGTGAAGAAGTCCACGGCGCCATCCAGGTCCTTGACGACGATGGCCACGTTGTCCATCCGTTGGATACCCATGAGGCAAGCCTAGACCTCCCGCGCACACAATGTCCCGCAGGAATTCCTGTCGACCTGAGTCGTTAACGTAAGTATGCGAATCATTGGATTTACAGAATTCGGAGGGCCCGAGGTCCTCGACATCCACGACGTTCCGGAGCCTCATGCCGGGCCCGGGGAAGTTCGGATCGCCGTGAAGGCTGCAGCGGTCAATCCCACGGACACTGAGACGCGGCAGGGTAACGGCGCTCCCGCCCAGCTGCCCGCTCCGCACGTCCCGGGGATGGATGCGGCGGGTGTGATTGACGAGGTCGGCGAGCCCACGGCGGAGCTGGATACTTCCCCGTGGTCCGTGGGTGATCACGTCATGGCCATCGCGATCCCGTTGCGGGGCCACGGAGGCGCATACGTCGAATACCTGGTCGCGGATGCGGACTCTCTGGCTAGGATCCCCGAAGGCCGATCGCTGGAAGAAGCCAGCACGTTGCCCATGAACGGGCTTACTGCCCTCCAAGCGTTGGAGAAACTGGACCTCGACCCCGGCCAGGTCTTGGGCGTGACCGGCGCGGCGGGCACCTGGGTGGGTACGTCGTTCAGCTGGCCAAGCTCCAGGGCCTCACGGTGATCGCCGACGCCGCCCCAAAGGACCGTGAGCGCGTGGTCGCCTTGGGCGCTGATCATGTGGTGGAGCGGGGCGATGATTTCCCCGACAAGGTCCGCGAGATCTACCCGGACGGTGTGGACGGCTTGGTCGATGCCGCGGTGATGAACGAGCTCGCAGTGCCCGCCGTTCGCTCCGGGGGAGGCTTCGCCACGGTTCGCTTCTGGAAGGGGCCGGAGGACAGCGACCTCACGTTCCACATCGTCTGGGTGGGCGATGAATACCATCACGGCGACAAACTGGACGCGCTGCGCGAACTGGTGGAGAGCGGCGTCGTCACCCTGGAAGTGGCCGACACGTTGCCCGCCGAGCAGGCGACGGAAGCTCACCGGCGCTTCCAGGAGGGCGGCGTGCGCGGGCGGTTGGTCCTGACGTTCTGAGCGCAAAGTCGGGGCCATTAGGGTTGAGCGGAGTCAGCAAGGGCTGGCTCCGCAACCCGTCCCGCGTGAGCAACTGCGGTAGACCGCAACAGGAGAACCAAGAATGCCCCCCGAGTATCAACTGGTCGCCTTCGACATGGACGGCACCCTGCTGGACAGTACCAAGGACCTGCAGCCGGGGACGCGGCGTGCTTTCGAGGCCATGCGCGCGGCCGGGACGCGCATCATGTTGGCCTCGGGCCGCCGATTCCCGGGCTGAAGGGGCTCGCGAGCAAGCTGAACCTCGGGCAGGATCTGGTGCTCGCGGGAATGAACGGCTCGATCGTGGTGGATCAGGCCACGAACCGCGAAATCGCCCGCCATCCCATGCCGCTGAACATTGCTCGGGCGCTGATTGCCGTGGCCAAGAGGCATGACGTCTTGGTCATGATCCCGCACGAGGACGAGCTGCTGGTCGAGGACCCATCCGACACCCACGCGCAGCATGAAGCCACCAGCAACAAACTGAGCATCCGCCACGTCGACGATCTGACCGAGCTGGACGTCAAACCGACCAAGGTGCTCCTCGTGGGCGAGCGGGACATCACCGATCCGCTGCTGGACGAGCTCAACCGGACATACGGTGACCAGGTAGAACTGGCCTACTCCTCGCCCTTGTACTTGGAAGCCACCGCCGCCGGCATCCACAAGGGTTCCGCCATCACCGACTACTGCGAGGCCGAAGGCATCCCGCTGTCCCGCGTCATGGCGTTCGGCGACAACGGCAACGACATCGGAATGCTGCGCACCGCGGGGCTCGGCGTCGCCATGGGCAACGGCATCCCCGAGGCCAAGGCAGCGGCCGACCTGGTGACCACCTCCCACGACGACGAAGGCATCGCCCGCGTCCTGTCCCGCTACTTCGACGTCGACACGAGCGACGTCCCGGGCCTCAGCGAGGCGCCCCATCCCGAAACCAACGAGACCGACGACGCCGCCCGCCCCACCAACCCAACGGGCCGCACCCTTACATAGCCCCGCCTCTCACCGCGACCAGAATCCCACGTGACTCCCGCTACCCCCAGACCGTGGGGGAATCCTGAATGTGACGGTTTGTTACAACCCCCTCGACCCGGCGGAAACACCCCTGTTTACTTGATGGCGATCCTTCGGACGCGACTCCGCGTTCCCAACTTCCTCATCTACTGAAAATCAGGTTCACCACATGATTCTTACCGGTCTGATTGTCGGCGCCGTGCTGGGCATCGTGATGCAGCGCGGTCGTTTCTGTGTCACCGGCATGCTGCGGGACATCTTCCTGCAGAAGTCGTGGCGCACGTTCGCGGCGCTGCTCATCGTGATTTCCGTGCACGCCATTGGTCTCGCGGCACTTACGAGCCTCGGCGTGATCGCCCCCGAGTACAGCACGTTCGCCCCGGCGGCAGTGATCATCGGTGGCTTCTTGTTCGGCATCGGCATCATCCTGGCCGGCGGTTGCGCTCCGGTACCTGGTACCGCTCGGGCGAAGGCCTGGTCGGCTCGTGGGTGGCCCTCGCCATGTACGCACTGTCCGCATCCGCCATGAAGGGCGGCATGCTGGACGGCTTCAACTCCTGGATGACCAGCTGGGACACCGGCCTGACCACCGTCCCCGCCGCGCTGGGCGTTTCCCCGTGGATCTTCGCGATCGCCCTGGCAGTCTTCACCGGCATCATGGTGCGCCGCTTCATGATCAAGGAAGCCAACAGCCCCAAGCCGGCCCGCCTCAACAACCGTCCGGCCTGGAAGCGCCCGCTGCACGTGTACAACGCCGCGTGGATGATCGGCCTGCTGGGCGTCATCGCCTGGCCGCTGTCTGCCGCTTCCGGTCGTAACGGCGGCCTGGGCATCACCACTCCGTCCGCTCACACCGTGGACTTCATCACCACCGGTGACGCCAAGTTCATGAACTGGGGCACCCTGCTCGTGCTGGGTCTGCTGGTCGGTTCCTTCATCGCCGCCAAGGCCACCGGCGAATTCCGTATTCGCGTGGCTGACGCCAAGACCACCGTGCGCGCCGTCTTCGGCGGCATCCTGATGGGTGTCGGCGCTGCGCTCGCCGGCGGTTGCACCGTGGGCAACGGCATGGTCGAGACCAGCCTGTTCAGCTTCCAGGGCTGGATCGCGCTGCTGTTCATCGCCCTGGGTGTTGGCGCGGGCACCAAGCTCTGGCTCAAGCCTTCCGCTGCGCAGCCCGCCGCCGAGGCTCACGAGACCGAGACCTACTCCACCGACGAGAGCCTGGACCACAACGTTCTCAACGAGAACCCGTCCGGCAACTCCATCGACGCGACCCCCTCCAAGACCTCGCAGAACACCAACGCGTTCTCCGGTTTCGCCGCGGCGCCGTCCGCGCTGATGGTCAAGGATCCGTCGTTGGCGCCGTCCAAGAAGCTCAAGGACCTGGGCGACGGTTACTACGCCCTTGATTCGCTGGGCGCGGTCTGCCCGTTCCCGCTGATCGAGGCCAAGGACGTCATGAAGACCCTGCAGTCCGGCGACCACCTGGTCATCGACTTCGACTGCACCCAGGCCACCGAGGCCATCCCGCACTGGGTCGCCACCGACGGCCACGAGGTCACCGACTTCGTCGAAACCGGCGACGCCAGCTGGCAGATCACGGTCAAGAAGGGCTGATCTCACCCTCATAGAGATTGACGACGACGCCGCTCGCGACTTTCGCGGGCGGCGTCGCCTTTTTCTGTGGTGCGCTGACATCTGTGGCTGAAGTAGCACGACTGTGCTAATTTCAGATTCGTGACCTCGAACCTTGAGCGCGAACCACGTCAGAAGTCCTTCGTCGAACCCTCCGGGGCGTCTCCGCTATGGAGCTCGAGCTGGCTTGGCCGCGGACTGTTCGTAGCCAGCGTGCTGGTGACGGTAGGGAGCATCGTCACGATGATGGTGGCCATGCCGGAAGGGAACACCGTCTCCGCGGACGCTGACGCGCCCGCCCTGTCGAACTGGGCGATCATCGGGCCGTCACTAGTGGGCATTGCGTTGACGCTCGTGCTTCCGTGGCGTGCAGACCCCATGCCTGCGGCGCTGTGAAGCGGCGGCGACTGCTGGTGACAACGACCGTGCTTCCAGTGCTGCTGGCCGTCTTTGTCCTCGCCACGATCCTGGTGCCGTTGCAGGGGGAGGACTACATTCTGGGCAAGTTCGTGCTGCTGATTCTTCTTCCCGCCGTGCTGCTATGGGTGGTACGTGGGTCCGTGAGAATCGAAACTCGACGCGGTGCGTGGCGATGGTGGGCGCCGCTGGTGGTCCTTGCTGTTTGGTTCTACTTGTCTGAGGTGGCCCCGTGGAATCCGTCGTATAACCCGGGGGATATCGACACGGATGTGCTCATCGTTGCCGCAACCGCCACAGCGATCACCGCGAGTATCGGCGAGGAATTGTTCTTCCGCCGATGGCTGCAAACTCGCATGGAAGCGGTCCTGGGGGCCTGGGCCGGAATCGGCGTGACGTCGGTGCTGTTCGGGCTCATGCATCTGGGCAGTCACGGCACCGGGGACTTGTGGCTGGACATTGTGCGTGTCATTGCCATCCAAGGAAGCTTCGGGTGGTTCATGGGTGTGCTGTGGTGGCGCTACCGCAACCTGACCATGGTGATCCTTGCCCACCTCATATCCAATGGATGGGGCGTGCTCGTGTACTTGGCGGGGCAAAATTAGCGCGCGGGCGGCGACGGCGTAATCGATCACGCCACCGCCACCCGCAGCTACGTGCTCAGATATCCGTTACCCCGGGTTCAGCGACTTGGGTGCACCCATGCCGGGGTCTACCTGGAACGGTCCGGAGCTCGATGGACGGACGTCGAAGTCGAAGATCTCGGTGGGGATGTAGACCGTGGCGCACGAGTTCGGAATGTCGACCACACCCGAGAAACGACCCTCGATGGGCGCGGCACCGAGTAGCAGATAGGCCTGTTCCTTCGAATAGCCGAACTTGGACAAGTAGTCGATGGCGTGAAGGACCGCGCGTTGGTACGCGAGCTGCGAATCAAGATAGCGCTGTTCGCCGTCAAGCGTGACCGAGGTGCCCGAGAAGGCAAGCCATTCCGAGTAGACCGGACCGTTGCGGCCCGGCATGAAGATCGCGTTCTCACTGACGCCGTAGGTGTCCATCCCGCCCTTGATCACATCTACATGGATGTCGATGAAACCGCCCATTTCAATGCCGCCGCAGAACGTGATCTCGCCGTCCCCTTGGGAGAAATGCAGGTCGCCCACGGAAAGGTGGCCGCCCGAGACGAAGACCGGATAAAACACACGAGAGCCCTTGGTGAAGTTCTTGATGTCCTGATTGCCGCCATTCTCACGAGGGGGCGCAGTGCGGGCCGCCTCCGAAGCCACACGGTCGAAGTCCGAGCCGCTGAGTGTACCCAGGATTGCCGAGTCGGGTTCCGGCGGCAGGGCGAGCGGAGGTACTCGGTTTGGCTCCGTCGCGATCAGATCGCCCTCGCGCTTGTTCCACTTCTTCAGCAGATCCGCCGATGGCGCTGTGCCCATCAAACCAGGGTGGGTGATGCCGGTGAACCGCACCCCGGGGATGTGGCGGGATGTGCAGTCGCCACCCTGGAAATCCCAGACGGCCTTATAGGCATCGGGGAACTGGTCCACCAAAAAGCTGCCGCCGTTCTTCTGGGCGAAGATGCCGGTGTATCCCCAGCCCTGACCGGCCAATTCGCCGTGCTCTTGTGGGATCGGGCCCACGTCCAAGATGTCGACGATCAGCAGATCCCCGGGTTCGGCACCTTCGATGGCAAAAGGTCCGGACAGTGCATGGACCTTTTTCAGGGGTGCATCACGGATGTCGTCCGCGGAATCATCGTTCCTGATGGCGCCGTCGAACCATTCGCGGCAGTCGATTCGGTAGCTTTCACCACGCTTGAGGGTGGCGACTGGCGGGATGTCCGGATGCCACCGGTTGTGGCCGATCTTTTCCTGCGCGGTGAAAGGTTGGGATGAATCGAGTGGAAAAATGACCTCTGGCATGACCTGCGTCCTTCCGGTGACCGGCCGTGACCAGTAGGGGCGCGGCCGTGGAATCAATGCAATTCAGGGCCGCGGCAGTTTGAGATGTCGCGGGTCTTTTGTCGTGGGTGTCGGTCTGCCCCGTCCTACGGGGCGTTCACGACGTCGGGTGTTTCAGCAGTTCGGGCCGTGCGGTCGATCGCACGCGCCCGAGACGAATTGAGGGTGGACAAGTTGGCGGCCGAGAACAATTTCCTGGCGTCCCCGCCGCAGACAGGGCACAGCTGATTTTTCGGGGTGGTCGACATCGGATGAGTCGCTTCGAAGTCACCGCACTGCGTGCACCGGAATTCGTAGATGGGCATGTAACGCTCCCTCGGGATGTGATGTACATCATACAGAGATGGTTATGGGGAGGGAGTGGCGTGTTTGCCCTTCAGTTAGAGGTCATCGCCCTCCGGTTGTTGGGTCGCCTTGAATGAAGCGGTCCGGCCACCCATGATGGTGCTCCGTTGAGCGGGTGGCACTACGTTTACCTCTCCAGTGCGGAGGTCTTCGCGGTGGCCGAAAATTTCCCTTCGGAGGACTCCGGACAGGAGATAGATACCAAGAAGATTGGGGAATGTGAGCAAGAAGAACATGGCGTCCGAAAAGCGAACCACGGTGTTCAGTGAAACAGCTGCACCCACGACAATCATGACCAGCCACAATATGTCGTAAACACGTTCCGCTATCTTGTTGTCGCCAAAGAGGTATCCGGTGGCTTTCTTGCCGTAGTACGAGTAGCTCAAGATGGTGGAGAACGCGAAAAGCACGACGCAGAGAGTGAGGACATGAGAGAAGAATGAGTGTACGGATTCGAACGCGGCGGACGTGAGGGCTACGCCGTCGGCGCTTGAGTTCTGGTACTGACCGGTGATGATGACAGCCAGAGCGGTCATCGTGCAGATCACTACGGAATCAATGAATGGCTCCCAGGCGGCCACAAACCCTTCTTGTGCAGGTCTGCGGTTCTTCGTCACGGAGTGCGCGAGACCGGCGCTGCCTACGCCCGCGGCATTCGAGAACAGTGCGCGTTGAATCCCGATGATTGCCACGCCAATGATGCCTCCGGTGACACCTTCACCGGTAAAGGCGCTCGTGAAAATGAGGGAAACCGCCTGGGGTAAGTGTGTGATATTGGCGCCTATGATAATTAGGACGCTGACTATATAAATAATTGCCATAAGCGGCGTGAGCTTGCTGGTCCATCGCGCAATAGACGTGATGCCACCGAGAATGACGGCACCGGCTATGGCTGCTACTAGCAGGCCGATCAACCACCCTGAGTTTGCGAAGAAACTGTCTTCTCCCCCGGTTGCCAGAACGATTTGGGCCGTCAATTGATTGGACTGGAAGACGTTGCCGGCACCCAGTGCGCCGATCATCATGAACAGGGCGAATGCAAAGGCGAGAACCTTGCCCAACCGGGGCAGTCCGCGTTCCGCCAAGCCATCGCGCAAGTAGTACATGGGGCCACCCGAGACGGTACCGTCCGCATGAACGCGACGGTATTTCTGGCCGAGAGTAGCTTCCGCCATTTTGATGGACATGCCGAGGAGCCCGGCCAGAATGATCCAGAAGGAAGCCCCTGGCCCACCCATGGAGATCGCGACAGCCACGCCAGCGATATTGCCCAGCCCGACCGTTCCTGAAAGCTCCGTGGCGAGTGCCTGGAAGCTTGTGACTTGACCAGGATCATCGTGACGGTTGTAGTGCCCTCGGACCACCTTCAGGCTATGGGGGAGATCGCGGAAGGGTTTGAAGGCAACGAGAATCGTGAGGAAAATTCCGCCCAGCAGGAGCCAAACCACCAAAATCGGAAGCTCGGCACCAGCCACGGGGACCGCGAAGAACACTATGGATTCCAGAGTGTCCACGAGTGGACCGAATGTACTCTCCAAGCGTTCGTCCACGGACTGCTGAGGCAAGGCGGGAAGGGTCGACAAGATGTTCATGTGATGATCCCCTGAAGGAACGATTGGCGGATCTGAAGGTGTACGGCTCACCGAGTCAACGGGAGTCTGTACTATGTGTGATGCATCACGTTATCGGTTGTCGATAACTAACGGAAGACCGTCGAGTTTCCTTTCTTGATCGACCGGGCCACTCCGCCGGTGGAGTGAGGTGTGGGCGTGGCGCAGGTGGTGCTGGGCGTAGTAGAAGAAGGATTTGGTGATCACAGTGACGCGAACGCCAGTATGGGTAGAGGGTATGGGGTTCGAGAAACTTCCTCGTCTCACGCTCAAGGACTCGACCGAATCCTTGATCCGTCGAGCGTTGCTCAGCGGGGCCATGAAGCCGGGTGAGATCTACTCGGCGAACAGCCTGGCGAATCGCTTAGGGGTCTCCAACAGTCCGGCGCGGGAAGCCATGATGTCCCTGGTGAACAAGGGGCTGCTGGAATTGGTTCGAAACCGAGGGTTCCGTGTGGTGGAACTGTCGGCGAAGGACAAGCAGGAGGTCTACGATCTTCGGTGCTTGGTCGAGGTCGAAGCTGTTCGGCGTGTGGCCGAACGCGGTGTGAGTGCGGAGAGAGCTTCTCTCTTGCGTGAGTTGGCGGAGCAGACCATCGCGTCAGCCGAGGCCCAAGGGGTCGTCGATTACCTCGATGCGGATCAGGCCTTCCACTGCGCGCTGGTCGATACGTTGGAGAATCGACGATGGACAGAAATCGTTGAAAATCTGCGCGACCAGTCGCGGATCAACGGATCCTACGGTCTTCGAAAGAGAACTGAGTTGGAAGCGAGCGCGACGGATCATCTGGAGATAGTGGAAGCCGTCATCGCTGGTGAGGCCCGGAAGGCTGCCGATGTCATGGTGCGCCACTTGAGTTACGCCCGACCTGAACCCGACTGACCCCTCCGGGGCTCGTATTGAGTTCTTATGCCTAGACCCCTTGACCCGTGACGCGCATCACAGCACGATGTAGTTATCGATAACGGGTAACCAGCCTCGCTCGAACGTGAAATGAGTTGCCAGGCTCCAGAAAGAGGGTGTGCCGCACATGGTGAATCAGATTGTGGAACTGGACCTGACCTACGCCGCGCAGCAGCCTACTACCGCCGACGTGGTCATCATTGGCGGGGGCATCATGGGCCTCAGTACTGCCTGGCATCTTGCTGATCGGGGCGTGCGCCACATCGTGGTGGTTGAACGAGCGGCGTTGGGGAGCGGGTCGTCTGCCAAACCGCTGGGTGGGGTTCGGGCGAATTTCTCCGACCCCGGAAATATTCTTCTCGGGCAACGATCCTTGGCCGCTTTTCGCGATTTCCCTCACCGTATGGGCGCCAGTATCGGCCTCCAACAGGTCGGGTACTTGTTCTTGTGCCGGTCCGATGAAGAGGCTGCCGGTCTGGAGGGTTCTACCGAGCTCCAGAACTCCATGGGAGTGAAAACTCGGATGGTGTCACCGCGTGAAGCCGCGCAGATTAATCCCCTGCTGGACTCGGATGCGCTGGTCGGGGCGTCGTTCTCTCCGGAGGATGGGTACGCGAATCCATCCCTGGTGGTGGAGGGCTATGCGGCCCGTGCCATGGAACTGGGCGTCACCATCCTGGACCGCACCCATGTGCTGAACATTGATCGGCAGGGCGACAGCATCACCTCTGTAACTACCAACCGGGGTGTCATTCGCACGAGCGCCGTGGTGTGTTGCGCCGGGGCATGGAGTGCTCGCATTGGGGCAATGGCCGGGGTGGACTTGCCGGTGACACCGGTCCGCCGCCTTATCGGTCTCACCCGACAATGCTCTGAACCATATCCACGTCTGCCATTCACGTTGGATCTGTCGACAACCTGCTACTTCCATAACTACGGCAACGGATTGCTGCTGGGCATCTCCCATCAGGAGGAATCCGGGTTCTGTCGGGAGTTCGATTACGCCTGGCTACCGGAGTTCAGCGCCGCAGCGGCAACCTGCGCTCCGGAACTTGAGCATCCTGATCTTGTCGGCGGCTGGGCGGGTCTGTACGAGAACACTCCTGATCGCAATGCGCTGATCGGCGAGGCTGACGAGCTGCCTGGCTTCTTCTACGCCACAGGGTTTTCCGGACACGGTTTCCTGCAGGGGCCCGCGGTGGGGGAGCTGATGGCCGACCTGTATCTGGGGCGTGAGTCGTTCATTGACGCCAAGCATTTTTCAGTTGAGCGATTCAGCGACAACTCGGTGGGACTCAGAGAGCTCAACATCATTTGATCCGTTTGTATCTCAGGAGGGGTACCGTAATGACTTTTCAGAGTTCGTGGCAGCTGAGGGCGCAGTTCGCTCGCAGACTGTCCCAGATGTACGGCGAAGAAGTCCCGGCCTACAACACCTTGGTCGACGTCTCCACGGCCGTGAATGAAGACTTCCTGGCTCGTCATGGTGCTGAAGCGGAGCGGCTGGGCAGTATCGGTCGAGTGACAGCAGAACGCCACGGTGCGATTCGTGTGGGATCCGCCACGGAGCTGGCGCAGGTCGCCCGGGTTTTCGCAGCTTTCGGGATGTACCCGGTGGGTTTTTACGATCTGCGGGACGCCTCCAAATCTTCAGTCCCCGTGGTGTCGACGGCGTTCCGTCCGGTTGATCCCGAGGAGCTTGCCAAGAATCCCTTCAGGGTTTTCACATCGATGCTCGCCGCTGACGATCCCCGGTTCTTTGATGCTCAATTGCAGAAAGAGCTGCAGGAGTTCATTGGCAACCGAGTTCTTTTCACGGAGGAGCTACTGTCCCTGGCGGATCTGGCTGCAGACCAGGGCGGGCTGGATGAGGCTCAGGCGGAGCAACTGTTGACTCAGGCCACGGGAGTTTTCGAACTCTCGGACGAGCCGGTCGATCATGCCTGGTACAAGAAGCTCGAGGCCATCTCCGCGGTGGCCGCCGACATCGGTGGCGTGAGTACGACCCATATCAATCACCTCACCCCGCGAGTACTCGATATCGATGATCTCTACGACCGCATGGAGGATCTGGGGATCACCATGATCGATGAGATCCAAGGCCCACCCGGCTGGGACGGACCGGACATCCTCCTGCGCCAGACTTCATTCAGAGCGTTGGCGGAGGAGAGGGTCTTCAGATACGAGGACGGCTCCGTGGACCGTGGTGAGCTGCGGGTCCGTTTCGGGGAAGTCGAACAACGCGGCATTGCCCTGACACCGGCGGGTCGAGAACTCTATGACCGCATGGTGTCCGAGACCGACAGGCGACTGGCCGAGGACCAGGCGAGCGGAGTGCGCGTGGAGGTGGCTCGAACCGTATGGGAGGAAAGCCTGCCGCGGACAGAGAAAGAGATGGCCCTGCGTGGCTTGGCCTACTTCACGTTCACGGTCAACCGTGAAGCCTCAACTCAAACTGCGGCATCGTTCGGTCCTGAACCCGTGTGCCTGAAGAAGTTGATCGAAGCGGACGTGGTGATCGCCGAACCAATCGTCTACGAAGACTTCCTGCCCCGCTCCGCGGCCGGGATCTTCCAGTCCAATCTCACAGATGAAGGCTCCCGTGATGACGCACAGCTTGGCACCGACTACGACATCACGGTGATGTCGCAAATTGTGGGTCGGGAAGTTGCCGATCCGTATGACCTGTATCAACGACAACAGGATGCCTCGATCGCGAGCATTCAAAACCAATTGGGTATCGCCGTGGCCCCCATAACCCCGTGACCCTCACGGACTCGGCCGCTCACATGCGCTACTGAACGACGAACGAAGGAGAAATCTCGTGTCTCAGACCAGCCAGAAAACCACTCTGTCCGATGCAGTCTTCAGCGCTCTGCAAGCGTGTGGTGTTGATACCGCTACGCTTTCGGGCGACTTGGCGGCTCGCAGCCCCTTGACCGGTGAGGTGCTCACCACTCTGCCCTGACATCACAGAATGAGGTCTCCGAGACCATTGGCAGGTCTCAGAAAGCTTTCGAGGCTTGGCGAGAGGTGCCCGCACCCGAACGGGGAAACGTGGTCAAACGGTGGGGGGAGCTCCTGACGGAACACAAGGAAGACCTCGCTGTGCTGGTGCAGGCAGAAGCGGGCAAGATCACCTCCGAGGCCCTTGGGGAGGTCCAGGAGATGATCGACATCTGCGACTTCGCCGTGGGCCAGTCCCGCATGCTCTATGGCAAGACCATGCCCTCCGAACGGGCCGGTCACCGCCTCATGGAAACCTGGCACCCGCTGGGAGTTGTCGGCATCATCACCGCATTCAATTTCCCCGTCGCACCCTATGCCTGGAACACAGCCCTCGCGCTGGTCTGCGGAGACACCGTTGTGTGGAAACCATCGGAAGCCACCGTGCTCTCCGCGCTTGGCACCAATGCATTGCTAGAACGTGCGGCGCGTGAATGCGAGGCCCCGAACCACATCAACCAAGTGGTGATCGCGGACCGGAACGGCGGACAACAACTGGTGGATGACCCTCGGGTTGCGCTGATCTCGGCCACCGGTTCGGTCCCGATGGGACGTGAAGTTGGACCGCGTGTTGCCGAACGGTTCGGCCGCGTGCTGCTAGAGCTGGGCGGGAACAACGGCGCGATCGTCGGTCCCAGCGCGGACCTGGATCTCACATTGCGCGGAGTTGTGTTTGCGGCGGTCGGCACGGCAGGGCAGCGCTGCACCAGTATGCGGCGCCTGATCGTGCACGAATCCGTGGTCGATGAACTCACCGAAAAACTTGTCGAGGCATACGGCACTCTCAGCATCGGGGACCCACGCAATGAATCAAATCTTGTGGGCCCACTCATGAACGAAAAGAGTTTTGGTGCCATGCAGGAAGCTCTGCGGGAGGCCCAGGATCAAGGTGGAACCGTGCTCACGGGAGGTGAGCGCGTACTGGCCGAAGAACTACCGGAGGCCTACTACGTGCAACCGGCCATCGTGAGAATGCCGGGCCAGAGCGACGTGGTCAAGAAGGAGACCTTCGCTCCCATTCTGTACGTGATGTCGTACTCGGAATTTTCTGAAGCCATCGAATTGCACAATGGGGTGCCGCAGGGACTTTCCTCAGCAATCTTCACCAACGACCAGCTCGAAGCCGAACGCTTCCTTTCCTCGTCCGGGTCCGACTGCGGGATCGCTAACGTGAACATCGGAACCTCGGGGGCGGAAATCGGAGGGGCCTTCGGCGGTGAGAAGGACACGGGTGGCGGCCGCGAATCCGGTTCGGATTCGTGGAAGGCCTACATGCGCCAGGCAACCAATACAGTCAATTACTCCGGTGAATTGCCCTTGGCGCAGGGCGTCAAGTTCCTCTAGCCCGCAAATGACTCCGGCGGGTCACACGACCTGCCGGAGTCAAGTGCGGTTGCCTTGCACCGGGTTCGAACAAGGCATCCGCGCGTTACAACCGCACGATCATCTTTCCGGTGTTTGCTCCCCCGAGCAGGTCGATGAATGCCTGCGGAGCGTTTTCCAGACCGTCGCGGAAGGTTTCATCCGCCTGCAGGGTGCCGTCCTGCAGCCACTTAATGGCGTTCTTGTGGAATTCAGGCTCCAGGTCGTAGTGGTTGCCCACGATGAACCCGCGCAGATTTAGCTCCTTGCCGACCGCTAGGAACATGTTCCGCGGACCGGGCGCCGGCTCAGTCGCGTTGTACTGGGAGATGGCCCCGCACATCGCCACGCGCCCGTACTTGTGCAGCGCCCCGATTGCGGCCTCGAGGTGGTCGCCGCCCACATTGTCGTAGTAGACGTCGATCCCGTCGGGTGCGGCTTTGGCCAGGGACTCGCTGACGTCACCCTCCTTGTAGTTGAAGGCCTCGTCGAACCCCAGTTCCTTGATGCGCGCGATCTTCTCGGCAGAGCCTGCAGACCCGATCACCTTGGACGCCCCCAGCGCCTTGGCGATCTGGCCCACGGCGGAGCCGACGGCGCCGGCAGCGCCCGAGACGAACACGACGTCGCCCTTCTTGAACTTCGCCATCTCGGTCAACCCGACGTACGCGGTCAACCCGGGCATGCCGAGGATGCCAGGTACTGGGACGGAGTGGCGACGTCGAGGTCGACAACGGTGGCGGCGTCGTCGTCAATCACGGAGTAATCGCGCCACCCGAGCATGTGCGATACGTGATCGCCCACCTTGATGCGGTCGGATTCGGAGGCGATTACGGTGCCGACCGCGGTGCCTTCGAGTGGCTGATCGATTTGGAAGGGGGGGATGTAGGACTCGGCGTCGTTCATGCGGCCGCGCATGTAAGGATCCACGGACATGACCTGGTTCTTCACGAGAATCTGTCCGGGCTTCAGGGCAGGAATGGGTGCCGTCTCGAGGCGGAAGTTCTTGTCCGTGGGCATTCCGTGCGGGCGCGAGGCCAAGACGATCTGCCGGACTTCGGTGGGCGTTTCGGTTGTTGCCATGAAAATTCCCCCAAGGATTAGTTGGCAATGATGCAGGGTGGTCGAACGGAGTGAAATGTTTCCACCATGTGCTGGAAGGTTGGTGAACACGGGGACCATCAGGGGTGATGGAGGGCAGGGACACCTGTTGTTCAGGCAAGATCTTCGGGGGTGTCAGGCACTTGGTGTCGAAGGAATCGGGCCATGATGGTGGCCAAGATCAGGGCCATCACGAAGGCGAAAAGCAGCGTGAGTGAGAGGTCGAGCAGGCCGCTTTCGTCGAAGATGAGACCGGGCAGCGCGTAGAGAAGCGCGGCGATCAGACAGCTCAGGAACACGCGTGCCGTGCTGGCGAGGAAGGTTCCGAAGACGAGCTTCTTGCCACTCCAGCGCACTGCGAAATAGGTAATGACTGTGAGTGGGCCCGCGATCAGAAGCACGAGCAGCGGGGTGGAGGCATTGTCCGCACCATCAACCATGAGTTGAACGGTGGTGCGGAGTAGGCCGATGGTGAGAGCTGTGCCGGCCAGTAGGGCCCATTCAATGAATCGCATGTTTTTCCATGGTGGCATTAACGAATTGGGGCACGTTCGTGTGGGAACTTGCCGATGAGTCTTGCGCTGTGGGCCAGCGGCTGATGGCATGGGGTATGGAACCCGATCAACGAGCGGTGAGTGCAGGTGGCGAGTACGGCATTCCTGTGGCTTTTAGACCTTTCATCCCAGCCTGTTGTTGGTCATCCTGGGAATCGGCACCCTGGTGCTGAGGGTCGCCGGAGCCATCAATGACATGGCTTTGTCGATCGTCTTTGCAGTCTTGATAGCTGCCGGTTTGCTCTTCTACGTGCTCATCAACCGAGGCGCTGATTAGAACTGGTTCGCCTTCTGAGCCGGATCGAGCCATGGCTCCTTCAAGGGGTGAGGCATGGTGAGGGCCGGTCTGAACATTTGGGGCAGGGCTTCGCGCTCTGGTGACGGGTGATGACATTTTTGGCAGAGGGACGTAGGAAAACCCGCCGTTGACGTGCGAACCACTGCCGCAGATGTGTAGCGCTCGCGGTGAAGGACCTTGAGTGTCAGGCCAGTGTCAGGCCGCTTCAGCTAGGACTTCAGAAACTCCGCCAACTGTGCGAGTGCGATGGTGTGACCGTTCCGGTGACCATCGATCATGTCTTGACCCACGAATGAGGCGACTTGGTCGACGATGGTGACCAGGGCGCTGTCGTCGTGAGGTTCGAAAGTCCAGGTGACCAGTGCGGTCGCGAGGAGAGCGCCCCCGGTTGAGACCGTGTCGGTGTGGACGACCAGCTCGTGAGGAGTGATCTGGATGTATCCGATCTCGCCCGCGACGTTGAGATCACCGGACGGTCCGCAGCGGTACGAGGCGCGGCCTCCTGGGTAGAAGTCGTCCTTGGAATAGACCAAGTCGTCGCCCTTGGGGACGCTCCAGACCGACCGCGATGTGGTGTCCTGGAACGCGGCCCACACCGTGTCCAGGGGCGCGGGGATGACCTGACTGATATCAAGGGTCTGATGCGTGACGCTCATGGGAAGCTCCCGAGCTTATGTAGTTGGAAGCCCAGTCAACCACCGGCCACGACATCAGAGAAGGGCTGAACATGAAGTTGACCCTTCAGCTACGAAGGTGAGTGACGCTACTTCGCTAACGTGCCTGTGACGAGCACGAATGATTGGTTGCTTCTGTAAACTGCCCTCATGGCATCCCCCACCATTGATACACATCCAGTTTCCCGACGTTCCCTCGCGCGAGGTGTGGCCTGGGCGGCTCCGGTCATCGTCGCGGCATCGGCGGTCCCGGCGTATGAGGCTTCGGCGTGCACCCCCACCCTCAGGATCAGCGGCGGACTCATCTACAGATGGGGAACGATCGGTAGTTCCTCCACCACACAATCCTTGGATGCGGGCGCTCAGACCTATGTGGACAACCTCCCCGCCGGGGTCACCGTCACCCGCGTTAGCTATCAGTGGTGGATCGCCAACCGGATTGGACAGACGTCTGCTGGTCCGGGCGCATTCTGGGTCGGCAATGGAACGTCGAGCCGAAACGGTGAGAACTACAATGCCATGCGCTACACCCCCGGCAGTGGCACCGCGTGGAGAAATACCGTGAGTAACACGCAGAACCTCGCCGGAACGGAGTTTCCCGGTGGTGTTACTCGCGATGCGTGGGATCTGAACTTCCTGTGGACCGCAGGTACCAACGGGTCCAACGGGACGTACACGAATGACGCCACGGGGTGCAGGGACTTCACCACAGGACCGTCGGGTCGCTTCGCCATCACTTACACGGACGTCAGAGCACCGCGAACTTGCCCCAGCCCCGAGGGCAGGATGCCGAACTTTGTCAAGGTCACCGCAACATTGTCGAACGGGCAAGAGCTGACCTTCACAGGCGTGAGTGATGGCGGATCGAACTGCGGCTAATCGATGTGGGTGAGGCGTAACTCCGCAGGTCACCCGGATAGCATTCGATGGCATGACTACCGAAACGGATGAGCACGGCCGCCCTGAACCGCCCATCGCCGGTGATGAGTGGGAGACCCTCACGGGATTCCTGGAGTTCCTTCGGGCGACGTTTGCGTGGAAGACCTCGGGGTTGAGCCAGGCTCAGTTGACGCAGACGCTGGGCCCAAGCAGCCTGACGCTCGCCGGTCTCATCAAGCACCTCACGCTCGTTGAGGATCAGTGGTTCAGGGAAGTCCTCTGGGCTGAAGATGGCATCGAGCCTTGGGCCTCTGTCGATTGGAAGACCTCCCCGGATTGGGACTTCCACACCGCCATTTACGATGACCCGGCCACGCTCGTCGGGAACTGGGAGAAGAGCGTCTCGGCGGCACGTGACAGCGCGGAACGCGCCTACGCGGAAGGCGGCCTGGACGCCCTCAGCAAAGCCACACGACACGGCGAAACGCACAACCTCCGCTGGGTCATGACCCACATGATCGAGGAGTACGCCCGTCATAACGGGCACGTGGACCTCATCAGGGAGTCCATCGACGGGCTCACGGGGGAGTAGAAGCAGTTCGCTCGCGGCCAGGCAAAACGTCAGAAAGGCGAGTGAGCGGCGGCGTCGTCGTGCCCGAAAAGCATGCTCAGCCAAAAGGTGACCAAGCTCAGGAACCGTCCTCCGTCTGACGCCCGGACAGCGGCGTCATGCGCGATACCGCTCGGAGAAATTCCTGTGAAGCCGGGGTGGGCGGTTCCGCACCCTGCCGCCAGATCGCGCCAAGGCTGCGACGGAACCGAACCCCATCCACCTCAATCCGCACGAGCCGGTGAGCGCCCAGAAAAGACGCCGCGGGGTGCGTGCTGAGCACCGCTGGACCAGCGTTGGCGGCAGCGGCCTCAAGCACGGCGGTGTTGCTGGGCAGCTGCATGGCCGGATCCGCGACTTGCTCGGGCGGGATCCCGTGCTGACCCAAGGTGGCGACCACGACCGACCGACAGCCCGAGCCGTCCTCCCTGGTGATCAGCGGGGTGGCAGCAAGAGTGCGCGCGCTGACCCGACCGCGAGCGGCCCACGGGTGTGACGGAGCCACAAGAACGATCAGCTCATCCAAGGCGAGCGGCGCATACTGCAACCCCGGCGGGGGAGCGAAACCCTCGATGAACCCGAGCTCCACAGCCTCGGTCGACACCAGACGAATCACCTCGCGCGTGTTCGTCGAGGTGACGTTCACGCGGCTCGCCGTGTTGCCGGCCTCCCGGTAGGCCACGATCCAGCGCGGCAGAAAGTGCTCCGCAATGGTCAGGCTGGCGGCCACATTGACCGCGTGCTTCTGGGAAAGATAAGCGCTCAATTCACTCTCGAAATCAGTGGCTGCGCTCAACAACGGGCGGGCCATGCTCACCAGGGCTTGGCCGTCGTCCGTCAGTCGCGATTCCCGCGCCGCGCGCACCACCAGACTTCGCCCGAGCCGAGTCTCTAGCCGCTTGAGCCGGGTCGAGGCCGCCTGCTGCGTGATACCCAAGGAACCTGCCGCGAGCGTGATCGACTGCAGTCGCCCGATCGCCTCCAGAACCTGAAGCGTCCGCACATCCGGAAGCTGGCTGTTCTCCACCGACTGTTCCTTCCACCCGCAGCGACCCACAACCATGCGTTGTGCTGGCCCAACGTTACGCCCGTGGTGGGGGCTGTCAATTGCTCCTAATTTGGAAATCAAGCTTTGGAAACCACGGTCGCCGCATCGACAAGAAACACGATCCACGACGGCCAGACGACAAGATCCCAAAGACCCCTCGAAAACTCATGGAGTTGTTGTGTCAAAAATCCTGATTGTGCTCTACCCGGACCCCGTGACCGGTTACCCGCCCGAGTATGCGCGTGACACGATCCCCTCCATCAACGACTATCCGGGTGGGGCCACCTTGCCCTCGCCCCAGGCGTTGGACTTCACCCCGGGTGAGCTGCTCGGCTGTGTGTCTGGCGGTCTGGGTCTGCGCGACTGGCTCGAATCCGAAGGCCACACCGTGGTCGTTACCAGCGACAAGGAAGGCCCGGATTCTGTCTTCGAACGCGAACTCCCCGACGCGGACATCGTGATCTCCCAGCCGTTCTGGCCTGCCTACCTCACCCCCGAACGCATTGAGAAGGCTCGGAACCTGAAGCTCGTGGTCACCGCGGGCATCGGTTCCGATCACACCGACTTGGACGCCGCCAACGCACGCGGCATCACGGTCGCGGAAGTCACCTACAGCAACAGCATCAGCGTTGCCGAGCACACCGTGATGCAGGTTCTGGTACTCGTCCGGGACTTCGTCAAGCAGCACGAGATCTCCGCGGCGGGCGGCTGGAACATCGCGGACGCCGTTGAGCGGTC
This sequence comes from Kocuria atrinae C3-8, assembly GCF_000286355.1. Classification (GTDB taxonomy): domain Bacteria; phylum Actinomycetota; class Actinomycetes; order Actinomycetales; family Micrococcaceae; genus Kocuria; species Kocuria atrinae_A. The sequence continues at coordinate 22,276 of NZ_AJXN01000002.1, read as the reverse complement.
TTACGACCTGGAAGGCATGCGCGTGGGTGTGTTTGCCGCCGGTCGTATTGGTCGCGCGGTGATCGAGCGCCTCGCCCCGTTCGGCGTGCACCTCAGCTATACGGATCGTTTCCGCCTGAGCGAGGACTACGAGCGCAAGTACAACCTGACCTACCACGACAGCATCGAGTCGCTGGTCCAGAACATCGATGTCTTGACCGTGCACGCACCTCTCACGGCCGAGACGCGTGGCCTGTTGAACACTGAGCTGCTCAACACCATGCCTCGCGGGGCATACATCGTGAACCCCGCCCGCGCAGCCATTGCGGACCGGGACGCGATCGTTCAGGCCCTCGAAAGCGGCCAGCTCGCGGGCTACGCCGGCGATGTCTGGGACCCTCAGCCGGCACCGGTGGATCACCCGTGGCGCACCATGCCCCACAACGCGATGACTCCGCACACCTCCGGAACCTCGCTCTCGGGACAGGCTCGCTACGCCGCCGGCACCCGCGAAATCCTCGAAGATTGGTTCGCCGGTAACGACATCCGTCCCGAATACCTGATCGTCGAAGGCGGCTCCTACAAGGGAGTGGGCGCGACGTCCTACGCCAAGGTGCCCACCAAAGCAGACGAGGGGCAAGCCGAACTCAGCCAGGCGACGTCGTAATCCACCCCTGACCACCACCCGAACAACACGAGGGGGATCGCTGTCTCTCGATGGCATCCCCCTCGTTTTCGTACCCGCATACGTACCAACCATTGAAGGAATCCCATGAATTCGCCGCGTCAGCCAAGTGCCCCTTCGGGTGGGAAGAAGTTTTCGCCGGTTCGGCTGCGTGGCTGGCCGCGCGAATCTTTACCCCTGACCACGATCGTTGCGGGCGGGCTCGGCGGCGCACTCACGATTGCCCTGCTGGGCTTCACCGGTGATTTATTCGGGGTTCCGCTGCTCATTGCCGCATTCGGCTCGTCGTGTGTGCTGCTGTTCCTGGTGCCGGATTCGCCGTTCTCGCGGCCGGTCAGCGTGGTCGGAGGTCACGTGGTTGCCGCCGCGTGCGGCCTGCTGATTCATTCGGTCCTGCCCACTGCATGGTGGAGCCTGGGCATTGCCGTGGGGCTCGCGATGATTGGGATGGCGTCGCTGCGCGTGATTCACCCGCCGGCCGGTGGCACGCCCATCGCCATCCTGTTGTCGCATCAGGGCTGGGACTACCTGCTGATGCCCGTGCTCGTGGGCTCGCTGGTGCTGTCCGCGTGCGCGCTCGGATATCGGCGCCTTGTGCGCAACGTCTCCGCATCGCGTCGGCCGGATGCCGCGGACGATTCGACGACGCCGCGCCCCACCTCGGTGACGCCTTCCGAGGTCCCGTGTCATGATGAAGCCCTCCAACTCACCGACCGGAACAAAGGAGTTCTTGGGTGACTACGTGGCATATCAGAGATTTCCACCCCGCTGACATGGACTCGATTCTGCGGTTGTGGGAGAGTTCGCGCTTGTCCGGAGTGGAACCCGTCTACGCTCTCTCGGAAGTCCTGGCGTCATGCCAGGAGGACCAGGCCGTGGTGGCCGTGGATGATGACGTGGTGGTCGGCGCGGCCGTCGCACGCGCGGCACATGACCAGGGCTGGATCGTGTTCTTCGGTGTGGACAGTCAGTGGCTCGACCAGGGCATCGGCAGTGCGCTCTTGGCGGCTGTTGAAAGCAAACTCGCACCACTGGGACTCACCAGGCTCTCCTTCCTGGTGCCCGACTCCGAGCGCCGCGTGGAGGCGCTGAACGAGGCAGGCTTCCAGGACAAGAAACACCTGCGCTACTTCGAACGTGAAATCCCTATCCAACGACAGGAAATCGGCCTGCTCGATGAGCTGGGTGGCCGGCTGCTGCCGCGGAACCTCTGGAACAACGTGGGAGGCATGCAGCGGGAGAAGGAAATGCTCGAGCGACGCCTGGTCCTGCCGCTCGCTGACCCCGATCTCGCCCAGCAGTACGGCGTGGTCCCGCCGCGCGCGGTCATGCTGTTCGGCCCTCCAGGTACGGGCAAGACAACCTTCGCCAAGGCCATTGCCTCCCGACTGGAATGGCCATTCGTGGAAGTCTTCCCGTCCCGTCTCGCCGCGGATCCCAAGGGCTTGGCCGGCGCACTGCGCGAAATCTTCCTCGAGATCTCGCAGCTGGAACACGCGGTCGTCTTCATCGACGAGGTCGAGGAAATCGCCGCCCAACGCAAAGGCGATCCGCCATCGCCTCTGCAGGGTGTGACCAACGAACTGCTGAAAATCATCCCCGCCTTCCGCGACCGCCCCGGCCGATTGCTCGTTTGCGCCACCAACTTCATTCGCACGTTGGATTCGGCCTTCCTGCGCCACGGCCGCTTCGATTACGTCATTCCCATTGGCCTGCCCGACGACGTCGCTCGCCAAGCCATTTGGCTCCGCTACATCCCCGAGTCGGTCGCCGAAAACGTTGACCTGGACCTGCTGGTGTCCAAATCGAACGGGTTCTCCCCGGCGGATATCGAGTTCTCGGCGCGCAAGGCCTCCCAACACGCGCTGGAGAAATCGGTCTACGGGGCCGCTTCGGATGGTTCTGCGGCCGATGCCGACGACGCCGCCAAGACCGACAATGCCGCCGCTCGCACACCACGCGCTACCGGGCCCACGACCGAGGACTACCTGGAAGCTATCGCCCAAACCCGCGCCACGGTTTCCGCGGAGGTCGTCCACGAGTTCCAGGAGGACATCAAACGGATCGCGCGGTTGTAGCTGCTTGGTCCGCTCCACGGTGACTTTGCCGCACCCTATCTCCCGCAGTTGGGCGTGACTAGGGTGGACGCATGAGCAAAATTGCGGTGTTGGGCGCCAGTGGAAATTTCGGCTCGGCCGTCTCCGACGAGTTGGAACGGCACGGCCATGATGTGGTGCGCATCAGCCGGAGCCACGGCGTGGACGTGATGTCGCCGGAGGGCATGGAGCGAGCTCTGGAGGACGTGGACATCGCGGTCGACGCGCTCCACATCGATGCGCTCGGCGCGCAGAAGTCGATCGAGTTCTTCACCCGCGCGGCACGGAACGTGGTCCAGGCGGCGCAAGCGAACGGCGTCGGCAGGATCGTGTGTCTGTCCATCGCGGGTGCAGCCAATCCCGAAGTGAACCATCGATATGGCTACTACCAGGCAAGGCCGCGCAGGAGAGTTTCTACCAAGAGGCGGATATCCCTTCCACGACGGTGCGCTCTTCGCAGTGGTTCGAGCTAATCCCTGTGCTCGTCCATCGGGTGACCAAGGGGCCGCTGTCGATCATGCCAAGCATGTTGATGGCGCCTGCCGCGATGAGTGATGTGGTGACATTCATGGCGGATGTCGTGTCTGAACCTCGCCCGGCTCGGAACGAGATTGTTGCTGTCCGGGGACCCAGGTGGATTCCGCGGCGAACTTCGCGCGGAGGATTCTTGCCGCGAAGGGATCGATCGACGGCGTGCAGCCCAAGACCATTCGCGAGGCTTCGTACTTGGGGCGCGGAATTGCCAACGGAGGCCTCATCCCGGCGGATGCGCACGTCACCTCCACGACGGTCGACGAGTGGCTCGGCGCGTAGGAGTACTCCTCCCACTAAGCGGTGAATAAGTTTGGCTTGCGGGCGATCAGTGCGGCATGTGGTCGGGAGCCCGGATCTGTTCTCCGGTGAGACTTGACGATTCTGAATCCGGCAGCTTTCAGATCGTTGCTCATGCCCTTATGACTCCGGAAGAACGCTGGGCTCACCGCATGATCGAACGCCTCGCCATCCTTCCCGTCGAAGAATCCAAGGAGCAGACTTGCACCGGGCCGCAGTACCCGAGCGAATTCCTCAAGAACTCGGGGAACTTCAGATGGGTCAGTGTGTATCAGTGAGTACCACGCGAGAATGCCTCCGCAGTAGTCAGGCGGCAACGGCAGCTGACTGAAGTCTCCACACTCGAATTTTGCCTCAGGATAGGTGGCCCTGGCATGGCCGATGAACTCTTGAGACAGGTCAACGCCAGTGGCATCTCGGTCATCTCGACATAGAAAGTGGGTCCAGTGACCTGGTCCGCAGCCTGCATCCAGTAACGGCCCTGAGCACGCATCCCGCCACTGGCCGATCAGTTCTCGGTCCGACAGGGCCATTTGTTCAACGCTTCCCAGCGCATCGATGTACTCAGAAGCGTTGCGGTCGTAATCCGCAGAAACTCGTTGCCTATCGGTCACGCCTTCGAGGCTACCTCTTCACCTACTGACTTTCTTCGAGATGGCTTGAGGGCTTCGAAGCGCGGGTGTTACGTCGACAGAGTCTCACCGGGGCGAACCGATATCCCCTTGCCGTATACCCCATAGGGGTATATAACGGAGTGAGAGAAACCGACCGAGTTTCGGCGGATCGTTCAGTCGCTCTGGACCATGGCCCACCGTTGGCGTACTGCTTGTCGGAACTCGGACCAACAACGGAAGGACTCACCATGAAACGCACTTCCACTGTGGCTGGCCTGACGCTTGCCGCTGCCTTGGCATTGACAGCTTGTGGGGGCACGGACACCGGGACCGAAGAGGCCCCCACCACTCCGACCGCATCGGCAACTGCGACCGGTTCGGGAGGGGCCACCGCGTCGCCGTCTGCTTCCAGTGCTCATGAGGGACACGAAGGAATGGGTGGTGGCGAGCACCAGCACAACCCGAATGGTGGCCCTCCTCCTGAGGGAATCGTGGAAGCAGGCGATCCGACATACCCCGTCGGCTCCACCGTGACCCTGACCGCCGATCACATGCCGGGTATGAACGGGAGCGAGGCCACCATCACCGGTGCCTTCGACACGACCGCTTACTCGGTGACGTACACGCCGGCCGACGGTAGCGAACCCGTGGTCGATCACAAGTGGGTTGTCCAGGAAGAACTACAGGACCCGGGTGAACCGCCCCTGGCGGATGGTACGGAAGTCGTGCTGACCGCCGATCACATGGCGGGGATGAAGGGGGCCGAGGCCACCATCGAGAGCTCCACCGATGAGACCGTTTACATGGTGGACGTGGAGGTGGACGGGATGAAAATGACGAATCACAAGTGGGTTGTCGAGAGCGAGGTTCAACCCGCTGAGTAGCCTGAGTGCTCTTCAGGCAGATCGACACCGATGACACCTCGGGAATCCCGTCGCCGGCTAATCAGGTCTCGATTGGGCGCGGTCATCCAATTGATGGTTCCCCGCGTTTCGGTGATGTAACCGTGCGGTGTCTTTTCAATAAGTCACCGCACGGTTACACTCTAGACTGTCACCAAGCGGTTACACGTCGGTCAGGGGTGCCATGAGGATTCAAACTGCTGCTGAACTCGGCGCAGCGATTCGCAATCGACGGCTGGACTCTGGGCTGACCCAAGCTGCGCTAGCAGGCAAGGCTGGTGTCTCTCGCAAGTGGCTGGTCGAGGTTGAGGCGGGAAAATACAGCGCCGAAGTCGGCCGTGTTCTGGATGTGCTGTGGGCAGTGGGGTTGAATATCGAGATAACTCCTGAGATCGGTGGTTCCGGTGGATAAATTAATCGTCCATCTGGACGGCAACACGATCGGAACGTTTACATTTTCCAGTGGGCAAGTGCGCTTTGAATATATAGATTCGGGGGAGATGATCACACCCATTTCCTTGTCTATGCCCCGCTCGAGTTCGAAGCACTCGAACAAGAACGCGTCCGCATTCCTATGGGGCCTCCTCCCGGATAACCCGGACGCTTTATCGAACATGGCGGCCGAAGCGGGCACATCTGCCAATTCCCTCTCTGGGCTTTTGCGCCATGTTGGCGCAGATGTCGCGGGTGCCCTTCAAATACTTCCTCCGGGCGTGGACAGCGACGACGCACACCCACTCTCGTTGGTTCAGGAACCATCCTGACCGATCAGGGGGTGGAGGAACTCATGCGCGCGGCGGTGGACAAATACACAGGGAGACAACCCGGAGGGGGGCAGAGCTTCCGATTCAGTTTGGCGGGAGCCCAGGCAAAGATCGCGCTGAGCCGGAAGCCTGACGGGCAATGGGCCACGCCCAATCCGCGCATTGCGACTACGCATATCCTCAAGCCGGTAAGAGTGGGCGATCGCAGCTTTGTCAGCGAGATTGACCTCGTGGAACAACTGACCTTGGGCGCAGCCCGCGAGTTAGGCCTTGATGCCGCTCGATCCGAGGTGTGGACCGCGCCATCTGGGGATCTAACCGCATTGGTCGTTGACCGCTTTGATCGATGGATCAATGATGAAGGTATCGTCAAGCGTGATCATCAGGAGGACCTACTTCAAGCCCTGGGAGTGCCTCCTGAAAAAAAATATCAGCATCTCGATGGTGGACCTGGGGTCGGAATGGCGGCTCAACTCTTCAGGAACAAGGTGGCACCATCGCAAAGAGGAGCCGTCGCTGAGGCGTTTTTCAAAGGGCTTGTTTTCAATGTTGGAATTCTGGGAACGGACGCCCACGCGAAGAATTATTCCCTGCTATTGAAAGACCAATCCGTCCATTTGGCGCCCCTTTATGACCTGATCTCGGCAGGGGCTCACATGGTGGATACTGACTCCCTCACCTTCCCCATGGCAATCAACGGCGAGTACAAGTTCACCCGGATCGGTCCTGCCGATCTTGTCAAAGAAGGCCGCCGATTGGGCTTGTCAGGAGAACGATCGACCCAGCTCGTGGAACAGATCCTCGCCGGTATTCCGGCGGCATTGGAACGTAGTGCAGTTCACTCTGGTCATCAAGAACTGGGTGAACGCATGATGGAAGGCATTAATCAGATCTCACCCGCCCGATATTTCGCGAACGACAGGTAGCCCGCGAAACCCGCCCGAGCGCCGTCGTCCCCGCTCCGAAAGCCGCAACTCCTGGCAACTGCTGCCAACCACGGGAACCCGGCTGGGCCCGCGGATACAGTGACCATCAGATCGCCATGGTCGGAGCTGGCTGGGTTTTTGGAGTGGTCAGCGCCGCCGCGATGGCACGGAGTTGGACGCGACGAAGGGGCCGCACACATGACTACTCAACCCGAACTCGGCAGCAAGACCGGCCGCTTCATCGAGCAGGACGGCCAGACGTTTCGCGATCTCGACGGCGACGGCGCCCTGTCACCCTTTGAGGACTGGCGCCTCCCCGCCGCCGAACGAGCTCGCGACCTCGTCTCCCGCATGACCACCGAGGAGAAGGCCGGCTGATGGTCATCGGCTCGCACTACCCGGGCTACTCCGCATTTCTGCCCAATCCGGTCGAGGGCCAGATCCTCAACCAGGAAGACGTCTGGCGTGACGCCAACCCCATCACCGGCGTGCCTTTCGCAGAGCCTGTTCTCGTGACCTCGGCAACCAACAAGGCCATCAACGAGCGCGGTCAGCGCTACTTCGTGGTCCGCGACAACCTCACTCCCCAGGAACTCACCGAGTGGACCAACGCGGTCCAGGAACTCGCCGAGAACTCGCGACTGGGCATCCCTGCGGTCTTCGCGTCCAACCCCCGCAACCATGTCGCGCTCGTCTCCCAGTTCGGCGTGAACGAGTCCACCGGCATCTTCTCCGAATGGCCCGGTGAGCTGGGACTGGCCGCTTTGAATGACCCCGAACTCATCGAAAAGTTCGGCCAGGAGATCGCCAAGGAATGGCGCGCCGGCGGCATCCACAAGCTCTACGGTACATGGCTGACCTCGCCTCCGAGCCTCGCTGGTCCCGCTTCAATGGCACCTTCGGTGAGGATCCCGAGCTGGTCTCCGAGTACATCGGCGCCGTGGTGCGCGGCATGCAGGGCGAGACCCTGAGCGAAGAATCCGTGGCTACCACCATCAAGCACTTTCCGGGCGGCGTGCGTCTGGACGGCCACGATCCGCACTTCGAGTGGGCCAGACCAACGAGTACCCCACCGAGAACGCGCTCGAGAAGTACCACCTGCCCCCGTTCCAAGCCGCTCTGGACGCCGGTGCCGCCTCGATCATGCCGTATTACGCCCGCCCCATGAACAACTCCGCCCCGCAGCTGGACCAGGAGTTCTGGCAGGGCCCCACCACTCAGTTCGAGGAGGTTGCGTTCGCCTACAACCGCACCTTCATCCAAAGGCTGCTGCGCGACAAGATGGGCCACGAGGCTACGTGAACTCCGACTCCGGCGTCATCGACGCCATGATGTGGGGCGTCGAGGACCTCAGCGAGGCCGAGCGGTTCGCCGCCGCCGTCCGCGCCGGCACCGACATTTTCTCGGACATGGCCAACCCCGCCCAGCTGATCGCCGCCGTCGAGCAGGGTCACCTGGAAGCCTCCGAGCTCGACCAGCCCGCCGCGCGGCTGCTCACCGAAATCTTTGCGCTCGGCCTGTTCGAGAACCCCTACGTCGACACCGCTCGTGCCGCCTCCGTCATCGCGCCCCTGAGATCTCGGCCCTGGGCGAGCGGGCGCAGCGGCAGTCGGTCACGCTCCTTCGTAACGACGCCGACGCCGCTCTATTGCCTCTCCAGCTCGACAAGCCCACCAAGGTCTATCCCTTCGTGACGGGCCGTACCAAGATCGACCAGGTGCAGGGCCAGCTGGAAGGGGCCATTGCGGCGGTATGGCCAACCGCAGACATCGTCAGTGCTCCCGAGGACGCGGACTTCGCGCTCATCTGGGCCCGCCCCGAGATCGCGCTGTTCGAGGACGATCGCGAAGGTGTGTCGCTGTCTCTCGACCCCCGTGACAACGGCGTGGACGTGGACCGTGTGCAGGAGATCGAGAAGACCGTCCCCACACTGTTGGTGGTCAACGCGACCAACCCGTGGCTGTTGGCCGAACTCGAACCCGAAGCCCAGGCGGTGGCGGTTACCTTTGAGATCAAGCCCGAGCACCTGCTGCGCTCGCTGTCCGGAGAAGATGGCGGCCCTGCCGGTCGCCTGCCCATGACCCTGCCGGTGTCCGCGCAAGCCATTGCGGATTCACCCCGCGATGTGCCCGGCAAGTTCCTGGGTGACGAGTACGCCTACCGCGACCGTGACGGCAACCTGTACAGCTACGGATTCGGGCTCACGCTGTAGCTGAGCCACCGCGAAAGAATGTGGCGGCGCGTCTGAAAACGGACCGCGCCGCTGCGGTGCTACTTGGCGAAAACCTGTCCGAGTGTCGTCGTCGGTACTACTGGTTGACCAGCACCTTCTCCGGCTCGTCGGGGGAGCGCTCGGCCTTGCGGTCGGCCAGTTCGCGGCGGACCACCCACACCATGCCGGCGATCCACAGGGCAGCCAGCACCCCCAGGATCGCGTAGTAGGCGCCGGCCCCGGGGAGGACGGACTGCACGGCGTCGAGGCCCAAAAGCGTGCGGACGTTGGTGAAGATGATCAGGCCGCCCGCGGCGATCGCGAGCACGCGCGGGGCGAGCAGGCGGACGAGATATGCGGCGATTGGTGCGGCCAGCACGCCGCCGATGAGCAGCGCGATCACGAAACCGAAGTCGATGCCCTGGCTACCCAGTGCCAGCAGGAAGCCCGCGGAGGCGCCCAGGCTCACCACGAACTCGGACGTATCAATCGAGCCGATGACCTTGCGCGGCGCGATCTTCCCCGAGGCCAGCAGCGTGGGGGTACCCACCGGACCCCAACCGCCGCCGCCGATCGCGTCCATGAATCCTGCCACTGTGGCGAGCGGGATCAGCAGGAAGCCGGGAACCTTGCCTTTGAAGTCCGGGCGTCGGTCCGGGATGGTCAGGAACCGCCACACCACGAAAATGCCTAGTCCCAGCAGCACCATGGACATCACCGGTGCCGCGGCCGCGCCGGACAGCGTCAACACGTGCGCCCCGAAGAACGCAGCGATGCCGCCGGGCACCGCCATGAAGCCGACCACGCGCCAGTCGATGTTGCCGAACTTCCAGTGCGAAAAACCCGAGGCGAGCGTGGTGCCCACCTCAGCCAGGTGCACGGTGGCGGAGACCGAGGCGGGGGCCAAACCCACGGCCAGGAGCAGCGTGGATGACGTGACGCCGTAGGCCATGCCCAGCGACCCGTCCACGAGCTGCGCCCCGAATCCCACGAGGGCGAGCAAGATGAGTGTCCGCACGGAAGCTCCTGCCGGAAAGAAGATGAGTTGGCTCCATCCAAAACCCCCTCGTCAGCGCACTCAATATTTGTTGAGAAGTGCGTCCTCGCATGTAGAACCGTGACAACTACTTGACTTGCACCACCCTTGCGTGGGTGGTGTGCGCCACAGTCTGGTTCGCGCGCCTTCCTTGTGCGATTCAGGCCGACGACGCCGCTCGGTCACCACACGCCGCCGGTCACCACGCGACGTCGCTCGGGGACTCCACGATCCGCGGCTCCGTGAGGCCTCGGGGGCCGGCTGCTCCGCCAGAGCGGAAGGGAACTGCACACCCGTGCGCTCGGTCAGCTCATTCAAGGTCACCTGGTAGGTCTTGAACTCCTGCAGGTCCAGGGTCTCCAACTGATCCAAGTTCTGTGTCAGCAGGAATGCCTTGGCGGTGAGTTGCCCGTCGGTCGTATAGGCCAGGACTTTCCAGAACTCCCGGGGGATACGCACGCCGCGGTATTCGCGGTCGTCGTCGTGGAACACTGGTCCGCCGAACACGCTCAGCCGCAGTCGGTCCACCTCGACCTCGTCGTAGACGGCGTCCTCGAGGCGACCCCACAGACCACCGCGCGAGGACTGGTTGAAGCTGTTGATCTGCGGGGAGATGTTGGTGAAGTAGAACGAGTCCTCGTTGGCTTGCTGGGCTTCCGTTCGCGGTCCCCACGTGAGGTCCGCACGGCGGGCGAGGTGCCCGCGGTCCAGGTCGTTGGCCTTGTAGACCTCGTCGCCCATCTGGTGCTGGGCCTCGATCTGCGGATCCAACTGGAATTTGATGGAGTTGCGGGAGAGCTTCTTGAGTGATTCCCCATCGATGTTCCATGCAACCCAACGGGCCAACCTCCGCGATGCGCTCATGGTCAGTGAGAGGTGCGTGTGGTGAACTACCTCGCCGCCGTCCTTAACCGGTGCGACGTCTTTGGCGAGCTCGGCGCTCAGGGTGGGCAGAGCGACGTCGTCACCCAGGAAGCCGGCATCGTAACCGTGACCGGGGGCAGCGGCTGCCTCCGCGCGGACCGTTTCGTACGTGGTGGGGCTCAGGCTGATGTCGAGCTTCTCTAAGACCGACGCGGGGAGGCACGCGATCGCGGATTCCGCACCGCCGCCGGCATCACCCGCGAAGTGCAGCCCGGCCATCACGCGGGAGGTGCGACCGTTGCCGCTGCGGAACATCCACACGGAACCGGAATCGCCGCCCTCGCTCAGTTCCAATTCCTCGCCGCGGGACGGGTCGGGGCCGATCTCGAAACCGCCGATGTTCCGCTCGCCGAAGCCCTCGCCGTAATCGAGTTTGGTGAGCACGTCCACGCGTCGGACCACGCCGTACGTGACGCCGCTGGTGCGCCCGGACTTGACCACCTTGTCGCCCAGCTCCGGATCGCCGATCTCCTCGGGGATCACGTCCAGCTCAAGAATCGTGGGGTCGAAACGCCGATCCGTCAGCGACGTGATCGCGCAATCACCGGCCGGACCCAGATGGGAGCGCACGAGTTCGCCCAAGGAGTTTTGGCCCACGCGATTGTCGTCGAACGTGCCGGGCTGCACCGTGCGGGCACCGATCTGACTGCCCGGGCCGTGCAGGACGTGCCAATTGCTCAGTCCGTAGGGCGTGCCGTCCTCGCGACCGTAAACAATGGCACCCAGGGTGCCCGCGGACGTGGTCTCGTTGCTGATGCTCACGCCCGGCACCACCGGATCGTGGCGGCGGGTCCTGATGTTGGGTGCGACCTCGGGGACCAGCACGTAGCTGGGTACGTAACTGACCTCGAGCACATCGGTGGGCACGGTCAGCTGCTCCACCTCGATGCTGTCCGGGAGGGCGTGCGTGCCGAGCAGGGCGAGCTCATCGACGGGGAGTTTGCGATGCACGGTGAACTGCACCGCGATCTGATCCGTGGTTTTACCGTCCACCACCTTGTACCCGACCCCGATCGAACTGACATTGGGGTCCTTCAAATACGCCTGGCCGCGCACCCGAATGAACTCGCGCAGAGTCCTTGTGTCCTTGGCCGAAAGGTTTCCGAGTTTCCGCTCTCCGGCGGGCTGTGAATTCGACATGCAGACACTGTGCCTCCACAGCCTGACAGCCGGGTGACTAGGACCTTAACGTGACGATGGCGCTCGCGGGATGCCGCGCACGTGTCACCTTTCGTGGGCAGAAAGTTGCCGCCCCACTGCATGTGCAGGGAGGCGGCAACTGTCTTTACTCGCTCAGGTCAGGCGGCTGGTCAGGCCAAACGACCCGTGGTCGGGAAGCGGTCCCACGCGCGGTGCTGGCTGAGCAGTTCCATGATGGTCTTGAAGACCTCCACGGGATCGCTGCCCGTCTCAACACCGGCGCTGTCGTCGAGCTTGAGCGTGCTCAGCACATCGTTGCCCGATCCCCAGGAACCAGGGCCTTGGCCTGGCGCCACACTTCCTGCAGAAGCAGGGCAACGCGGGGGTCGAGACCCTCGGGGCCCGCCGCGGCGGCCTTACCATCGAAACCGTGGTGGGCGTCGTCGCTGGGGGCCGCGTTCGAGGCGACCAGAACGGCGTCGAACTCGATGGAACGCGCGGTGAGGTAGGTGCGCTGCGCAACGATGCCATCGCCCACCTCGCCACCGGTGGGGGCGATCACCAGCGGAACCATGTCCGACTCGTCCACGGCAATGATGAGGTTCTTGAGTGCCGCAACGTCAACGTCCGGACCCACCACAATGCCGATCTGACGACCCTCGGTGGGCCACGTCTTGCCGACCTGGGTGATCGCTGCGGAGGGCTTGATGTCGTCCGCAGGCTTCACGGAAGGCTCCGGCTCGGGCAGGCCGAGCATGGTGGCCACGTTGCGACCCAGGTCCGGGTCGATCGAGGCCAGGTGGCGGAGCTGACGCGCGCGGATGTTCTCGTCCCAGCACTTGCCGAGCTCGAACGCGTAGGCCTGCGCGGTGTGTTCGCGTTCCACCTCGCTCAGCGACAGCCAGAACATACGGAGCTGGCTGAAGTGATCGTCGAAGGTCTGCGGGCGCTTGCGTTCCTTGACGGACGCAGACACGGACTCCGGGTAATCGATGAACGGGTGAGCGTCCGCCGGAGTCTCGAACGGATTGCCGCCGTCCAGCGAATTGGGCCGGTACGGTGCCACACCCCCGTGAACGGCGGACTGATGCATACCGTCGCGCAGCATGTCGTTGATCGGAGCGTGTGCCCGGTTGATGGGCAGCTGATTCCAGTTGGGCCCGCCCAGGCGCGTGATCTGGGTGTCCAGGTAGGAGAATAGGCGGCCCTGTAGCAGCGGGTCATTAGTGACATCGATACCCGGGACCAGGTTGCCGGGGTTGAAGGCGACCTGCTCGGTTTCGGCAAAGAAGTTCGTGGGGTTCTTGTCCAGCGTCATGATGCCCACGGGCTCCACCGGAGCGAGCTCCTCGGGCACGAACTTGGTGGGATCGAGCAGGTCGATGCCCTGGAACATCTGGTCTTCGGTGTCCTCGAACACCTGAACGCCCAGCTCCCACTGAGGGAAGGCCCCGGCCTCGATGGCGTCAGCAAGATCACGCCGGTGGAAGTCCGGATCAGTGCCGTTGACCAGCTGAGCTTCTTCCCAGGTCACCGAATGCACACCCAGGCGAGGCTTCCAGTGGAACTTCACCAGTACCGTCTTGCCGCCCTCTGCAATGAGGCGGAAGGTGTGTACGCCGAAGCCCTCCATCATGCGGAAGGAGCGCGGGATGCCACGGTCGGACATGTTCCACAGCGTGTGATGTTGTGCCTCGGTGTGCAGGGACACGAAATCCCAGAACGTGTCGTGGGCGGACTGAGCCTGGGGGATCTCGCGATCTGGCTGGGGCTTTGCCGCATGCACCACGTCCGGGAACTTGATGGGGTCCTGGATGAAGAACACGGGCATGTTGTTGCCCACCAGGTCCCAGTTGCCCTCGTCCGTGTAGAACTTGGTGGCGAAACCTCGGGTGTCACGGGCCAGGTCGCCTGAACCGCGGAAGCCGAGCACGGTGGAGAACCGCACGAATACCGGGGTCTCCTTGTCCTTGGCGAAGAGACCAGCCTGGCTGATCTTGGACGCGGTGCCGTAGGAGCGGAACGTACCGTGCGCGCCGGAGCCGCGGGCGTGCACCACGCGCTCGGGGATTCGTTCGTGGTCGAAGTGGGAGATCTTCTCGCGGAAGTGGTGATCCTGCAACAGGAGAGGTCCGCGCGAACCTGCCTTGAGAGTCTCCTCCGAGTTGCCCAGACGCACACCGTGAGCGGTGGTGAGATACTCACCCTGCTGTGCGTTGGAAGTCTTCGGGGCACCAGTTTTCGCGCCGGTGGGAGTCACCGTTTCCGGGCCGGACTGATCGGCCTTGGGAGGAAGCGGGGGGCGGGGGGAAGTGGGTTCTTCAAGCGGTGCAGGCTCCACGCCGGGGACGCCCGGAACCTGCGGGATGTTGTTCTCGTTCTTGGACAAAACAGACCTCCTAGGACTGAAAATCATCAGTACCCTTTGTCTATCAGTCCTGGGATGAAATTTGTCAGACGCCTTATGAAATTCCGGGTTTACTCCCAGGGCGCAAGTCTGTGCGCACGGTGCTCGTGAGCGCGGTGAGGCTCGGCTGCTTCGGGGTCGAGCTGAAGCCAAAGTCCGGCGGCGGGGTCATATCGGTCATGATTCCCAATGAAGGGCCGTTCCAGGTGGCTTCAGATGCCGTGATCCCGTGCAGGTCGCTCGCCGAGTACCACTCGAGTCGGTCGTTGCCCGCGGTGCCCACCGTGCGTACGCCGGGCATGATGCGGCTGGCGACGACGTCGCACGTTCGCGTGAACGCCAACGTTCGGCCTAGCGGGGTGGGTACGGCCCGTAGGGCGTATCCCAGGGGATGCCGCGGGCCCACGGTGAAGGTCCAGGTGAGGGGGCCGGCGGTCACGGTCCACGTTGAACTCGTGGTGGTGCCGGTGCGCTGGACGTCCACGGGGATGATGCGAACGTCGTCGAACGTGTAGGTGCTCGCCACGAAGTCCGCGACCCACTGATCCGGGGCGAGCAGTTCACGGCGGCCGTCCGGTGGGCGAGCATCACGTCCGCGAACGGGCCGTGCGGGGTGCGGGACCAACATCCCAGCACCAGCCGGGTGCCGCCGGAGGTTCCGGCTCCTGCGATGTGGCCGTGGAAGCGGTGATGGGTGTGCCGGGTGCGGGACATGGGCTCAGCGTACGGGTGGCTAGTGAATGCGGCGGGTGTGAAGTGAGGAAAATGCAGAGACCAGTCTGGTGTGAGGCAAGTGTCGATTCCGCGCGATTTTTCTGCGGGTTCCTCACCTGAGATTCGGCTGTTGCGCTTACCTCACGTGAGGCTTGACTACCGGTCAGCCCAGTGACTCCACGTGTTCGGTGATGAGGTCCACGACATCCTGCGGACGTTCGAGCATGGGCCAATGGCCGCTCTCCATCACGCGGATGTCCCAGGTGGGGGCGTCAGGGGTGCGCAGCATGTGCGGAATGTTGGTTGCCGCAGAAGCCACGAACAACCCCTGTTGCTGAGTGACGGGATGGTCGAGATGTGCTGGATCGAGCACGGTGTGACCGGGGTGTGGGGTGAACCTTTCGGACAGGTATGTCCTGTCCTGCGGGGTCAGTCCGGGCTCGAGTTCCAGGGCTTGTGGCGGAGGTGCGGCCCAATGGAAAGGGTGGCCGTTACCGTTCTCGATGTCGGCTCGTTCTTGAGAACGAGTGGGTTCGTCCGGACCCCAGTCATCGATCAGACTGCGTCCGTCGATCGGTAGAAAGCTGTCGAAGTGAATGGATGAGCTCACGCGATCGGGTAACCGATCCGCGACTTGGCCGACGACCATCCCGGAGTAGGAATGGCCGACCAGGACCACGGGACGGTCGGGCCACTCAAGAATCATGTTGGCGACTTGAGTGACGTGTCGTTCCAGGGGAACCTGGCTGATGTCGTAGTCAGTGGCCTCGGGTTCCAGACCCTCCAGGGTGAGGGTTGCGGCTTCCAGCCCTTGGTTCCGGAGCTGATCGACGGTGGGTTCCCAGATCCACGCGCCCATCCAGGCTCCGGGGATCATCAGAATGCGGGGTGCGGAGTTGTTGTGGGTGCTCATGGTTGAAGAGTAGATCCGGGAATCTGGTGACGGGGCGGTAGTAGGTCGGACCGTCCAGAATCCTGGGGCACGTGTCCGAACGCTCCCTCAATGGTCCGCTAGAGGGCGGCCGAGCCGGTCCCGATAAGCACTGGGCGAGGTGTCGTATTGACTCACGAAGCTCTGGCGCAGTGCTTCCACTGATCCGAAACCACAGCGGCGTGCGATCTCGGAGATGGGTAGGGCGCTGGCGTCGAGAAGTCTCGCGGCGGCGTCGTTGCGTATCCGGCGCACGAAACGCGCCGGCGAATCGCCCAGGTGCGCATTGAAAAGCCGTGCCAGGTGCCGTGGGCTCACGCCCACGTGATCGGCGACCGCCGTGATGGTGAGATCGTCGTCCAGGTGCTGGTGATGAAGGCGACCGCCGCGTGGACGATCTCGCTGCCCTCGCCGGAAGTCGCCGTGAACATGCTCATCTGCGCTTGATTGCCCGGCCGCTGCAAGTACGTCACCAGGTCGCGGGCGACCTGACTCGAGAGCCCTACGCCGTGGTCCTCCTCGATAAAGGCCAGCGTCAGATCCAGTGCGCTGGTGACCCCGGCCGCCGTGGCCACAGAGCCGTCGCGGATGAAAATGGGGTCCGGATCCACGGTGACCTCCGGGAACTTGCGCACCAGGTCGGCGGCGAAGCGCCAATGAGTAGTGGCTCGCTTACCGTCCAAGAGGCCGGCCGCGGCCAGAATGGTGGCGCCTGTGCACGCGGAGGCGACTCGGCGACTCGAATCCGCGAGCCTCCGAACGTGTCGCAGCAGCGGTTCACTGTCGGCAGCGCGAAGGTGCCCCACACCGCCGGCCACGATCAAGGTATCGAGCGGGCCCAGCAGGTGCTCGACGGCGCCGTGCGCTTGCAAAGTCAGGCCGGTATCGCACCTGATGGGTGCCCCGTAAAGGCTGACGACCTGCACCTGGTACGGATCGCTGAGCCGACCGATGAGATTGGCCAGGTACAAGGGTGTGGTGATGCAGGCGACGTCCAGAAGTTCGGTGTGGTCGTACGCGATCACTGCGGTCTTACGATCGGCCATCAGATTCCCCCGTCCGAAGCCGTAGGACGAGTATCCCAGGATTCCGGACGGGATATAAGAGCTACCGGTCGGTCACCGTGCGCACGCTCCTAACCTCCAAGCATGAACACGCATACCGTTACCGCTCGTACCGCTCGGCGTTCGGGTACGCCGACGCGCCCTGGCCAGTTCAGCTCGCACGCACCGTTGTTCGGCGCTGGCCTTTGCTGTTAGGCGTGGCTTTCGCGGTCTTCAACTTGGTGACCGATGACAACCCCAACGCGCTCGGCGCACTCATGGTGCTGCTGGTCGCGACCACGGCCTACGTGGTCATCGCGGCCCTCGACAAGCCCAGCTGGTCCTGGTCGGTCCTGGGAGTTCTCGTGGTCGTCATCGTCGCTCTTCGATTGCTGTCCGACAACGTGGCCATCGAACTGGGGGTATTCGCCGCCGTGGTGATCGGCTCCATCACGGTCGGATTGATCCGAGGCCTGTGGAAACGGCCGGGAGCCTATCGCTGGCAGCCGTTTGCCGCCGTCGGATTTGTGGCCGTGTGTTTGATCGCGCTGTTGCTCGATCCCCTCGGGGGTCGTGTCTTGATCGCCGTAGGACTGACCGGCCACGCCATGTGGGATGCCGTGCACTGGCGGCACCACGCGGTCGTCTCGCGATCGCTCGCCGAATGGTGCGCCGCTCTGGATCTGACCCTCGGGGCCGGAATCCTTCTGATGCTCGTGTGAGCGGGCATCCAATGTTCTGAGGAAATCATCATGATGTCACCCGTTACCACTGACCTAGCGATCATGGATCACCGTGAGCGGCTGGCCACTGCGGAACGTATTCGCCAAGTCCGGATTGCCCGGGCTGCCCGCATCAATCACAAGGAATCGTCATGGGAAAAATCGTCGTCAGCAGCCTCGTCAGCTTGGACGGGTATACCGAAGGACCCGGGGGAGACGTAATGGTCATGCCCATGGACATGGCGTTCGGCAAGCAGAATGCCCAGCGTATGGCGGCGGCCAGCTCGCTCCTGTTCGGGGCCACCACTTTCCGCGGCATGGTCAGCTATTGGCCCCATCAGGTCGACAATCCCGACGCCGGTGAAGATGACCGGTTCATTGCTCGGCGCTATGCGGAGGGCATTCCGATCACGGTTGTTTCCGATTCGCTGACTCCGGAAGAGACCGAGCCTTTTCGCGAGCAGACGACCATTGTTTCTCGGTCGGGTCTCGCTCAGCGGGTTGCTGAGCTGAAGCAGCAGGAGGGCGAGGCGCTCGTCTTCGGCAGTCGAACGGTCTGGACGGAACTCATGGCCCAGGGTTCGTGGACATCCTGTATTTGATGGTTGGTCCCAAGATCGTGGCCGGAGAGCACCGGGTGTTTGCAGGGGTTCCCGAAACCAACGCGCACCTGACGGATGCTCGACGTTTGCCGGATTCGGAGATCGTCCTGCTCACCTATGAGTTCGGGTCGCGTGAATGAAGGATGCCGGAATGAACTCGTCAACTCATGTCTCGACAAGCCCAACAATTTCAAGAGAGAGCAGTCAACGGACCAGTCGGTCGATCCGTGAGATATCGATGGAGAGCCGTTATGACTAGCGTTCGTTTGAGTTTGTTCATTTCACTGGATGGATACGCCTCGACCACCGGTGGCTCACCGGAGAACCCAATGGGTGAGGACTGGGGCGGCCTGACAGCCGCTTATTCCGAAACCCGCACGTTCCGAAAGTTAGTTTTTGGCGATACCAGCGGCGCGGGGACAAGCGGCCTTGATGACTATTACGCAGCTGAAAGCTTCAAGGGCATCGGTTCCGAGATCATGGGTGCCGCGATGTTCGGCCTGCATTCATTTCCCGACGACCCCGACTGGACTGGGTGGTGGGGAGATGAGCCACCCTTCGGCACGCCAGTGTATGTACTCACCCATTCCGTGCCTCGTCCTCCCATCACCATGGCAGGAGGCACAACGTTCCACTTCCGGAATGCCTCCATCGAGGAAGTACTCGCTGAAGCGACAGAGGCCGCTAACGGCCAGGATGTACGCATCGGCGGGGGAATCCGTACTGGACGGGAGTTTCTGCGCGCGGGCCTGGTCGACCAGCTGCATCTCATGGTCGCGCCGATTCTCCTGGGCAGGGGAACCCGACTGTATGACGGACTGCAAGGACTGGAACTCACCCACAACGTGACGTCGCAAGTGGCCGAGAGTGGAACTATCCATGTCACATTCACTCGTAAAGACGCCCAACAGTAACCGTGAAAGGACACCTCGATGAGCAAGCTGGTGCTGATCGAATTTCTGACCGTCGACGGGGTCATGCAAGGCCTTGGTTCTCCACAGGACGACACGGAAGGTGGCTTCACCCACGGGGGATGGGGTGCCCCGTTTGCCGGGAGTATCCACCAGGTGGTGGCGCCTACGGGTTTGAGCAACACGTCCAGCTACCTGTTCGGTCGCAAGACCTACGAGAAAATGGCGGCCTTCTGGCCGTTCCAACCCGATGACCATCCGATGGCCGCTCACCTGAACGCTACGCCCAAGTACGTGGCCTCCCGCACCCTTCGTGACGTTTCGTGGGCTGGGACGACCATTCTGTCCGCCGATCTCAGCGCTGCCGTGCAAGGCCTCAAGGGGACGGAAACCGGAGACATCGCAGTATTGGGGAGCGGGAATCTGTCTCGTCAGTTGTTGGCCGAGAACCTGGTCGACGAGCTGCGACTCTTCATCCATCCCCTCCTGCTGGGAACCGGCAAGCGCCTGTTCGGCGAGCCCCCAATACCCACAAACCTTGAACTGAAGTCCGTGGCCCAAACCGATCTTGGAACCGTTGCACTGGTTTACGGGATTTAGCGAGTTACTTCGACACTGGGTGATGAAGGTGCTCGCGGCGCTGTTTCGGTCGCTCAGTAGAGCCACCCATTGTCGAATTAGACCGACAGGTCTAAAATTTGACCAAGCGGTCAGTTCCGTTCAGAAGGGGCCGACCTCGCGCATCCGTTAGGGATGATCCGTGATGAGTTCACTCTCCGATTCACCGCAATACCTCATTGGCCCGCAGCTGTACCCAGCCTTCATCAGACTCCTGCTGTGGATGCTTCCCATGGTGCTGGTTGTTGCGGCGGTGGTGAACGCCGCGGTGTACCTGGCCGTTGAGCCCACACCCGTGATCGGCGAATTGATCGCGGTCGCGGCGGCGAAGGCCATCATGGCGGCCCTACTCACCGTGGCGATCTTGGCAGCACTGTTCGCGATTCTTGAGCGAGTGCTATTACCGGAGCAGCTGGCCCGGATCGTGCCAGCTGAGTCGTCCAAGGTTCGAGGCGACCACGGTCATGGTGTATTTCTACACACCACGCATCCCGGACTCACCGAGATTGTCGGGTCATTGGTTTTCATCGTGTTTCTCGCGCTCATCCCGGTGATCCCCACATCATTCGTTTACGCGGGTCAGCTCAATGACGGCGGGAGCTTCCTCAACCCTGATCTCTGGAACGTCTGGCTACCGGTGTACTACGGCTTCCTCGTGGTCTTCGCCGCGGCTGAGGTGTGGAAACTTCGAGCGCGGAAATCCACCACGGCCCTGCGAGTCGTGACACTAGTAGCAACCTTCGCCTTCGCCGCGTTCCTCACCGCCGCTGTCCTCACCATGGACATTGTGGATCCAGTCATTCTCGACGACGCCGCCTGGTCACGTTCCTCGTGGGCGGACCCCGCGTTGGTGGTCGTGATCTGGGCCGTCACGTTGTGGAGCGTGATCACTGCGGCCCGTGCCCAGGGAGTCTCCGACAAGCGGCTAAGTCTGAGGTGAGCAGATCGACGGGCTCGGATAGCATCGGCTCATGGCCGAGGATCCAGAGAAGCAGTGGCAACACAGCGATTCCATCGACATTGTCGTGGAACCAGAGGTGCTCTATGACATGGTGACCAACCCCAAGCGAATTGGGGAGTGGTCACCCATTTGTCGCGGCGGGGAGTGGAAAAACAGCGGTACCGGCAAAGTGGGAGATGTGTTCACCGGTCGCAACGTGGTCGGTGACGTCGAATGGACCACGATCTCCGAAGTTCTCGTGGCCGATCACCCGCGTGAATTCGCTTGGCTTGTGGCGCCTGACCTCGGTGGTGTGGCTCGGTGGAGCTACATCATTGAACCCACCGATAACGGCTCCCGTCTGAGCGAGACCTGGCACGTACTCCCTACGGGGCGTGAATGGTTGCGAAAGAACAGGGGCGAGGATGCGCCCGATAAGCGTCGCGAAGCCGCTCGTCGGGACATCCCGGAAACACTGGCCGCGATCAAGCGAGTTGCTGAGAATGAGGCGGCAAACGGCTGCTGAACGGCTGTCTCAATGGGGGTGCTGCTCCTAGCTCAAATCAACCATGCGGGTGATTGACAGGCCACTTAGTGCCGGGGGAAGCTCGGGGGACAAGGGCTTTTGCGGGCCGGCACCCCATCTGTCGGTCGTTGCCGCAGAGGTTTGAGGACACGCGAAGGAGTACCCCATGCAGTCGCAGAACAACGGTAAACCCGGCGAAGACTCGATCAAGATGAGCGCCGAAGAAGAGCGCGAAGAACTGAGCAGCCGCACCGAAGCCGACGCCGAACCCGCCGATGAGGGTGTTGGTGCCATGACCGACAACAAGGACGAAGACCCGGCCACGGAGAACTGACAACGGCAGGCCCTGCTACGGTCCCGTCATGACCAACGTTTTGGTACTTGGCGGGACCGGCTTTTTGGGCGCGCATCTTGTAGGAGGCTAGCGATAGATCTCTCGCCTGTGTCCCGCGGCCAAGACCAGGACCATCAAGACTCCGTCATCGATCTCGTAGATAACGCGGTAATTGCCCGTGCGTACCCGCCACTCTCCTTTGCCGCCCACGAGCTTTTTAGCGCCGTGAGGTCGGGGATTATCGGCCAAAAGTTCAATTGCGGCCTGAATTCGTAACCGTGCGGGCTTGTCGAGTTTCCTGATCTGGCGCAACGCTGCCGGTGCTAGTTCAATCCGGTAGGTCATGAAAGGCCAAGATCAGATTTGACCTGGTCCCATGGGATGGCATCCTCGCCGTCATCCATTTCCTTCCGGGCAGC
>NZ_AJXN01000001.1 GCF_000286355.1 Kocuria atrinae C3-8 | reverse complement strand
GGCAGTTCGGCCACGGACTGGGCATGGCGCTCGCGGGCGCGTTCCACGGCCTGGGCGCCCACGAAGCTTCGCGCAGTTCGCCGCCGGTCACGTAATCGACAAGCAGCTCGCGGTCGTCGCCGTCGTCGGTGGGTTCGTGGGAGATGCCCACGATTTCTTGGGTGGCCACGCCTTGATCATTACGACGGCGCAGCGCGAACTTTTCGCCGCCCACCGAGGCCTTGCCGGACGAGGCCTTGGCCACGGGCTCCATGGTGCCGGAGGCGCCCTCGCGAGCGACGAGCTTATAGACCATTGAGGACGTGGGCGCACCGGAGCCGGTGACCAGGCGAGTACCGACACCATAGGAATCCACGGGAGCTGCTCGTAACGCGGCAATGGCATATTCATCCAGGTCGCTGGTGACCGTGATGCGGGTATTGGCGTTGCCGAGCTTGTCCAGAAGCGAGCGGACCATGGCGGCCTGGGTGACGAGGTCACCGGAGTCCAGACGGACACCGCCCAAGTCGGGACCGGCAATGTCCACCGCAAGCTTCACGGCGTTCTCCACGTCGTAGGTGTCCACCAAGAGAGTGGTGTCGACACCCAGCGCATCGATCTGTGCCCGGAAGGCTTGCTCCTCCGAGTCGTGCAACAGCGTGAAGGAGTGAGCCGCGGTGCCCACCGTCTTCACACCGTACCGATAGCCGGCCTCCAAATTCGATGTGGAGGCGAAGCCCGCAATTACGGCGGCGCGAGCGCCGCCACGGCGGCCTCTTCGTGTGCTCGGCGGGATCCCATTTCAATACATGGACGATCACCGGCGGCACCGACCATGCGCGATGCAGCGGAAGCAACGGCGGAATCATAGTTGAGCACGGACAGGATGTAGGTCTCGAGAACACAGGCCTCGGCGAAGGAGGACTCCACGGTGAGCAGGGGCGAGTACGGGAAGTAGACCTCGCCCTCGGCGTAGCCGCGGATCTGTCCGGTGAAGCGGAAGTTCTCGAGGTATTCAATGGTCTTCTGATCCACCACGTTCGTGTCCCGCAGGAAGCGCAACTGCTCTTCGGAGAAGCGGAACTTCTGGAGACCCTCGAGTACGCGTCCCACCCCGGCGAAGACACCGTAGCGGCGGCCGTTGGGCAGCCGACGGGCGAACACCTCGAACACGCTGCGTCGCGAGGCCGTACCCGCCCGCATCGCGGCCTGGAGCATGGTGAGCTCGTAGTGGTCCGTCATGAGGGAGGTCGGACTGGGTTCCCATGGATAGCTGCGCTCATTCACGCCCCCAGCCTAATGGGATTGGCTCTCTGCGCACATCCGCGTCCGACCGATACGATGGGCGCACCATGATTTTCACTCCCTCATCTGCGCGTGCCCGATACGCGCCCGTACTCATGAGCGCGGCTCCCGCAGAAACGCCGGTTCTGACCGAAAACCCTGAATCTCGCACCATCCTCAGCGTCCCGTGGAACGTGGTGGTGTGGGACGACCCCGTGAACCTCATGAGCTACGTGGTCTACGTATTCCGTTCCTACTTCGGTTACTCGGATGCCAAGCACGCAAGCTCATGCTTGAGGTCCACCACAATGGCCGGTCGATCGTGGCGTCCGGAACACTCGAAGAAGCAGAGACCCACGTGAGTGCGCTGCACGGATACGGCCTGTGGGCCACGTACGAACGGGCGGATCACAACTGATGGCACACGGATTCAAGAAAACCCGCAAGGGCATCGTGGGCCGTTTCGAAGCCCCCGAAGTACAGCTGCTCCAGAAGTTGTTCTCGGATGTTGCCGAAACTCTTCAACCCGAGCTCGCCCCGATGAAGACCCCTTGGCCGCCATGGTCGGGATTGACCAGGACGTCAGCGAGCCCACGGACCCCGCGCTGAAAAGGCTGCTCCCGGCGGCGTCGTCGGACCCCGAGCGGGCAGAGGAATTCCGCAGGCTCACGGACAGGTCACTGCGCGAAGCGAAGATTGGGGCGCTCAAGGCGTCGTCGTTGGCGCTGGAATCCGACCCCGTGACCCTGACCGTGGAGCAGGCCCAGGATTTCGCGCGCTCGCTCAACGACATTCGACTGGTACTGGCCTCGCGCTTGGACATCGCCACACCCGAGGACGCCGAGCGGATCGGTGAAAAGGTCGATTTCGGGGAAGTGGAGGACATCCACGACTACATGGCGGTGGTCTACAACTTTGTGTCGTGGCTGCAGGAATCACTCATGAACGCGTTGCTCAAGACGCTCTGACCGCAACCGGAGCAGAACAGTGAGACTGTGAGATGTCTCGCATGTGTTGCACTCTTCGACCCCCGCCATCGAAGAGTCCGGTACTTTGGATGCGCACTTTGTGCTGAATTTCCCAGTTTTTCGCGGTAGTGGCGATCCTCTCGCTGATAACTGTTACTTGTAGTGTGTCCGCGCCTCGGATGCTCGGATAGGGAAAATCAGCGCGGACCATTACTGTCTTTCGATATGCAGGATGAGCACGTGAACACTTCAGGCCCCAATCCGAACTCGCCCATTGGCGTGTTCGATTCCGGCGTGGGTGGATTGACCGTTGCTCGTTCGATCATCGACCAGTTGCCGCACGAGGAAATCTTGTACGTGGGTGACACCGCTCACGGTCCGTACGGCCCGCTGCCCATTGCTCGGGTTCGGTCCCTGGCCATGGACATCATGGATGACCTGGTCGATTCCGGGGTCAAGCTGTTGGTGATTGCCTGCAACACTGCCTCTGCCGCGGTGCTGCGTGATGCTCGTGAGCGGTATACCCGGGCTTACAACATTCCCGTGGTCGAGGTCATCCAACCGGCCGTTCGCCGCGCGGTGGCCACCACACGCAACGGAAAGATCGGTGTCATCGGCACGGAAGCCACCGTGGGTTCGCGTGCCTATGACGACACGTTCGCCGCCGCACCGCACTTGGACGTCACCTCAGTAGCGTGTCCGGAATTCGTCGAGTACGTGGAGCGCGGAGTGACCACCGGTCCCGAACTCTTGCGCGCCGCCCAGGGATACCTGGAACCGCTCAAGGAGGCCGGCGTAGACACCCTGGTTCTGGGGTGCACGCACTATCCGCTGCTGACCGCGGTGATTTCCTACGTCATGGGAGACAGCGTCAATCTGGTCTCTTCCGCGGAGGAGACAGCCCGCGACGTCTACCGCGCGCTCATGGACAACAACCTGGAACGCGACGTCCATCTCACCCCGCACCACGAGTTCCTGGCCACGGGTGACCCCGAAAGCTTTGAAGTCCTTGCCCGCAGATTCCTCGGTCCCGAAGTTCTGCGCGTCCGTCACACGTCCTCGGTGGCCGAGCAGTACCCCACGGGTTCTCTGGCCATGATCCACCCGGCTCAGCGTTGAGTCGGTACCACGAAAGGCACCCGCAGTCATGATGTTGACCGTTATTGGGAACACCGGTAGCTTCCCGGGGCCCAACTCTCCCGCGTCGTGCTACTTGCTGACCGGTGAAGATCACGAGGGCCGAACGTGGCGCGTGATCCTGGACATGGGCAATGGCTCCCTGGGTGTGCTGCAGCGACAGCTCAACCTGGAAGACATCGACGCGTGATGATTTCGCACCTGCACCCCGATCATTGCGTGGACCTGGCCGGTCTGCACGTGGCGGTCAAATGGGATCCGCGGGGTTGGAACGCCGGGCGGATTCCGCTTTACGGGCCGTCCGGGTTGCACTCTTATCTCAATCGCTCCCACGCCATGCCGGAGGGCCACAGCATGGAGACGGAGTTCGTGTTCAACGTGTGGCAGGAACGCCAGTCGGTCACCGTAGGGCCGTTCACCGTCACGCCGTTCGAAGTGGAACACCCGTGCCCCGAGCCCTACGCGCTGCGCGTGGAATTCGACGGACCCATGGGCTCGTCCGTGTTGACCTATTCCGGCGACACCGATGCGTGTGACGCTCTGGTGGAAGCGGCGCGTGACGCGGACCTGTTCCTGTGCGAGGCCGCCTATGAGGAAGGCCGTGAGGATCACCTCCGCGGCATCCACCTGACCGGTTATCGAGCAGGTCAGGCGGCAGCCCAGGCCAACGTCCATCAGTTGTTGCTGACCCACTTGCCGGTGTGGAATTCGCCCACCAAGGCCCGCCGCGAAGGGATCTCAGCCTTCAGTGGACCGGTCGGCATCGCGGAACCGGGGTACACCTACAAGGTGGTTCCGGCGAATGTCACCATTTCGGGTGCGTTGGCAAGGCCCTCAACGGCGGACTAGGCTGGCGACATGACTTCGCCTACCGATCCGTCACAAGAAAATTCCACACTGGTCGGAGAGCGATCCACCCCTGAAGCGGCCTCGGCTGATTCCGCCGCAGCAAACGTTGTGCGTTCCGATGGCCGCGCCGTGGACGAGTTGCGTCCCATCACCATTACCCGCGGTTGGTCGGATCAGGCCGAGGGCTCGGCCCTCATCGAATTCGGTGGCACCCGTGTGCTGTGCACCGCCTCCCTGACCGAAGGCGTTCCGCGCTGGCTCAAGGGCGAAGGCCGCGGCTGGGTCACGGCCGAGTACGCCATGTTGCCGCGCGCCACCTCCACCCGTTCCGCCCGCGAGTCCGTCAAAGGCAAAATCGGTGGCCGCACCCATGAGATCTCCCGACTGATCGGCCGCGCGCTGCGTTCGATCATCGACCTCAAGGCCCTCGGTGAGAACACCGTGGTCCTGGACTGCGACGTGCTCCAAGCAGACGGCGGAACCCGGACCGCAGCGATCACCGGAGCGTACGTGGCTCTGGCCGAAGCGATTTCCTGGGCCCACGCCAACGGGGTGATCAAGCCCAACGTCAAGCCCCTGGTGGACACCGTGGCTGCGGTGTCCGTGGGCATCATCGACGGTGTCCCCATGCTCGATCTGCCCTACGTGGAGGACGTCCGCGCAGAGACCGACATGAACGTTGTGGTCACCGGTTCCGGAGACTTCGTCGAGGTGCAGGGAACTGCGGAGGGTGCGCCCTTCAACCGCCGCGAGCTGGACGTTCTGCTGGACCTTGCGGTCTCCGGTTGCGCCCAGTTGGCCACCATTCAGCAGGAAACGCTGGAGGCGGGCCGTGGACACTGACCCGGAACCGGCCAGGATAGTCCTGGCCTCCAAGAACCAGGGCAAGGTTCGCGAGCTCCAAGCCATGGTCGCCGCGGCCGTGCCGCAGGTCGACGCCGCTATGGCCGTGGTCGATGCGCGCACCGCCGGCCTGAGCGACGTCTTCGAGGACGGCGTGAGCTTCGCCGAGAACGCGCTGCTCAAGGCCCGCGCGGCCGCCCGTGAATCCGGGTTGATTGCGCTCGCGGATGATTCCGGGCTTGCCGTGGACGTCATGGGCGGCGCCCCGGGAATCTTCTCCGCCCGGTGGTCCGGCCGGCACGGTGACGACACCGCCAATCTGAACTTGCTCCTGGCACAACTGGGAGATGTCCCCGATGCCCACCGAAGCGCACAGTTCGTTTGCGCCGCCGCCGTGGTGACCCCCGGCGGGGAGGAACATGTGGTGTTGGGCGAGTTCCCCGGGACGATCCTGCGGGAACCGGTGGGCGAGCACGGATTCGGGTACGACCCAATCTTCGCCCCGGACGGTTATGACGGTTTGAGCTGCGCCCAGCTGAGCCCGGACGAGAAGAACCGGGTCAGCCATCGGGCGCGGGCCATGAATGCTGTGCTGCCGCACCTCGTGGCGGCACTGGGAGAACAGGACGATCCGACCGGGGATGATCCACCCCGGCCGGGCTCGGGGGACTGAGTCATGAGATTCGCATGCGGACATCTTCCCTTCGCGGACGCCGTTGACACGGTGTTGGCGGAAGCGGGAGTCAGCGTGGACCGTTCCGAATGGGAGGTTCACGCGGGTGGTTCCGCGCACATCGTGGTGAATGCCGGGCACGTGATGAGCGTGCGTATCGCCAAGAACCCCACCTCGGGGGAAAACGTACGACGCCGCGTGCGTGCGTTGTCGTTGCTGCCAGACTTCGATTTCGCGGTGCCTCGGCCTGTGACCCCGGTGCTCAACGTGGGGCGGTACACGGCGGTGGGGATGACCTGGCTGCCCGGTACCACGCGGGATCCTGGCCCGGTGCCCTCGAGCATTCTGGCCAGTGTGCTGGACCAGTTGCGCTCGGCCGACGTGTCCGAGGCCGCGCCCTGGCTCGACCGACCCGGACAGCACTGGGGCGGGCACCGCCGCCGCCATGTACTGCTCGATCAGGTGATCCCGCGACTGATTCCGCGGAATCGTCCGCGAGCACTCGAGGCGATCCAGGACCTGGTGGAGCTGGAGACGGTGGAACCGAAACTGGTGCACGGCGATCTCATGGGCAACAACATGCTGTGGGAAGACGATCGACTGGTGGGGATCATCGATTGGGACACGCGTGCGTGGCCGATCCCGCCTACGACACCGCATCACTCGGGCTGTGGTTCGGGTGGGACAGCGTCCGCCACGCCACCACGCCGGAGGACTTCGAGCGGGCTCAGTTGCACTCCCGCATATTCCCGTTGCAGGCCGTCGCGTACGCCATCCACCACGAACTGGACATCGCACAGATCAACCAGTCCGTGGAGAAGGCCGACGACTGGTACGAGGCCCACGCGTCGGTCCACGCCTGAGTTTTCTCCGTCGCGCCGGCCGTGATCCGCTGGGCCACGAGCGCGGCGCAGAACGTGTCGGAGCCCGGCAGTAGCCTGACACCGTGCCCGTCAGTTTCACAGCCATAGACTTCGAAACCGCCAACCGTAGCTTCGCCTCCGCCTGCGCCGTGGGCGTGGTCCGTGTGCAGGACGGTCGGGTGGCCGACACCCAGTATTCACTGTTGCGGCCGCCGCCGGGCCACGACCATTTCGAGCCGGGGAACATCAGGGTCCACGGAATTCGACCCGCGGACGTGGCAGGCGCGCCGTCGTACGCGCAGTACTGGCAGTGGCTCGTCGATCGGCTCGACGCGGACGACCCGGACGGAATCCTGGTGGCACATAACG
This sequence comes from Kocuria atrinae C3-8, assembly GCF_000286355.1. GTDB lineage: Bacteria > Actinomycetota > Actinomycetes > Actinomycetales > Micrococcaceae > Kocuria > Kocuria atrinae_A. The sequence goes on along the minus strand of NZ_AJXN01000001.1, from coordinate 30,589 downwards.
CGGTCTTCGACACCGGCGTGATCAGGGCTGCGAATCGCGCGGTCGGGCAACCGGCTCGACCATGGCGTTACGCGTGCACCCTGCGCTTGTCCCGGGCGGCCTACCAGCTGCGGTCCTATTCATTGCCCGCTGTCTCACACGCGGTGGGCGTCACCCTGGAGAATCACCACAACGCCCTGGCCGACGCGCAGGCCTGCGCGGGCATCGTGATGGATCTGGCGCGTCGCAGCGCAGCCGATTCCATGGAGGAATTGACCGCCCACTACGGCAACAAGATCCTCAGCGCCGAGCTCTAGGACAACGCGCGGGCGGTCACCCGACCGTCGTTCGCGGCCGTGGGGCGGCCCGTCACGGGCACCAGCGCTCGCACCATTGGCGTGCGAGTCCGTCGAGTTCCGAGGCCACGGGACCGTCGTCAACTGGGACGCTCGTGGTTCCCCAGCGGGCCGCAACCACCCCTGCCGCTACGGATCGTGCGGCCACTGAGGCTGCAGGGTGTGCATCGACACCTCGAGTGCGCGGATCAGCGTGGCGTGCGGGTCTTCCGAATGGCGCCGTCGGGCTGCGCGATGGTCGCGGCGGCGAGACCCAGCGCCAACGCCGACGACGCACCGGTGCCGTCCGCCACGGCTCGGGAGAAGGCGCCGTCGGCGGATTCGAGAGCCTCGCGATCGGTGACCTGAGAGGCCATCCGGAGCAGCGCATTGGTCTTGGGCGCGGGCCGGGTCATGCCGGCGCAGACCTCGATCACTGCCGCGAGAACCTCGGGGAGGTCCGTGTTCGACTCACGGGCTCTGACGCTGGCGTGGATGGCGAGTGCGGTGGCGGCCGCGGCGTTTGTGCCTCGGGATCGCCGTGCGTGATGGCCGCGGCATCGACCACGAGCGGTACGAGTGCCTTCCAACCGAGGTTGGGGACCAAGCCGTAGGGGATGCTGCGCGTGAGAACCTCTGCGCTGTTGGTTGCCGGGTCGATGGGGTGGGCCACTTCACCGAACTCACCGGTGGCCAGGGCGGTGAAACTGTCACCGTGGGGAGTGCCGGGGCTCGCGAGTAGTGGGAAATCGCCCTCGAAGTCACGGGGCGGAGGAACTGGCGAACTCGCAGGAGGTTGAGCGCCGGAAGCACGGGCCCACCGGAGGTAAGAAAGCCACGCACAGGCTGTGGGATCCGCGGAGAGCCCGTCATTGGCCCATTCGGCCACTTCGTTGAGTGCGTCTGCGGTTCGTGCGGCCAACTGAACCTGCTCCCCGGGATTGCCGGACCGGTGGCGGCTTGCGATGGCCAGGCTTCGGAACACCGCGGTCACCGAGTCGCGGTAGGTGTCCTGAATCGCGGGGATGCCTTGGTCGGGGGAGAGCAGCTGTGGGGAAGTGGAGTCGGGCATGCCACCGAGTCTAAGCGAGACATGTGCCGCCTATGCGTGTCGGGGCGGGCGGATAGATTGACGAGCATGAGGTTTCTACACACGTCCGACTGGCACCTGGGCCGTACCTTCCACGGCGTGGATGTTCTGGACATCCAGGCCAGGGCCATGGATGAGATCGTCGAGTGGGTGGCCGAGCATCGCGTGGATGCGGTCCTGGTATCCGGTGACGTGTACGACCGCGCCCAGCCCCGCACGGAAGTGGTTGAACTGCTGAATTCCACGTTGGCCAAGATCCGCCGCGCGGGCGCCTACGTCGTGATGACCAGTGGGAATCATGATTCCGCGGCGAGACTGGGGTTCGGTGCGGAAATCATGGCGCACGGCGGTGTGTTCTTGCGGACCCGTCTGGACCAGGCGGACCGACCCGTGATCTTCAGCCGATCCGAGTCCGGGGTGCGGGCCACGGACACGGCGCTCTCGGGCGGCACCGAGCATGCTGGAGAGCACGGCGCAGCGGGTCGTTCGGGCGCGGATGAGGCGGTCGCCGTGTACGGCATCCCGTATCTGGAACCCCGTTCGGTCGCCCCACACCTCGAATGCTCGGCAACTCACCAATCGGTGCTCGGCACCGTGGCACGGACCACCGCGGAGGATCTCGCTCGGCGCGAGGGTACGCGAGGCATGGTCATGGCGCACGCGTTCGTCACGGGTGCGGCAGCCACGGAATCCGAGCGCGTCATTGACTCCGGAGGCCTGGGCACAGTGAGCGCGGACGTCTTCGAATCCCACGAGTACGCGGCGCTGGGCCACATTCATCGGCGCCAGACCCTTCGCGACGGCGTGCGGTACAGCGGGTCTCCCGTGGCCTACTCCTTCTCCGAAACCGGTCAGACCAAGGGTGCGTGGCTCGTGGAATTCACGGAAGAAGGCGGTCCGGAGGTCCGGACCTCGATCACCGGACGGGTCTGCACCTGGCCCAATTGCGCGGCCATCTGGAGGATCTGCTCCGAGAACCTGAATACTCTGCGGCAGAATCCGCGTGGTGCCAGGTGGTGCTCACGGACCCCGAGCGCCCCGCCGCGGCCATGGACCGGATTCGCACCAGGTTTCCCCAGACCGTGGAACTGCGCTGGGAACCGGACGGGGGCCGTTCACAACAGCAGCTCAGCTACAGCGCACGTGTCCGAACGGCCGAGAGCCCTGAGTCATTGTGTGCTTCGTTCTTCGACCACGTTCGACAGCGGTCCGTGACGGAACAAGAGAGAGCGGATATCGAAACAGCGGTGGGCGCGGCACAGTCGGATGCCCGAGCGGACTAGGCGGGAGGAACCATGAAACTGCATCGTTTGGAGATCACTGCGTTCGGTCCCTTCGCCGGTCACGAAGTCGTGGACTTCGACCGGCTCAATGAGGCCGGGGTGTTCCTGCTCAACGGAGAAACGGGTGCGGGCAAGACGAGTGTTCTGGACGCCATTTGCTTCGCGCTCTACTCGTCCGCACCCACGACCGTGGCCATGGGCGGCAGAAAACCGGGTCACAGTGACCACGCAGATCCGGACACCGCGCCGCTCGTCGAACTGGAATTCACATCGGGTGGTCGGCGCTGGCATATCAGCCGTTCGCCCGCGTGGAACAAACCGTCCAAACGGGCGGCCTCCGGCTGGTCCGAACAGCACGCCAAGGTGTTGCTGCGCGAATGGGTGGACGGGCAATGGCAGGAACGCAGCCACCGACCGGATGAGGTGGGCCAGACCATCGAGCATGTGATCGGTTTGAACCGCGAACAATTCACCCAGGTCATGATGCTTCCGCAGGGTCGGTTCGCGCAGTTCTTGCGGGCGGGTTCCAAGGAACGCGAAAAGCTCCTGGAGACCCTGTTCGGGACGGACATTTATCCCCGGATCCAACAGGAACTCAAAAACCTTGCGGCGATCAGCCAGTCCGAGCTCGAGGCCCTTCAGCTCGAACAACAGCGGGACGTGGAACGCGTCACTCAGCTGAACGACCAATTCGTGGAAGTTCTCGGGGAATTGCCGGTCGGTACCGTGACGCTTCCTCCCCACGCATCTGCCGAAGCGGGGGAGATACTCGCGCGGGATACCGGAGACGGATCGAGCCAGAGCGCCGAGAGCAGCGTTGGAACCCGCGCACCCGAGCCGGAAGGTGAGGGGGAGTCGCAAGAACCGGTCACCGTGGCGCAGCTGTGTGAACGCATCACCACGCGGCGGCAGAACTGAACTCATCCCGCGAGGCCGTGTCGCAGCGGCAGCTCCGGGCGGCGGACCGTGCCCGGGAATTGGCACAGCGGCTGCAGAACATGGAACGCCACGACCGTCTGATGGAAGCTTTGGCGCAGCTCGAGGCGCAGCGGGACACCGTGGCCGACCGAGAAACCGCGTTGTCGCGGCATCGAGCGGCTCAGAAAATCGCTGGATTCGTGTCCACGGTCGAGAGCGCCCTCTCAGCATCGGAAGAAGCCAAGGGGTCACTCACGTCCGCGCGAGAAGTATTTTCCGAATCCTCGCCCGATCTCGAACGATTCCGCAGTGCCCTCGGAGCCTCGGTCGCGGTATTGGATGAGTGGCTCGACGGGAGCCAGGAACTGTCTGCCGTGCGTGATGCTGCCGTGAGCGTACGTCAGGCTGCGGAGCAGGCCAGAGAAGTCGATGCCTCGGTCGGGGCGGCGCAACGAGCACTGGCCGAGATCGAGCGGGCGATCGAGCAACAAAGCTCACGGCAACAGATGGTGACTCGGGAACTGAACGGCGCCGTCGACAAGCGTGCCGCGATCGAACAGGTCGTGGCGGAACTGCAAACTGCCACGCGTGACGCGGGGATGATCAGGGACCGACATGACCGCGCTCAACAAACGCTGAAGGCCTCGGAGGAATTCCAGGGTCTGGCGCGTCAATGTGACCGGGAAGGCGAGCGATACCGAGCCGCAGAAGACAACCGTCGAGCGGCCGCCCAGCACGTGGAGGACCTTGAGACTCAGCGCTTTTCCGCTGCGGCTGCCACCCTTGCGTCCACTCTGCACGAGGACGAACCGTGCCCCGTGTGCGGATCCACGGTCCACCCCGAGCCCGCCGATCAGGAACACGGCCAAGAGGTCACGGAAGACACGCTCAATGATGCGCGTGCGACCCGTGACCGGGCGCAGGCCCAAGCGGACCAGGCACATACCGCGTGGCAAGCGGCACAGCAGAAGGCCTCCCAAGCCCTCGGGGCAGGTGCGCTCGAAGACATCGAGCGGCTAGGGACGCCGCCAGGGAGTGTGATGTAGCACGTCGGGAGCTGGACCGGCAGCTCGAGCAGCTCACAAACACCGAGCGCGGACTCGCGGATCTTGATCGAAAGATCAACGACTCCCGTGACAAACTGCGCGACATCGAACTCACCGTCGAACGGGACGAGACACGCCGGGCCTCGGCAAGCACGCAACTCGACGAGGCTCGCACACGACTGGATCGGGAACTCTTCGGTTTCGAATCGGTCCAGCAACGGATCGGTGCCGCGCAAGATCTGGTGACTGCCGTTTCCACCGTGGACAGCGCGCAACGGCGCGTCGACCGCGCGGAGCAGGAACTCGAGTACTCGCGGAACACCTTGGATACCGAACTCGCGGACTCGCCCTTCGCAACGAACGACGAGGTCCGCGGAGCAGTGCTGGAACCTGCCCGGGCACAACAGTTCGAGACGTGGCTGGTCGAGCATCGGGACCGCTACGGGAAGGTCACGGCCGAACTCGCCACGGACGTCATGACGGCCACGGCTCAGCTGACCCCGGAGGAACGGGCCGGAACCACCCCGGAAACCGTCGCTCAGGCGAAACGGACGGGTGAAGACCTGGCGGCTCAGCGGGATCTCATCACCGCGGCGTCGGGAACCATCGCCACGCTGGAACGCTCGGCGCGGGAGTTGTCGCGAACCGGTGGAGAGCGTGGGGCGACACTCGAGCGTGCTCGGGATAGCGCGCATCGACTCAGCAGCCTCTCCGCCGTGGCCAACGGACTCTCCACGGACAACAGCCTGCGGATGACCCTCACGTCATTCGTCCTCGCGGCGAAACTGGAACACGTGGCGGCGGTGGCCTCGGAACACTTGCAGCGGATGTCATCGGGCGCTTCAGCCTGATCCACACCGACCAGTCGAAGGGCGGGGGCAAGGCGGGACTCGGCCTGGAAGTGGACGACTCCTGGACCGGACGTCGGCGCGGAACCGAAACCTGTCCGGGGGTGAGTCCTTTTTCACCTCGCTGGCTCTGGCCTTGGCGCTCGCGGACGTGGTGCGGGCCGCTGCCGGCGGTCAGGACATGGACACGCTGTTCGTGGACGAAGGCTTCGGCTCCCTGGACGAAGACACCTTGGAACAAGTACTCGAAACCATTGACGGCCTGCGACAGAACGGGCGCGTGATCGGGCTGGTGTCCCACGTGGCGGAGATGAAACAGCGCATCGGCACGCAACTGGTCGTGTCCAAGACTCCCAAGGGTTCACACCTGAGCGTCATGACCGGTTTGGAAACGAACGCGTAGGCTGATTCCGTGAGTTCTTCAGTACCCGCGCCCTCGCCCGTTACGTCCAAATCAGCACCCGAGCTGATCAGGGACGTCAAGGTGCTCAACGGGCTGGGCGGGCGCGGCCTGACCTGGATCACCCTGGCCCTGCGCTTGCCGCAGGTCTTGGCACCCCTGGGCGTGATCACCTGGGTCGCCACGCAGACGGCATCGCCGTGGACAGCCGCCCTGAGCTCCGCGGCGGTCTGTCTGGGAAGTGCGCTGTGCGGAGTTCTCATGACCTTTTTCGTCAACGTTCCGTGGCGTCAAGGGGGCATGGTCGTCTTGGCTCTGCTGCAGGGCGGGGTCATGTGGCTCTTGCCGTTGGCCCCCATCGAGTCGGTTCCCACGGGCATCGACAGCCTGGGCATGTTCCTGCCGTTCTTCCTCGCGGGAATGTCCCTGGCGCCGCAAGGACTGGTCTGTCGAATCCGGTGGAACTCCCTGTTGGAGCATCGCAAACGAGTGGACCTCCTGCCCACTGCCATGCGGGCGGAATCCGTGAGCGAGGCGATGTCCGTGGTCACGGGTGCCGCCATCACGGGGTTGATCGCCACCACGGCCGGTCCTCAGACGGTGCTGCGAGTCTCCGCCGTCCTATCGGTCGTCATGATCGCCATCTTCATGCTGCACCCGTCCGCCAGGCTCAAGCAGCCGGTCCTCACCGTGTCCTTGCGCGACAGCTCGGAACGGTTGCTCCAGGCCCGCCGTTGGTCCGCCCAGCGGCTGCGCTCCATGTTGGTGATCGGTTGCGGTGGGCTCGGTGCGCTACTGGGCGCGATTCAGGGTTGTCTGGTGGTGTTCGCGGTGTCGGTGGACATCGTGCCGTCGGTGGGTGCCCTCTACGCGTTCCTGGGCCTGACCTCGGCCATCGCCGCCGTGGCGACCGTGTCGTGGCGGACGCGGGTGTCTCCGTGGAACCTCTGGATTCTCTACTCAACTGCCGCGCTGCTCGCGTCCATGATGCTGTCCACGCCGTCGGGCGCCTTTGGATTTGCCGTGGTCCTGGCCTTGATCGGCTTGTGCATCGGCCCGAGTCTGCTGTGTCTCTACGGATTGGCGGCGTATGCCGCCCCCGAAGACATGTACATCGGTCTGGTCTCCCGGATGACTGCGGCCACCTCGGCGGGAACCGCCGTCGGTCTGGTGCTCAGCGCGTACTTCGGTGTCCGTTACGACTACATCTCGGCGGCCCTGGTGCCGGTGGCCATGGCACTGATTCCCCTGGCGGGATCGCTGGTGTTCATCTACATCTGGCGCAGGTCACCGCTGTCGAGCATGCATATCTGAGCTACCGAGCTCTCGCCGCACGGGCGCAGACGGCTCACCCGCAATCGCCTCACTCCGGAAACTGAGAACCGCGCCGCAGCCAACCATTGGCCGCAGCGCGGTTCGATTCCATTCGATCGCCGTGGCGATGAATCGGCGGGCTCAGTGGCCGCGCGCGATCCATTCGCTCAGGTGCGGTTTCTCATCGCCCACAGTGGTGGAGTCCCCGTGCCCGGTCAGCACCTGGGTTTCCTCCGGCAGGGTCAGGATGCGCTCCTGAATGGATTCGATGATCGTGGGGAAGTCCGAGTACGACCGACCCGTGGCACCGGGGCCACCCTGGAACAAGGTGTCACCACTGAAGATCACACCGTGCTCACCCACCTCGGGACCGTAGAACACCACGGAACCGGGGGAGTGACCCGGAGTGTGGAGCACGGTGAGCGCGGCGGTTCCGGCCACGATCTCCTGGTTGTCCTCCAACGGCTGGGGCTCGGGGCCGTCCGAGAAGACCTTGCGCCACAGCACCAGATCCTCCGGGTGCATGTAGACCTCGGCGTCGGTGCCTGCGAGTTCCACGAACTCTCGCACTGCGGCGATGTGGTCGTCGTGACCGTGGGTCAGCAGTACATGGGTGATCGTGCGGCCGGCCACGGTATCCACTACGGCCTGCGGGTTGTGGGCGGGGTCGATGACCGCGCATTCCACGCCGTTGCCGATGACCCACACGTTGTTGTCGACCTCCCACGTGCCGCCGTCCAGGCTGAACGTTCCGGAGGTGACGCAGTTGTCGACCCGCAGGCCGGTCTCGTCGTCGCTGAGGATGGTTGTCGGTGTCTCGCTCATCGGGGCATCTCCACTACGGATCGCAGGACCTTACCGGCCTTCATGGTTTCGAATGCTTCATCCACCTTGTCCAGTTCGATCCGCTCGGTCACGAACACATCGAGGTCAAGGCGGCCCAGCTTGTACTGGTCCACGAGCATGGGGAAGTCACGCGAGGGCAGGGTGTCCCCGTACCATGCGGACTTGATGGAACCACCGCGGGAGAAGATTTCGTCCAGGGGCAATTCGATGGGGGTTCCGGGGTCCGGTACGCCCACCAGGACCACGCGTCCGGCGAGATCACGTGCCTGGAACGCCTGCTTGAAGGTGGGTTCGATGCCCACGGCATCGATGACCAGGTCCGCACCGTTGCCGTCGGTGAGTTCCTGGATGGCTTTCACCGGATCATTGTCCTTGGAGTTGACGGTGTGGGTCGCACCCAGGCGCTGGGCGGTGGCGAGCTTCTCGTCGTCCAGGTCCACGGCAATGATGGTCGTGGCACCGGCCAGCGCGGCACCGGCGATGGCCGCGGTTCCCACGCCGCCGCAACCAATCACGGCCACGGATTCACCGCGCTTGACGGCGCCAGTGTTGATGGCAGCGCCGATGCCAGCAGTCACGCCGCAGCCCAGCAGGCCCACGGCGGCGTACTGATCATCCTCGAGCGGTGTTTCGATGCGGGTGCACTGGCCCGCGGCCACCAGGTCTTCTCGGCGAACGCGCCGATGCCCAGGGCAGGCTCCAGCTCGGTGCCGTCCTCCAGGGTCATCTTCTGGGTCGCGTTGTGGGTAGCGAAGCAGTACCACGGCTCGCCCTTACGGCATGCGCGGCACTCGCCGCACACAGCGCGCCAGTTGAGGATCACGTGGTCTCCCACCTCGACCTCGGTCACGCCCTCACCCACGGCGCTGACCACACCGGCGGCTTCGTGGCCGAGCAGGAAGGGAAAGTCATCGCTCACGCCGCCCACTTTGTAGTGCAGGTCGGTCTGGCACACACCGCATGTCAGCACGTCCACGAGCGCCTCACCGGGCCCCGGATCAGGTACCAGAATCGTTTCCACGGTGGCCGGTTCGTTCTTGGCCTTGACCACTACACCTTTGACCTTGTGCATCTGTGTGCCTTCCTGTTGGCGTGTTCCGGGCATCACATCCAGCTTATGTCAGTGGCCGTGAGCGGCACCGGGAGTTCGCCCCGCGAGGAACTCGACGGCGGCTTGGCGCACGCGTTTGGAGGTCACCACATTCACGTGGTCGCGTCGCGGTTCCACGTGCACGTCCGTGGGTGGTCCGCTTCGATCGTGACGACGACGCCGCGCAAGGAACGCGGCGTGGTCACCGGGCGTGGACCACGCGTCGTCGGCGCCCGAGAAGAGCAGCGCGGGTTGGCAGGGGACGGTAGGGCCCGGGGGGAATTGTTCTGATGCGAGGCGTTCGGCGAGGTCACGCTGGGCGGGAGCCACGAGAAACCCCGGTGCATCGAGAGCCGCCGGCAACCGATTCACCATGCTGAATCCACCCAGGAGCAGGTGGGAGAACAACGCGGGGTCTTGTGCGGCGCATTGGTACACCAACTGCGCGCCCAAGGAATAGCCGACCGCGTGGATCGGCTCGGTCGAGATACTGCGGGCGTGCCCGATGATCTCTCGGCACAGGGATTCCCGGTTCGCCAGAGGAGCGGGGGCTGCCTTCCCGTGTGCGGGGAGATCCACGGACCACACGTGGAAACCCTCCGCTGCCAAGGAACTCACCCACCGCGTGCCACCCAGTTCAGCTCCGAGGAGGACGCCAATCCGTGGACCAGCAGCACACTGGGACCGGTACCGGTGGACAGTTCTCGCAGCACGGTGTCGGTGGTTGTGGAGCTGTTAACGGCCGAAGCCGGCTCGCCGTCCCCGAACGGGACGTGCGAACCGGCTTCGCGTCGATCTGGGGACAAGCTCGCTGCTACTTGTCGGAGCCCCTGGAGTCCTTCGAATCCTGGGCGGAATCGGAAGATTCCGAGGAGTAGTCGATGTGGTCGTGCTGCAGTCGCAACTTGCGGCCCTCGGCCTCGAGCTTTTCTTCCTTGGCCTCGAGCTTCTCGGTCTGGCGAACGTCACGCGGCGGCAACTGGATGGTGTTCTCAGCGCGCACGCCGGCCTGCAGTTCGCGGCCTCGTTCCACCTCGGCGTCGACCTCGGCGCCGAACAGCAACACGTTGTTCATGATCCACAGGCCCAACAGCAGGATGATCACGGAGCCGATGATGCCGTACGTGGCGTTGTAGCTCGCGAAGTTGGAGACGTAGAACGCAAAGCCCAGACCGGCGATGATCATGGCCACCAGCGCGATCACGGCACCCGGGCTCATCCAGCGGAACTTGGGCTGCTTGACGTTGGGGGTCGCGTAGTAGAGCAGAGCGATCATCAGCACGAGCAGGAACAGGATGACCGGGATCTTGGCCCAGTTCCACACGGTCACCGCGGTGGAGCCGAGGCCCACCAAGTCCCCCACGGTCTGAGCGATGTCACCGGAGAGCAACACCATGAACATGACCAGCGCCACGATCAGCACCACGACCAGGGTCACGAGCATGAGGAGCGGCTTGAGCTTCAGGAACGGGCGACCTTCACCCACCTCATAGATGCGGTTCATGGCACGGCCGAACGCGCCGGTGTAACCGGATGCGGTCCACAGTGCGCCGGCCACACCAATGACCAGCGCCAGGCCGGCACCGGACTGGGTGGTCAACTGCGAAATGGGTTCGGACAACAGACTGACCAGTTCCGCCGGTGCGTACTGTTCCAGGAAGTCCAGGATGGCGGTGGTCGTGGCCTCGCCCTGGCCGAAGACACCCAGCAGTGATACGAGTGCCAGCAGTGCCGGGAAGATCGACAGCACTGCGAAGTAGGTCAGGGATGCGGCAAGATCGGTACAACCGTCCTTGGTGAATTCTGAAATGGCACGTTTGAACACGTACCCCCAGGACTGCCCCTTGAGATCAGTGGGGGAGTCGGGCTTGGCATCGTGATCGGGATCCGGGGCCGCGTGGTCACGCCGCTGCGTTGATTCAAGCTTGTAGTCGCTCATCGCGCAGTCCTCTCGAAGAAGTGTGTCGCTAGTGCTGATGACAGTTCTTCGACAGTCTACTGAGCCTGGGGTGCTGGATCGTGCACCGCGCGGCTCACCGCTGCACCCGGCATCAATCCGGGCGCAGCGGGGCTACTGGGAAAGTGACAGCGAGTACTGGTGAACTCGTTCGCTCAACCGCGTCAGCACACGAATTTCTTCGGGATCAAGTGCTGTGCTGATGAGTTCGGCAACCATTTGGTCATGGCCTACAGAAATGGCCTCGTACAGTTCGGAACCGTTGCTGGTGAGCGTGACGCGCACACCGCGGAGGTCTTGCGCATCCTGACGGCGCGTGACCAATCCTTTCATCTCGAGACGCTCCAACATTCTGGAGAGGCTCGACTGAGTGAGGAGTACATGACTGTTGAGATCGCGCAGTCGTAAACCGCTGCGATCGGCAGTGTACAAAGTTGCCAGTACTTCGAATTCTCGGCGCGACAACCCGTGCAAATTCACGTTGCGTTGCAGCACTCGGGTCACGGAGACGTGGCAGCGGCCTAAGGCCTCCCACGCTTCAATGCTCCCTCTAGACGGCATAATTCCCCCTTTGAACGTCCACCCCCTATGGACGTTCTTCCAATGCTACGAAACCGTAGACGATGCTCCTGTGTCGCGGGTGTCCACATTTATGACACCCCGTGGTAACCCTGTCCACGTAAGAGTGCACATCCCGGATCTCGGACGACACCCGGAAACAACACGGGAGCATTTGTACGAAGTGTACAAATGCTCCCGTGAATTCGCAGCCCCACCCCGGGCTGCTGTGGATATCGGGTGGTCAGCGAATACCGAGCACCTTGGAAGTGTGGCCCACGATCTCATCCGCAAGCTGCGGGTTGTCGTTGAGCTTCACGCCGTACGCCGGGATGATCTCCTTCAGGCGCGGTTCCCACTCCGAGATCTTGGACGGGAAGCAGCGCGACAGCAGATTCAACATGATGGGCACCGCGGTGGAAGCACCCGGTGAAGCGCCCAGCAGCGCACCGATGGAGCCATCAGCGCTGGTCACGAGCTCGGTACCGAACTGCAGCACGCCGCCCTTCTGCGGATCCTTCTTCATGACCTGAACACGCTGACCGGCCTCGATCAGATCCCATTGACCGGCCTCAGCGGTGGGGTAGTACTCGTGCAACGCGTCCATGCGCTGCGAACGGGTCTTGGTCAGCTCGCTCACGAGGTACTTGACCAGGTCGAGGTTGGCCAGGCCCGCGCGAGTCATGGGGTACAGGTTGTGCGCCCGCACGGACTTGGGCAGGTCCAGGAAGGAACCGTGCTTCAAGAAGTTGGGCTTGAAACCGCCGTAGGGCCCGAACATCACGGCCTTCTGTCCGTTCACGTAGCGGGTGTCCAGGTGCGGTACGGACATGGGCGGTGCGCCCACGGATGCCTGGCCGTACACCTTGGCATTGTGCTGGGAAGTCACGGCGGGGTCGGTGTTGCGCAGGAACAGACCCGAAACGGGGAAACCGCCAAAGCCCTTGGCTTCCTTGATGCCGGACTTCTGCAGCAGGTGCAGGGCACCGCCACCGGCACCCAGGAACACGAACTTGGCGTGGATGGTGCGGTTGTTGTCGCTGTTGAGGCGATCCTCGACCTTGACCAACCAGGAACCGTCCGACTGACGGTTGAGGGTGGTCACCTGCTGGCCGTAGCGAACCGTGGCACCCTTGCTGGCCACGTAGTCGATCAGCTGGTTGGTGAGCGCACCGAAATCCACGTCGGTGCCTTCCGGGGCGAACGTTGCCGCCACGCGGCCGGCACCGCGTCCGTGCATGGTCAGCGGTGCCCAGTCGGCGATCTTGTCGCGGTCCTCCGAGAACTCCATGCGCTCGAACAACTTGTTCTGCTTGAAGGAGTCGTAGCGGGCGCGCAGGTAGTTGGCGTGGTCCTCGCCGAACACCATGGAGATGTGGGGGACCGGGTTGATGAAGGTGGACGCTTCCTTGAGCACACCGTTCTCCACGAGCGTGGACCACAGCTGGCGGGTCACGTGGTACTGCTCGTTGATGTTCAGTGCCTTCTGGGCGCTGACCGAACCATCGGCGGCCTGAGGTGCGTAATTGAGCTCACACAGTGCGGCGTGGCCGGTACCGGCGTTGTTCCAGGCGTTGGAACTCTCCAGCCCGGCGCGGTCCAGACGCTCCAGGATGGTCATGTCCCAATCGGGCTGCAGATCCTTGAGGATGGTCGCCAGAGTGGCACTCATGATGCCGGCGCCAACCAGAAGAACGTCGGTGGATTCGGTGGGCTGAGCTGAAGTCAATGTGTCTCCCGAAATGCGTGGCGGGCGCCTCGATGCGCCGCGTGAGGTTCGCATCCAAGACTATCCCCAGCCCGGGACGATCACCGAATAAGGTCGCTGACGAGTTGCGGCCCGTTAGCCGTTGCGAAGGGTCAGGTCGTTGAACAATTCGTGACCCGTGGACGTCAAGGGGAACGTTTCGACCCGATTGTTCACGGCCACGGCGGAGACCGGGTGCGCAAGGGGGACTGCCGGGAGGAGTTCGGAGATCCGGTTGTTCAACGCGCGGTAGGTGTTGGCGCGTGCAGAGTCGCCGGACATCGCCGCGGCACGATTGACCGCGGTGATCAGACCCCGGTCCCGAACACCGAATTCCGCGTTGGGAGATCCCAACAACGGGCCCAAGAAGTTGTCCGGATCGCGGAACCCGCCACTCCAGCCCAGCAGGCTCAGCGCGTGAGGCGACTGCGGATCCGTGACCTTCTGGATGTACTCGTCATCCCAGTTGACGGCCACCGGGTCTAGGTTGAACCCCGCGCGCGTGAGTTGGGCGGAGATCATCGCAAACACCTGCTCAGGCTGCTGGAGATACAACCGGGACGTGTTGCGCGGGTAGTAGAAGGTGAGCGGTTCGCCGTCGTACTCGGTGTCGGACAGCAACTCACGGGCGCGCTGGGGGTTGAACCCGGGAACCTGGAGATCCTCGCCGTCCACATTGAATCGCGCCGGGATGAATTGATTGGCCACGTTGGTGCCGTTGGGGAAGAGCTCGCGTGCAATGGCGCCACGGTCGATCGCGGCTGCAATGGCGCGGCGGACCTTGATGTCACGCAGGATCGGGATGCGCTGATTGATGCCCACATAAGAAACGGAGTAGGGGTCTCGGAACAGTACCTGGGTGCCACTGCGGGCCAGCGGGGCGAACGCGTCCAGCCCGACCTGGTCGTAGGCATCCACCTGTCCCGACACCAGGGCCGCATATCTGACCTTCGGATCCGGGATGCTCCGGAACTCCACGGTTCCCAGGTGCCCCAGGTCGCCCCAGTAGTCGGGATTCACGCTCAGCTTCACGGACTGCGCGTCGGCAGTCATGAACCGGAACGGTCCCGTACCCACGGGATGGGAACGGGAAGTGCCCGTGGCAATGGACTCTGGCGAGGCGATACCGAACGAAGGCTGGGTCAATGCGTGCAGCAACGGGTAATAGGCGTGCTGGAGCACCACCTTGACCGTCCGGTCGTCGATGACTTCACAGCCCCCGTAGCTGGAGGGCGTCGAAGGATCGGAACTGCCGTGTCGGAACACGGTCGCGAAGGAGGTCCGAGGCGCCCAGGACTCATCCGACTCCGCCTGAACACGCCACTTGTCGAAATTGGCGCGAACCGCCTCGGCGTCCAGGGCGGCGCCGTCGTGAAAAGTGATACCGGTTCTGAGCGTGAAGGTGACCGAGCGCTCGTCGTCGTCGGTCTCCCACGACTCCGCAAGACCTGGCTGCGGTTCTCCGGTCGAGGGGTCGGCTCGGACCAGGCCCTCCAGAATCTGAGCCGCAATCCGTGAGGTCTCCACGGTATTGCTGATGGAGGGATCCATGGTGGAAGGCGACGCAGCCTGCCCAAAGATGAAGGAACTGTCGGGTACCGAGGACGAGGAACCCGAACGAGGATCGGACGACCCGCACCCCGTGAGCACCACTCCCAGTCCGGCCACGGCCAAGAAGCCGCGACGTCCGATCTGGAATTCCGAGGTGCTCAACGGAGCTGATCCTTTCACCGACCGACAGCTGTACCGGAGCTATCCGGAATGGTGCGCAAGACGGGAATCGAACCCGCACGCCGTGAGGCACAGGAACCTAAATCCTGCGTGTCTACCAGTTCCACCACTCGCGCAGCTCGCACGGGGCTGCCCGGCGAACGTCAACCATCGTAACCGGACAACCCCTGCGCATCGTGCCGCCCCGCGGGCACCGTCTCTCTCGCCGGCGCTCGCGGGTGCAGTACGACGACGCCGCTCAGTCCAGTTTGAGATCGCGGCGCAACTTGGCCACGTGACCCTTGGCGCGCACGTTGTGCTGGGCGAGTTCACGTTGCCCTCGGCATCCACCACCACGGTCGAACGGATCAGGCCCTCGTAAGTCTTGCCGTAGTTCTTCTTCTCACCCCAGGCCCCGTAGGCCTCGGCCACGCTGTGGTCCTCGTCGGAGAGCAGCGGGAACGTGAGCTCCTGCTTTTCCGTGAAGCGCTCCAGGGCCGCCGGTGCGTCCGGGGAAATTCCCAGTACGGCAAAGCCCTCCGCAGTGAAGGCGGCCAGATTGTCGCGAAAATCACAGGCCTGGGTGGTGCAGCCCGGCGTGGAGGCCTTCGGGTAGAAATAGACGATCACGCGCTGACCGCGATAGTCGGACAGGGACACGTCCGAACCGTTCGCATCCGGCAGGGTGAACTCGGGTGCGGGATTTCCAATGGTCAATGTGCTGGTCATAGAGGGTATTCCTTTCGTATGGGTGACAGTCGTCTCGCATCTCGACTGTGGGCGCGATAACATGACACTGTTACAACTGAAGGGTTCAAAAGTCAGGTTCACGCGTAGGTTATCCGCTTGAGCGGGAATATTTATGTCACAAACTTGCACTATCAGCACCCTGACCATAGTCTGATCGGTTGATCCGGGGCGGGTATAGTAGAGCGTATGTCTTATAGAAACCAGTGGCCCACGAATCGCCTGCTGTCCACCGCAGCGCGCCTGGTGGAGCATGCGTGGAACGAGAGTCTGGCTTCTCTCGGTATCACCCACGCGGGCGTGATGGCCCTGGACGTCCTGCAAGCTGAGGGCAGCATGACCCAAGCGCAACTGGCACACAAGGTTCGCGTTCAGGCGCAGACCATGGGTAAGACCTTGCACCGACTGGAAGTCCACGGCCACATCACTCGATCCAAGAATGTCCGTGATCGCCGTTCACACGTGGTGTCCATTTCTCCCGAGGGGGAGAAGGTTCTGGAGACCGCATCCAAGCTGGAGAATGATCTGCTGGGTGAAGGCACCCTGGTGGATGAGAATCTCCGTCGCTCCCTGGCGGAGATCATTTCGACTCTGGGCGGAGCTCGCTGGAAGCTCGAAGTCTCCGATGACGGAGTGGTGCGGCAGGACAGCGACCAATCCGTGGGGACCAAGCAATAACTAGTTTTCCCGCGATTAACTGCGTCATTCCGAGAAGGGGTGGCGCAGTTTTTCTTTGTGCCGCCCAGAACGGCCGCCCGTGTCCATGATTCGACATTAAAGAAGTCCGGCCGCATTACGTGCGTAATGCGGCCGGACTTTTCGGGGTGCGCCCCCTGGGACTCGAACCCAGAACCCATTGATTAAGAGTCAATTGCTCTGCCAATTGAGCTAGAGGCGCTGGCGTTACCGGAAGAAAGTTAGCACATGATCGGCTCCGTCAGGAACTGCTCTGTGCCGGGTTTCCCCTGCGCAACGAGAGATAACTTTAGCACCGCCTGGCGATCTGTCCAATTCGGCGAGCGTGGCGCTGGGCACGTCACGAACGGGGCCCGCACGTACATGGAGCCATGACTTCTCAGCACTCATCCGTTGCCTTGTCAGACCTGCGTGTGATCTCACTGCCCGAGCAGAAACTCTTCGATCAGATCAGCGCCGAACTCACCGACTTCACGTGTGTCTTGTGGGATCTGGAAGGCGAACCGGAGGGCTGCGCTCGCGAGGACATCGACATCGCGGTGGCTCCGTACTTCAGTGGTCGGTGGATGAAGAACCCCGAGGTCGTGGAGAACGTCAAGCTCTTGCAGTTGCAGTCCACCGGGTACAACGGAGTTCCGGAGCGGATCGGCCCGGACGTTGCTCTGGCTTCCGCGGGTTGGGTGCATGCCGCCGGCACCGCGGAGATCGCACTGGGGCTCATTATCGCCGCGCAACGAAACATGGACCGCGCGATCATCCAGCAGAAAGAAGGCGTGTACAAACGTTTCTTCTCGCGTGCGGTGGCCGACTCCCGTGTGACCGTGGTGGGTATCGGCGAAATCGGCTCCGCCGTCATTGATCGGCTGCGCCCGTTCGAGGTCGAGATCACGCGTGTGGCGTCGTCGGCGCGGGAGGACGAACAGGGCCAGGTGCGCGGCGTGGACGAACTGGACCAGATTCTCCCCGAGACGGACATTCTGGTGGTCGCCCTGCCCCTCACCGAGAAGACGGACAACATGTTCGACGCCGCTATGCTCGCCAAACTTCCCGACGACGCCTGGTGGTCAACGTGGGCCGCGGCTCATTGGTCAATACGGACGCGCTGACCGAGGAAGTGGTTGCAGGCCGACTCCGGTGTGCCTTGGACGTGGTTGATCCGGAGCCGCTGCCCGGTGATCACCCGCTCATGAGCGCGGCGGGTTCCATCGTGCTGCCGCACGTCGGTGGCTCCAATGTTTCCTATCGACCCCGCGTGCGGGATCTCATTCTGCAGCAGATCGAACTCATCAAGGCCGGGAAATCGCCAGAATTTTTGGTGCAACGTGGACGACTCGATCTCAATTCCACGGGGGAGTAGTTCATAATGTGAGACAAGGTGTCCGAAGATTGACACAGGAGACGCGCGCCTCACTACAGTGGGTGTTATGCAGTTCGCACCCAGTGACGTCGTAGACCTTGGAGTCGTTGTTCTTATCGGACATCGGGCCTGAGGAAAATACGTCGCGCGTGGACACAGGCCCGAACGCTCACGAAACCCGTGGCGTGAGGGCCTTTCCTTATGTATAACGACCCGCATCGGCACACCGTTATCGGTCAGGGGACGGCCCGCCCGGCGTTCAGCACCAACAGCAGGTAAAGGAAATATCCACTATGAGTAAGGATCAGCCGATCTCACCGGCCGTCATGGCCCATCGGCGCGCCGAGAACACCTCTGCGTCATTGGTGGGCGCGGAAACGGACCAGCACCCCGTAGCCACCGCAGTGGTCGGTGCTGAAGGTCCGGAGGAAATGTCGGGCTCGCGAGCCATTATTCGTTCGCTCGAGCAGCTCGGTGTCACGGACGTCTTCGGTCTTCCGGGTGGTGCCATCCTTCCCACGTACGACCCCCTGATGGATGCGGAGAAGATCAACCACATCCTGGTGCGTCACGAGCAGGGCGCGGGACACGCCGCCGAAGGCTACGCCTTGGCCTCGGGTCGCACGGGTGTGTGCATCGTGACTTCCGGTCCCGGTGCCACCAACCTGGTCACCGCCCTCGCTGACGCCAACATGGACTCGATCCCCATGGTGGCCATCACCGGTCAGGTTTCGAGCGCTTTCATCGGCACCGATGCCTTCCAGGAAGCGGACATCGTGGGCATGACCATGCCCATCACCAAGCACTCCTACCTGGTGACCGATCCCCAAGACATTCCGCGCGTCCTGGCCGAGGCTTTCCACTTGGCCTCGACCGGCCGTCCCGGTCCCGTACTGGTGGACGTCTCCAAGGACGCACAGGTCTCCACCATGACCTTCACGTGGCCGCCGCAGCTGGATCTGCCCGGCTACCGCCCCGTCACGCGCGGACACTCCAAGCAGATCAAGGAAGCGGCCCGTCTCATCGCGGCCGCTGAGCGCCCGGTGCTCTACACCGGTGGCGGCGCCATGCGCGCCGACGCCGCTGCGGAGCTCCTTGAACTCGCCGAGCTCACCGGGGCGCCCGTGGTTACCACGCTGACCGCCCGCGGTGTGTTCCCGGATTCGCACGAGCTGAACCTGGGCATGCCCGGCATGCACGGCACGGTTCCGGCCGTGTACGCGATGCAGCAGGCAGACCTGTTGGTCACGCTGGGCGCGCGTTTTGACGACCGCGTGACCGGTCAGCTCGACACCTTCGCGCCCAATGCCAAGGTGATCCACGCGGACATCGATCCCGCCGAGATCTCCAAGAACCGCACGGCGGACGTCCCGATCGTGGGTGACCTCAAGACCGTGATCCCGGATCTGACGGACGCGGTTCGTCAGGAATTCGAGAACGGCGAGAAGCCGGACCTGGGCACCTGGTGGTCCACGCTGTCCACCCTGCGTGACACCTACCCGCTGGGCTACACCCGCACCGATGACGGTCTGGGCAGCCCCCAGCACGTGATCGAGCGCATCTCGGCACTGACCGGCCCGGAGGCCGTGTACGTCTCCGGCGTTGGCCAGCACCAGATGTGGTCCGCGCAGTTCGTCGACTACGAGCGTCCCCGCCAGTGTTGAACTCCGCCGGTCTGGGCACCATGGGCTTCGCCGTTCCCGCCGCCATGGGTGCACAGGTGTCCCAGCCGGACCGCGTGGTGTGGGCGATCGACGGCGACGGCTGTTTCCAGATGACCAATCAGGAACTGGCCACGTGCGTGATCAACAACATCCCCATCAAGGTCGCGGTGATCAACAACTCGTCGCTCGGCATGGTGCGGCAGTGGCAGACCCTGTTCTATGACGGTCGCTACTCCAACACCGAGCTGAACACCGGTCACAATTCCCGCCGCGTGCCGGACTTCGTGAAGCTGGCCGAGTCCTACGGTTGCGCCGCCCTGCGTTGCGAGAGCGACGACGAGGTGGATGACGTGATCAAGCAGGCCTTGGAGATCAACGACCGGCCCGTGGTGATCGACTTCGTGGTGTCCGCGGACGCATGGTCTGGCCCATGGTGCCCTCGGGCGTGTCCAACGACCAGATTCAAATTGCCAAAAACCTGACTCCTGACTGGAACTCGGAGGACTAATCAATGAGCCGTCATACTCTCTCCGTTCTGGTTGAAGACAAGCCCGGCGTGCTGACGCGCGTCGCCGGTTTGTTCGCTCGCCGTGCGTTCAACATCCACTCCCTGGCCGTGGGTCCCACGGAACTGCCCGGGATCTCCCGGATCACCGTGGTGGTGGATGCTGACGGCGAATTGCTGGAGCAGGTCACCAGGCAATTGAACAAGCTCATCAACGTCATCAAAATTGTTGAGCTCGCCCCGGAGAACTCCGTGCAGCGTGACCACATCATGGTCAAGGTGCGCGCGGATGCCTCTACGCGTTTGCAGGTCACCCAGGCTGCAAACCTGTTCCGGGCCACCATCGTGGACGTCTCCACCGAGTCCGTGGTCATCGAATCCACGGGCGCGCGGGACAAAATCCACGCCCTGTTGGACGTGCTGGAGCCGTTCGGCGTGCGAGAAATCGTTCGCGCTGGCACGCTGGCCTTGGGACGCGGTCCCAAGTCCATGTCGGACCGCGCGCTGCGGCACTAGTACCACCTCACCCTTGATCGGGTTCCGCTCGGGACGCGGTGCTCGATCTGAACAGCAGTCCCACCATCGAATGAGGAGATAGACAACCCCATGGCAAAGATCTACTACAACGACGATGCAGATCTGTCGATCATCCAGAACCGCTCCGTGGCCATCATCGGTTACGGCTCCCAGGGTCACGCCCACGCGCTGAACCTGCGTGATTCCGGCGTGGACGTCCGCATCGGTCTGGCCGAGGGTTCCAAGTCTCGTGCGAAGGCAGAAGCTCACGGCCTGCGCGTGCTCACCGTGGCCGAGGCCGCCAAGGAAGCCGACGTGATCATGATCCTGACCCCGGACCAGGTCCAGGCTCAGGTCTTCGAGGAGTCCATCAAGGACAACCTGAACGAGGGCGACGCCATCTTCTTCGCCCACGGCTTCAACATCCGCTTCGGTTACATCAAGGCCCCCGAGGGCGTTGACGTGGCCATGGTTGCCCCCAAGGCCCCGGCCACACCGTGCGCCGCGAGTTCGAAGCGGCCGCGCCGTGCCCGACCTGGTGGCCGTTGAGGTCGACGCTTCCGGCAAGGCTCTGGAGCTGGCACTGTCCTACGCCAAGGGCATTGGCGGCACCCGCGCCGGTGTCATCGAGACCACCTTCACCGAGGAGACCGAGTCCGACCTGTTCGGCGAGCAGGCCGTGCTGTGCGGCGGCATGTCCCACCTGGTGCAGCAGGCTTCGAGGTCCTCACCGAAGCCGGCTACCAGCCGGAGATCGCGTACTTCGAGGTGCTCCACGAGCTCAAGCTGATCGTGGACCTGATGGTCGAGGGCGGCATCGCCAAGCAGCGCTGGTCCATCTCCGACACCGCCGAGTACGGCGACTACGTCTCCGGCCCGCGCGTGGCCGACGCTCACGTCAAGGAGAACATGCAGGCAGTTCTCAAGGACATCCAGGACGGCACCTTCGCCAAGCGCTTCATGGAGGACCAGTCCAGCGGCGCCAAGGAGTTCAAGGAACTGCGCTCCAAGGAAGAGTCCCACCCCATCGAGGAGACCGGCCGCGAGCTGCGTTCCCTCTTCGCATGGGAGCAGACCGATGAGGACTACACCGAGGGCACTGCCGCTCGCTGATCGGTCCTGATCCGGCACTCCAGTTGGGTGCCGTAGTTCGATTGCCGACGCCGCCGCGAGAGTTCACGCGAACTCTCCCGGCGGCGTCGTGCTGTCCGGGGAGTCTCGAAGCGAGAAAAGTACCGGACGGTCGCTAGAGTGGAGGGCGTGAGCGAGCAGATTCCCTACTACCTGACCACCGCGATTTCCTACCCGAACGGGTCCCCGCACATCGGGCACGCGTACGAGGCGATTGCCGCGGATACCATGGCGCGATTCAAGCGACTGGACGGCTACGACGTGCGGTTCCAGACCGGAACGGACGAGCACGGCCAGAAGATGCAGCAGACCGCCGAGAAACAGGGTGTGTCGCCGCGCGAACTCGCGGACCATAACTCCGCCCAGTTCCAGGAGATGGACGACGAGCTGCAGGTCAGCTACGACCGTTTCATCCGCACCACGGACGAGGACCACTACGCCGCGAGCCAGGACATCTGGAAGCGGATGGAGGCCAACGGGGACATCTACCTGGACAAGTACGCCGGGTGGTATTCCGTGCGCGACGAGGCCTACTACGCCGAGGACGAGACCGAGGTCCGCGAGGACGGCCAACGGTATTCGATCGGCACCGGTACCGAGCTGACGTGGACCGAGGAGGAGAGTTACTTCTTCCGTCTGTCGGCCTATCAGGACAAGCTGCTGGAGCTGTACAAGACCGGGTTCGTGCAGCCCGAGACCCGCTCCCACGAGATTGCATCCTTCGTAAACGGGGGACTGCAGGACCTGTCAATCTCCCGCACGACGTTCGACTGGGGCGTGCCCGTGCCGGGCAACCCGGATCACGTGATGTACGTGTGGGTTGACGCGCTGACCAATTACCTGACCGGCTTGGGGTACCCCGATACCGAGGACACCAAGTTCCAGAAGTACTGGCCCGCGGATCTGCACCTGATCGGTAAGGACATCGCGCGATTCCACGCCGTGTACTGGCCCGCGTTCCTGATGTCCGCAGGGCTGGAACTACCCAAGCGCGTGTACGCCCACGGCTTCCTGTTCAACCAGGGCGAGAAGATGTCCAAGTCCGTGGGCAACGTGATCGACCCGCACTCACTCATCGAGGAGTACGGACTGGATCAGTTGCGCTTCTTCCTGCTGCGCGAGGTACCTTTCGGGCAGGACGGCAACTACTCCCACGACGCGATTGCTTCACGCATCAACTCGGACCTGGCCAACGACCTGGGCAACCTGGCCCAGCGCAGCCTGTCCATGGTGGCCAAGAACCTCGGGGGAGAGGTCCCCGCACCAGGTGAGTTCACGGCCGAGGATCAGGCAATGCTCGACGAGGCCAACGCCGTGGTCGAGACGTTCCGCACCGCGTTCGACGCCCAAGCTTTCCATCGCGGATTGGAGGGCGTATGGCGCGTGATCGCCAACGCCAACCGTTACTTCACCGCTCAGGAGCCGTGGGTGCTGCGCAAGACCGACCCGGAGCGCATGGCCACCGTGCTGTACGTGACTGCGGAAGTGCTGCGCATCGTGGCGATCCTGGTGCAGCCGGTCATGCCGGATTCCATGGCCAAGCTACTGACCCAACTCGGTCAGCCCGAGGGGGAAGCCCGCCAGTATGCAGCCATTTCCGAGCGACTCGCACCCGGCACCGAACTGCCCAAGCCGGCCGGAGTGTTCCCGCGCTACGAGGAACCCGAGGTCCTCAAGGACTGAGCGCACGAGCGGTAAGTGATGCGGCGGCGTCGTCATGGGAACATGACGGCGTCGCCGTTTCGCTGTCTCAATATCCGAGACACGAATTCACGTTGTGGAATACCCGTGTCCGCCGGATCTAGGCTGGGAGCATGAGCGAAGCATCGTCGAACGCAGCCACAAAGTACTCGATCGCCGTGATTCCCGGAGACGGGATCGGACCCGAGGTCGTTGCAGAGGCGGTGAAAGTACTCGATGCCGTGACCGAGCCCGCGGGCATCACCCTGGAGAAGACCACCTACCCGCTGGGCGCGGAGCACTGGTTGGCCACGGGCGAGGTCGTCAGTGACGAGACCATGGAGAAACTGCGCAGCCACGACGCCATCCTGTTCGGCGCGGTCGGCGCTGCTCCCAATGACACCCGCATTCCTTCCGGAATCCTCGAGCGTGACCTGCTGTTGAAACTGCGCTTCACGTTCGATCACTACATCAACCTGCGCCCCGCGGCGCTGTACCCGGGCACCACCAGCCCGTTGGCCGAGCCCGGCGACATTGATTTCGTGGTGGTGCGCGAAGGCACCGAGGGTCTCTACGCGGGTAACGGCGGCCGCGTGCGTCAAGGCACCGAGCACGAGATCGCGACCGAGGTCTCGATCAACACCGCCCACGGTGTGCGCCGCCTGGTCAAGTACGCGTTCGAGCTCGCGCAGAAGCGTCCGCGCAAGAAGCTCACCCTGGTCCACAAGCACAACGTGCTGGTCAACGCCGGCCGCTTGTACCAGGAGACCGTCAACGAGTTCGCGCCGCAGTACCCGGACGTCACCGTGGACTATCTGCACATCGACGCCGCCACGATCTTCCTGACCACCGAACCTTCCAGGTTCGACGTGATCGTGACCGACAACCTGTTCGGCGACATCCTCACCGACCAGGCGGGCGCGGTGACCGGCGGTATCGGCCTGGCACCGTGCGGTAATATCAACGCAGATCGCACCGCGCCGTCCATGTTCGAGCCCGTACACGGTTCCGCTCCGGACATCGCGGGAACCGCAACAGCTCAGCCGGTGGCCTCAATCCTCGCCGCCGCCATGATGCTGGAACACCTGGGCCACGAGGATCTCGCAGACCAGATCAACCAGGCAGTGCGCCGGGATCTCGAGACGCACGGCAACGAGCAGCGCAGCACCGATCAGGTGGGTGACCACATTGTGGCCGCCCTGAAAGACGCCTGAATCCGAGCAGTCGAAGGAGAACACTCTTGAGCACCCAGTTTGTCCGTCAGCCCAACCCTCATCCGGCCACCGATGAGGTCCGGAACGCCATTTTGGCCAACCCCGGCTTCGGCGTGCACTTCACGGACAACATGATCTCCATCGACTGGACCGGTGACGTGGAGAAGGGCAACGGACAGTGGGAGAACCCACGACTGGAGCCCTACGGCCCGATTGCGTTGGATCCTTCCGCCGCCGTGTTCCACTACGGCCAGGAGATCTTCGAGGGGCTCAAGGCGTACCGCCACGATGACGGCTCCGTGTGGACGTTCCGCCCGGAGGCCAATGCGGCGCGGTTGAACCAGTCCGCCGAGCGGCTGGCGCTGCCGGCACTGCCGGAGGAGACCTTTGTCGACTCCGTGCGGGAACTGGTGAGCACGGACGAGAAGTGGGTGCCCTCCGGTGACGGTGAGTCCCTCTACCTGCGTCCTTTCATGATTGCCACGGAACCGTTCCTGGGTGTGCGTCCTTCGCGCCAGGCGCGGTTCTCCGTGATCGCGTCCCCGGCCGGAAATTACTTCGGCACCGTGGAACCCGTCGATATCTGGCTGTCCCGCACCTACGCCCGCGCAGGCAAGGGCGGCACCGGTGCCGCCAAGTGCGGTGGCAACTATGCGGCGTCGTTGATTGCCCAAATGGAAGGCGACGCGCACGGCTGCAGCCAGGTGCTGTTCCTGGACCACGAACGCGACGACGCCATCGAGGAGCTCGGCGGCATGAACGTGTTCTTCGTGTTCAAGGACGGCCGCGTGGTGACTCCCGAACTCACCGGAACCATCCTGGAGGGCGTCACCCGTCGCTCGATCATCGAGCTCGCCAAGGAGAGTGGCCTGCAGGTCGAGGAGCGCCGCTTCACACTGGACGAATGGCGTGAGGGCAAGGCGTCGGGCGAGCTGACCGAGGTGTTCGCGTGCGGTACCGCGGCGGTCATCGCACCGGTGCGTCGTCTGGTCAGCAATGACGAGATCATCGGCAACGAGAACGACCAGCCCGGCGAGGTGACCATGGCCCTGCGTCAGAAGCTGCTGGACATCCAGACGGGTCGCGCGGAGGACACGCACGGCTGGCTCACCCGTCTGGCCTGATCGCTCACCGCTCAACGCGGGGTCGAGGTGGACCGTGCTGTGTAGCCTTAGGGCATGCGCATTGCACGGTTCACCTATGACAACGAAATTCACTTTGGCGTGGTCTCCGGCCCCGAGGGCCAGGAGAAGATCACCTATCTTTCGGGCGACCCGCTCTACGTGGGTGTCCAGCCCCTCGACCGCACGGTGGACATCTCCGAGGTGCGGTTGCTGGCACCGGTGATTCCGCGCTCCAAGATCGTGTGCGTCGGTCGCAACTACGCGGACCACGCCGCCGAGATGGGCAACGAACTGCCCACCAGCCCCATGCTGTTCTTCAAGCCGAATACGGCCGTGTCCGGGCCCGGTGATCCGGTCACGCTGCCGTCCTGGACCGAACAGGTTTCCTACGAGGCCGAACTCGCCGTGGTGATCGGGCGCATGTGCAAGGACGTTCCGGTGGAGCGCGTGCCCGAGGTCGTCTTCGGCTACACCGGCGCCAACGACCTCACCGCACGTGACGCGCAAAAGACCGACGGCCAGTGGGCGCGCGCCAAGGGTTTCGACGGCGCTTGCCCCCTGGGCCCGTGGGTCGAGACCGAACTGGACACCACGTCCCTCGAGGTGCAGTCCCGCGTCAACGGCGAGCTCAAGCAGGACGGCAACACCGGAGATATGGTCTTCGACGTACCGACCCTGGTCTCTTACGTGTCCCAGGCATTCACGCTGCTGCCCGGTGACGTGATTCTCACGGGTACCCCGGCCGGGTGGGCATTGTGGACGAGGGCGACACCCTGGACGTGGACATCGAGGGCATTGGTCGCCTCAGCACGGTGCTGCGCCGCTAGTCTTCGATTGCTTGTCCCACGGTTCAGGCCCGCCCGGGCCATGGAGCGGTGCGGATGCGGTGGCGGTGACACGTGAGCTAGAATGGTCACATCATGACTGACCTCCAGACTTCACTTCACCCCACCGTTTCCGCCGACACTCCCGTGCGCGTCCGCTTCTGCCCGTCACCCACGGGCACCCCGCACGTGGGACTGATCCGCACCGCACTGTTCAACTGGGCCTGGGCCCGCCACACCGGCGGCACCATGGTGTTCCGCATCGAAGACACGGATGCGGCCCGCGACTCCGAGGAAAGCTTCGGCCAGATCCTCGACGCACTCGCTTGGTTGGGTATCGACTGGGACGAGGGCGTCAACGTGGGCGGTCCCCACGAGCCCTACCGCCAGTCCCAGCGCGGCGACATCTACCAGGACGTGCTGGCCAAGCTGGTCGAGTCCGGTCACGTGTACGAGGACTTCTCCACTCCGGATGAGGTGGAAGCACGGCACAAGGCCAAGGGCGAGGACCCCAAGCTCGGTTACGACAACTACGACCGTGACCTGACCGATGAGCAGAAGCAGGCATTCCGCGACGAGGGCCGCAAACCCGTGCTGCGTCTGCGCATGCCCGATGAGGACATCTCCTTCAACGACCTGGTCCGCGGCGAGATCTCGTTCAAGGCCGGTTCGGTGCCGGACTTCGTGGTGGCCCGCGCCAATGGCAAGCCCCTCTACACCCTGGTGAACCCGGTGGACGACGCTTGATGGGTATCACCCAGGTGCTGCGCGGCGAGGACCTGCTGTCCTCGACTCCGCGCCAGATCGCCCTGTACCGCGCACTCATGGACATCGGGGTGGCCGAGTTCATTCCGGAGTTCGGTCACCTGCCCTACGTCATGGGCGAGGGCAACAAGAAGCTGTCCAAGCGCGACCCGGAATCCAACCTCTTCCACCACCGGGACAACGGGTTCATTCCGGAGGGTCTGTTGAACTACCTGGCTCTGCTGGGTTGGTCGTTGTCCGCGGACGAGGACATCTTCAGCGTGGAACAGCTCGTGGAGAATTTCGACATCCACAATGTGCTGGCCAACCCGGCGCGCTTCGACGTCAAGAAGGCCACGGCCATCAACGGCACCCACATCCGCATGTTGGATCCGCAGGACTTCCGGAACCGCCTGATTCCGTACCTGCAGTCCGCCGGCCTGGTGGGGGAGACCCTGACCGACGAACAGAACACGATCCTGGATCAGGCTGCCCCGCTGGTGCAGGAACGTATGAACCTGCTGGGCGAGACCCCGGGCCTGCTGGGATTCCTGTTCCGCTCCGACGATCAGATCCAGATCGCCCCGGACGCTCAGAAGCAGCTCAAGGACAGCGCCCCGCAGGTGCTGCAGGCCGCCATCGAAGCACTCGAGCCCCTCGAGGATTTCACCGCCGAGAACATTGAGACCGCTTTGCGCGAGGCCATTGTCGAGGGCTTGGAGATCAAGCCCCGCCTGGCCTTCGGACCCGTGCGCACCGCGGTGTCCGGCGAGCGGATCTCCCCGCCGCTGTTCGAGTCGCTGGAAATCCTGGGCAAGGAATCCTCCCTGAACCGGATCAAGGCACTCGCGGCACAGCTGGGCTAGGCACCCTTTCCTCGGTTTGGCACCCGCGCAGCGAGCGGGTATAGTTATTGCTCGTTGCGCGGGAGCGAAAGCCCCAGCAAAACATTGGGATATGGTGTAATTGGCAACACAGCGGTTTCTGGTACCGTCGTTCTAGGTTCGAGTCCTGGTATCCCAGCGCTGAACATCCACTGATCTGACAGCGGATGGAATGCACCGAGCGAGCAAGTTGGTGCTGGCGAAATCTGATGTTACTGTTTAGTCCGTCGATTGAGCCAAAAAGCTTCTCGATCAACTAGGGCCCCATCGTATAGCGGCCTAGTACGCCGCCCTCTCACGGCGGTAACGCGGGTTCGAATCCCGCTGGGGTCACGCAAGTGACGAAACCCCGTCTCCTTCTGGAGGCGGGGTTTTTTCGTATCCGGATCCCCGGTGCACGGTCCTGGTGGGGTGATGGGGTCATGGGGCATGGGGTTATAGGGGTTATAGGCCAGAAACGTGGTGCTGGCCCGGATGCGTTATGAGATCGCCCCACATCTGAGGGGCCGTTCGAACCCTCGACGCCACCTCAGGCGTCGTTAGAACCTTTTTCAGTAACCGGGAGGGTTCTTACGGTGCACCAGATGAATCGGAGGGTTCTCCCGGCCCCCAGGATGTGGGTGACATCTACCCGAGTAGGTGAGGCGGCGGCGTCGCCGGCTAGAAATAGGACATTCGGGCGGTTCCTAGACTGATGGCATGACATTTCGCGTTTCCGACCTGACCTCCGACGATCTCGAAGCGCTCACCGGCCTGATCATGGACGACGGCGGGTACTCCATGCGGGTGTTCGGGCGGCCGCCCAAGGCCGACGCCGCTCGCGACGTCCTCCACGCCCGGCCACCCGGTCTCGGCCAGGATTCCAAGACCACTATCGGCTTGTGGGATGACCACCGACTCATCGGGGTGGCAGACGCCGTGCGTGGCTACCCGCGCCCGGAGGTCATGTACGTGGGTCTGCTTCAGGTGGTCCCCGACAGCCAGGGCAGGGGAGCGGGCCGCACGCTTCACGAGGCCTTGTTTGACCGAGCGATGAGCACCCCGGGGATCACCACATTCCGGCTGTCGATCGTGGCCACCAACGCGGATGTCGCGGAAGGATTTTGGCGTCGTCTCGGGTACGAACCCACCCGCGAAGCCAAGGAATGGGTCCGTGAGGATGGCGTGGTTACCACCGCTCACGTCTATGAACTGGCGGTGTGACTCGATCCGGCCCGTGGCCCGACCGCTACGAGGATTCCGCGCCCGCAGGCACCAGTTCGTCGATCAAGTGCTCGACCCGCGCGCGGATCTCGTCACGAATGGGCCGGACGGCCTCGATGCCCTGGCCGGCGGGATCGTCGAGCTGCCAATCCTCGTAGCGTTTGCCGGGGAAGATCGGGCAGGCATCTCCGCAACCCATGGTGATGACCACGTCGGACTCCTTGACGGCGTCTGTGGTGAGGATTTTGGGCTGAGCTGCGCTGATATCGATGCCCTCCTCCGCCATGGCGCTGACCGCCACGGGATTGACCGAATGCCCCGGCGCTGATCCGGCGGAGCGAACCTCCACTCGGCCTGCGGATAGGTGTGACAGGTACGCGGCCGCCATTTGGGACCGGCCAGCGTTGTGGACGCACACGAACAGGACGCTGGGTTTTGAAGATTCAGTGCTCACGATCCAGAGATTACGGATCGCATTGACAGTCGTCAATGTAAGATGAACGAATGACCGCCACATCAGAGTCCTTGGACATCGCCTCCTCTGCGTGTTGCGCTCCCGATCCGAGGACCAGCGAGTGCTGCTCGCTGTCCCAGGGCGTATTGAGCGCCCAAGAGGCTCAGCGAGTAGCCGGTGTGCTCAAGGCCCTCGCGGATCCCATGCGTTTGCGGCTGCTGTCCCACTTGGCGGCCCAGGGTTGCGACAGTGTCTGCTCCTGCGACTTCACGGAAGAGTTGGGCATCAGCCAACCCACGGTCAGTCACCACATGAAAAAGCTCGTGGACGCCGGGCTGATCACGCGTGAGCAGCGAGGAAAGTGGGCGCACTACAGCGTGGTTCCCGAGGCGTTCGCGGAGATCCGCGTCCTGCTCGACCTGCGTTGAGCCACGGCGCGTGGCTTTTCCCGTGATACGCCGCGTGAGCCCCTGAACACTGGCACAATGGCGGCGTGAGCACCGAAAACGCATCTGCCACTCCGCTGATCGAAGCGCTTGAGCGGACCCGAGACCTGTTGAGCTCCACCACGTTGCCCCTGGCCACGGCCAGTGCGCCGCAGCAGCGCGAGACCGTGCACCGGGCTGTGGCCCAGCTCGACGACTACGTCCTGCCGCGCGTCCGATCCTTGGATGCCCCGCTGCTCGCCGTGGTCGGCGGGTCCACCGGCGCGGGCAAGTCCACGC